>DASVBU010000037.1:0-89795 GCA_036375695.1 Acidimicrobiia bacterium | reverse complement strand
GTCGCCTGGGCCGCGGTCGAGGTCCTGGTCCGTTCTCTCCTGGTCATCGGGCCGAGGGACCTTTCACGCTCGTACATGGCCCGTGCCTTCGTCCAGGACCTGAACGTGTTCGCAGGCCTGGTCCTCACCGGCGCCCTCTTCGGCGAGTTGTTCGGACCGCTCGAGTGGTGGGCACTGCCCATCGCCCTGCTCCCGTACTCCTTCGCCCACGCCGCTTTCCGGCGCTTCCAGGAGACCAAGGTCACGTACAAGCAGACCATCCGGGCCCTGGCCCGTATCCCCGAGGTATCGGGTCTCGCCGTCGACGGCCACGCCGACCGCACCACGTCCCTAGCGACGGCCATCGCCAAAGAGATGGGTCTCGGGCCGACTCTGGTCGAACAGGTCGAGTTCGCCTCCTTGATGCACGACATCGGGCGCATCAGCCTCAACGAGCCCCAGGTCCTCAAGATGGGATACACCGAAGATGACATCGCCCGGTGGAGCGCAGAGATCATCGCCGAATCGCCCTATCTCGAGCGTGTCGCCGACCACGTGCGTCAACAGTACGAGCCCTTCCGCAGACCGGGACAACAGGACGACCCGGACGTGTCCATCGTCTCCCGGATCATCAAGGTGGCCGCGGCCTACGACTGGAAGGTCAACGAGGACCGGCAGACCCCACTCGCCGCCTTGGAGAGCCTCCACGCCGGAGCCGCCTACGACTACGACCCCGACGTGGTGGCGTCGCTGCGTCGCGTCCTCGAGCACCGGCGCCAGCTCACCCCGCCGGCCCGGGTCTGATCTACGGCTGGCCGCGGCTCTGCCGGTGCGCCGTGCCCGACTCTGCCTGCGCCCCGCGTCTGAAGTAGCGACGGGGTCGGCGCAACTCGTATTCGAGGAAGATGCCCAGCCCGAGGGCGAGGAAGATGTCGCCGAGGCTGATCACCTCACCGATCCCGGCGATCCGGAGCGGGATGACGTCGGCGAAGAAGGTGAGTCGCGACGTCTCGTCGAGGAGGATGTGCTTGTAGCTGCCACTGAGGTCGGGCTCCGTGATCGTGAACCCGGACGCCACCTCCGCCGCACCCGCCAGGACCGGCATGCCCCCGTTGAGGGCGATGACCGTGAGGTTGGCGAGGACCCCGAGCCCGGTGATCCACATCCCGGGCTTGGATCGGTTCATCAAGACCATCCCGATGAGCAGGACATAGGAGAGGAGCATCATCGGGACGCCCAGCCCCGAGGCGCTCTCGGGCAGCCAGTTGGTCCCGGCCTGGAGACCGAGGGCGATGAACAGGAGCCACCAGCCCTTGAGCTCGATGTCTCCAAGGTTGACCAGGCGACCGCCCCGGATCACGGCTATAGCCAATGCGATGAACAGAACCAGAGCGAGCCATAGCATGAGGCGACGCTATCAGGCCACGCCCGACTTGGAGGCAGCAGGTGCCCATTCGGCTGGACAAATCAGGGCCCAGAGCCACCGTGACCGTCGACGACCCCGATCGTCGCAACCCGATGTCGGTCGAAGCCATGGAGGGGCTATGCGAGGCCACCGCAGATGCGTTGGCCGACCCGGACGTCCGGGTGATCGTCTACACCGGCGCCGGTGACCGGGCCTTCTCCGCGGGCGGCGACCTGAGCGGCTCGTTCGCCGACGACCCCATCGGCCTGCACAAGGAGAGGGGGCGTCTGGCCGATCTCTTCCGCATGATGATCCGCGGCGGCAAGCCCACCGTGGCGAGGGTCAACGGCGACGCCCTCGCCGGCGGCTTCGGGCTGGCCGTTGCTTGTGACATCACCATCTCCGTCGACGATGCCCGGCTCGGGACGCCGGAGATCGGCGTCGGTCTGTGGCCGATGATGATCTCCGCGGTGCTGATGCGGGCGATGCCCCGCAAGGCGGTGCTGGAGCTGATGTTGACGGGACGGCTGATCACACCGCAGGAGGCGCTGGCCCTTGGCGCCGTGAGCAGGGTGGTGGCCCGCGATGATTTGGACGCCGAGGTGGATCGAGTGGTCGAAGCCCTCGTCTCCAAGAGCCCGGCGGTCACGATGCTCGGGCGCGACACCTTCTACGGCGTCGCCGACACCGATTTCGATACCGCCCTCGACCGGCTCCAGGCGGGTCTGACCGCGGTCACGGCCACCGAGGACGCCGCCGAGGGTGTGGCCGCGTTCCTGGAGAAGCGCCGCCCGGAGTGGCGAGGGCGGTAGTGGCGGAGACGAGCAGGGGGCGCCTGCTTCGCAGGATCCAAATCGTCGCTTGGGCCCTGATCTGGGCCGGCGTGCTCATCGGCGGCTACGTCGGGTGGCAGCTCGTCGGCACGGACTTCCTCAACCGTCGTCTCCAGGTGCAGGCGGCAGACGAGTTCGAGGACTCACTGGGCGAGGCCGAGGCCGAAGAGGAGGAGTTCGAGACCGGTGAGCTCGTCGGGGGCGTGCTGCCACCGGACATCCCCGATACCGTCACCCTGTACGGCGAGCCTGAGCCCGTCCACGGAGAGCCCGTGGCGTTCATCCGGATCCCCAGCATCGACGTCGAGGCGGTGGTCTTCTCCGGCACCGAGCGCCCGATCCTCAACAAGGGCCCTGGTCACATGCCCCGGACGCCCCTGCCGGGTCAGCCCGGCAACTCGGTGATCGCGGGCCATCGCACCACCTACGGACGCCCCTTCCACAACCTGGATCTCCTCGAGCCCGGTGACCGGATCGAGATCGAATCCGTGGCCGGTACCCATGTCTACGAGGTGAGGGAGACACTGATCGTCAAGCCCACCGACGTCTGGGTCACCGATCCGAGGCCCGGTGCCTGGGTGACCTTGATCACGTGCAACCCCAAGTTCTCCGCCCGCGAGCGGCTGGTCGTCTTCGCCGAGATGGTCGAGGGCCCCAACTACGACTACGTCCGGGTGTCGCAGATCAGGGGTGCATCGTGAAGAATCGGTCACTGGCGATCAGAGATCGCGCGTGAACTCCTCCAGGTCGGCGCGATCGACGATCCCGTGATGGATCACCTCGATGCGGCCCGATCCGTCGATGACGAAGGTCGCCGGGAGGCCCGGCGTGGGATAGGCGTCCTCGAAGGTGTCGTCACCCAATGCCAGGGGGTAGGTGGCGCCGATCTCGGCGGCGAAGGCGCGTGACGCCGACTCCGAATCCTGGACCGCCACCCCGATCACGGTTACGTCGGGGTGGGCGTCGGCGAAGGCCGACAGCTCGGGCATCTCCTTCCGGCAGGGGATGCACCAGGACGCCCAGAGGTTGATCACCACGGCCCGGGGCTGCTCCGCATCGAGATGCCGGCTCAAATCGAAGGTTCCACCGTCGATCAGCTCCACCTGGAACTCCGGGGCCCGAGCCCCGACCGCAAGCGCAGTCCCAGAGTCGAGCCCTCGGACGAACCACGCCACCGCAAGGCCCAGCGCCACCACCCCCAGGAACACGAGGGTCAGTCCCGGCTTCCGCCGGGGGAGAGGCGCCGGGGTCATCAGGCGGCAGCCATGTGACGGAGCACGTAGTGGAGGATCCCGCCGTGGCGGAGATACTCCACCTCGATCGGAGTGTCGACCCGGGCCACCGTCTCGAAGTTGACCTTGGTGCCGTCGGCCTTGGTCGCGTTGACCACCACGTGCTGACGGGGAGCGAACGCGTCGTCGACCACGATGTCGTAGACCTCCGTACCGTCCAGCCCGATGGTCTCGGGTCCCTCGCCCTCGAGGAACTCGAGCGGCAGGACACCCATCATCACCAGGTTGGAGCGGTGGATACGCTCGAACGACTTGGCGATCACGGCCCGGACGCCGAGGAGGAATGTCCCCTTGGCGGCCCAGTCACGGGACGATCCCATCCCGTAGTCCTGGCCCCCGATGACCACCAACGGCACGCCCTCTTCCTTGTAGTGCATGGCGGCGTCGTAGATCGTCTTGACCTGGCCGTCGAGGAAGTCGGTGGTCCAACCTCCCTCGGTCCCCGGAGCCAGCTGGTTGCGGACCCGGATGTTGGCGAACGTGCCCCGTGTCATCACCCGGTCGTTGCCGCGTCGCGAGCCGTAGGAGTTGAACATCGGCGGCTGGACGCCTTTCGAGATCAGGTATTGGCCGGCCGGGCTGTTCACCGCGATGGACCCCGCCGGGCTGATGTGGTCGGTCGTGACCGAGTCTCCGAGCAGCGCCAGCACACGTGCGCCCATGATCGGCTGGATCGGGCTGGGCTCCGGGGTCAGGTCGGTGAAGAATGGCGGCTCCTGGATGTAGGTGGACTTCTCGTCCCAGTGGTAGAGGTCGGATTCCGGGGTCTCGATCTCCCGCCACTCGTCCGATCCGGTGAAGACGTCGGAGTAGCGGTCGACGAACTGGTCTCGCCGCACGTACTCGGAGACGACCGACTCGATCTCCTCCTGGGTCGGCCAGATATCCCGGAGGTAGATCTCCTTGCCGTCTGGTGTGTGCCCGATCGGCTCGTGGACCGGGTCCCAATCCACGGTCCCGGCGAGGGCGTAGGCCACCACGAGTGGGGGCGACGCCAGGTAGTTGGCCCGTGTGTCGGGGTGGATCCGACCCTCGAAGTTCCGGTTGCCCGACAGGACGGACACGGCCACCAGCTGGTGCTGGTTGATGGCGTCGGAGATCGGTTGGGGCAGGGGGCCGGAGTTCCCGATACAGGTGGTGCAGCCGTAGCCGACGACGCCGAACCCGAGGTTTTCGAGGTCGTCCAGTAGACCCGAGGCCTCCAGGTACTCGGTCACCACCTTCGATCCCGGTGCCAGAGAGCTCTTCACCCATGGTTTGCGCTCCAGGCCGAGCTGGCGCGCCTTGCGGGCGACCAGGCCCGAGGCGACCATCACGCTCGGGTTGGAGGTGTTGGTGCAGGAGGTGATGGCGGCGATCACCACGTGGCCGTCGGCAAGGGTGAACTGCCGGCCGTCCAGCTCGACGCGCACCTCGTCCTGGGCCTCGATCTGCTCCTGGGCCTCGGGATGCCCTCCTTCGCCCTCCCAGGAGATCACGGTCGATCCCTCGGCAGCCCCGTTCTTTCCGAAGAGGTTGGTGAGGTCGGTGCGCCACTGTTCCTTCATCGCCGACAGTGCGATCCGGTCCTGGGGGCGACGCGGCCCCGCCACGGACGGCTCGACGGTCGACATGTCGAGATGGAGCTCGGCGCTGTACCGGATGGGCTGCGAATCGTCCCGCCACAGACCCTGGGTCTTGTAGTACTGCTCGACGGTGTCGACGAGCTTGTCGTCGCGCCCGGTCATGTGCATGTACCTGAGCACCTGGTCGTCGACCGGGAAGAACCCCACCGTGGCCCCGTACTCGGGGGCCATGTTGGCGATGGTGGCCCGGTTGGCGACGGGCATCTCGTCGAGGCCGGGCCCGAAGAACTCGACGAATTTGCCCACCACGCCATGTGTGCGGAGGATCTGGGTCACCCTCAGCACCAGGTCGGTGGCGGTCGCCCCTTCGGGGAGCTTTCCGGTGAGCCGGAAACCCACGACCTCGGGGAGCAGCATGTAGATCGGTTGCCCGACCATCGCCGCCTCGGCCTCGATGCCGCCCACGCCCCAGCCGAGCACACCGAGACCGTTGATCATCGTGGTGTGCGAGTCGGTCCCGACCAGGCTGTCCGGGTACAGCCAATCGCCGTCGTCCCACGCCACCTTGGCCAGGTACTCCAGGTTGACCTGGTGGACGATGCCCGTGGCCGGGGGCACGACACGGAAGTTGGCGAATGCGGACTGGCCCCACTTGAGGAACTCGTACCGCTCCCGGTTGCGCTCGAACTCCATGCGGGAGTTGATGAGGAGGGCGTCGGGCCGGGCGAAGGCGTCGACCTGGACGGAGTGGTCGATGACCAGGTCGGCGGGGATGAGAGGGTTGACCCTCTGAGCGGCGCCGGGGTCGCCGGTGAGACGCACGATCGCGTCGCGCATGGCGGCGAGGTCGACCACCGTGGGCACGCCGGTGAAGTCCTGGAGGACGACACGCCCGGGGATGAAGGGGATCTCCTCGGTGCCGGGGTTGGCCGGGTCGTAGGCGGCGATGCGGGTGACATCCTGTTCCCGGACCGTGAATCCGTCGAGCTTGCGGAGCGCCGCCTCGAGGAGGACCCGGATCGAATAGGGGAGCCGCTCCACGCCTTCGAATACGTCGAGTCGGGCGATCGTCCTGGTGCCGAGGGGAGTCTCGATCACCTGGCGAGCCCCGAACGGATCATTGGACATTTCAACCTTTCGGGTGTCGATTGCCAGTGATCCCGAGCCTAGCCCGGCCCGAAAGGCTCTCTCAGCGGCTGCTGATGGTGACGGGCACCTGGGTGACGCACTCCTCCTCGGGCTCCCGGCGGGGGATGACGACCGGGACCACGTTGTAGGAGAGAGCGCCCAGGAGACCGGAGACGAGACCCCGGTCGAGGGAGCAGATGACCTCGGGATGGTCGACGGCGGTGTCACCGAACGGGCAGTGCGAGGTGACGAGCTGGCGGCCCTCGATGTCAGGGTTGATGTGGAAGCCCAGACCGGTCATGGCGCGCGCCACTGCCTGGACCGCCTCCTCGTAATTGGGGTCGTCGATCGTCCCGATCTCGGCTGCCAGCTTCTTCCCGTACTCCCGGCCCACCTTCTCGGCGAGCCTGGGAAGATCCTCAGGTCCCAGGGCCTCGAGGAGCTTCAAGAGGAGCTCGGTGAGGAGCTCGAACCGCCGGGGGACGAAATGGACAGAGACCTCCTTGGCGGTGGCCTCGTATGCTTTGGCGGGCCGTCCCGCCGTCTGACCTTTGGGTCGGCGGTCGCTGACCCGGATGAAGCCTTCGTCGACCAGGATCTCCAGGTGGTGGCGGGCGACGTTGGGATGGATCTCGAAGAGCTGGGCGATGGCCGTGGCCGTCAGCGGTTCGCCCGACTCGCGGATCGCGATGTAGATCGCCCTACGAGTCGGGTCGCCGAGTGCGGAGGTGAGATCGGAGATTCTCCGGTCGAGAGTGTCGAGGTCCATGCCTTTCCGGGGTAGGTGGACACCGAAAGTATAGTTCCGCATTCCCGCCCAACATTTGGCCGAGAAGCGCGGGGAGAGGTCATGAGCACCCAGGAAGAGCTGAATCAGGCGGTCGCGTCCATCGAATCGCCGGTATTCCTGGGCCGGACCCTGGGGGAGTTGGGCTTTGTGCGGTCGGTGACCCGCAAGATCACGGGCAAGGTGAAGGTGGAGCTGCGTCTCCCGGTGCCCCATCCCCAGGAGGCCCTCGACCCGGCCCTCAAGGCGGCGCTGGAGCCGTACACGAACTCGGCGGAGATCGACGTCGACATCATGGACGACGACGAGACCAAGGCGTGGATGGAAGATCTCAAGGCCAAGGCCGGCCCCGGGATCGGTGACCCTGGCTCCCGGGCGAGGGTCCTCGCCATCTCTTCCGGCAAGGGCGGGGTGGGCAAGTCCTCGGTGTCCGCAAATCTCGCCGTGGCACTCGCAAGCAAGGGCCAGCAGGTCGGCCTCGTCGACAGCGACATCTGGGGCTTCTCCATTCCGGCCATGCTCGGTGTGAGCACTCCTCCATACATGGCCGGTGACCGGATCATCCCGCCGGTCGCCCACCGGGTGAAGGTGATGTCGATGGACTACTTCGTCGCCGACGACAAGGCCGTGATCTGGAGGGGCCCGATGCTCCACAAGGCCGTGGAGCAGTTCCTCAAGGACGTCTTCTGGGATGATCTCGACTTCCTCATCGTCGACATGCCGCCCGGCACCGGCGACATCTCGATCTCGCTGTCGCAGTTCCTGCCTCGCGCCCAGGTCCTCATCGTCACCACGCCCCAGCTCGCCGCCCAACGGGTGGCCCGTCGCGCTGCCCTCATGGCCAAGACGGTGGACCAAGACGTGATCGGCGTCGTGGAGAACATGTCCTGGTTCACGGGCGACGACGGGAAGCGCTACGAGCTCTTCGGCAGCGGCGGAGGTCAGATGCTGGCCGAAGAGATCGGTGTCGACCTGATGGCGAAGATCCCGCTGTTGCCTGCGATGGGTCGTGGCGCCGACGTCGGCGAGCCCGTGACGATGGCGGCCCCGGGGTCCGAGGCGGAGGAAGCGTTCGACGGCCTGGCCGAGGCCGTGATGGCGAAGCGGCCACGCATCCGCACCAACCCGGCGCTGACCATCAAATGATCGAAAAGCGCCGAGGTCGCTTCTTCCGGAGCGCCGCCTTCTGGGTGTTCGGCCTCTCTTTGAGTGTCTTTCTCGGTTCGATGTGGGGTCGCACGGTGGTCTCGGATGGGGAGGCCCTGGCCGAGGCGGCACGACCGCTCGCAGAGACCAGCCAGGTGGCCTCGATCGTCTCCAACTGGCTCCGGCAGGAGATGGTCGAGGCCGGCGTTCCCGAAGGGCCGGCCCGGACGGCGGCGGAGGACGTCGTCACCACCCCGGCGCTCGCCGAGGCCATGAGCCGGCTCACCGTGGAGGTCACCCTGGCGGCCGCTTCGCCCGGGCCCGGTCGGGCCGTCGTCGATGCCGCAACGATCCTCATGCCCGCGGTGCCCGACCTGGCGGCTGCGCTGAGCGTGGCCACCGGCGCCCAGATCGACGAGCAGTCGGTGGCCGAAACCGTGCGCTCCCTGGATCCCATCGTGGTGGTCGCCGAAGATGGCGAACGGGTCATCGGCCCCTCCTCGGCTGCGGCATCCCGTCTGGGTGTGGCCACAGTTCTCGCCCTGGCCACGATGCTGGTCGTGGGATGGGGTCTCGTGGCGACCAGTGACGAGCGCCTCGTCGAGCTGCGCAAGCTGGCCAACCGCGTCGCCATGGGCGCGCTCAGCTTCACGGTGATGCTGCGTCTCGGCTCATGGGTGCTCAGCCCTCGCGGCGGGAAGGCGCCGGTCTCGGAGGCGCTCTCGGTGATAGCGGCCTCCAAGTGGATGGTGCCCTTCGTCGTGGCGCTCATCGCCGGTGCGTTCGCGTTGGCCGCGCACGAGACCCGTCGGGTGCTCCGTGGTCGGAGACGGGTGGCATTGGAATCGGTCGGTTCTCCCGAGGTCTCAGCGGCCGATGCGGTCGAGCGTGCGGTATAGGACCGACGCCGGCGTCAGGAACCAGGGGTGGCTGCCGTCCCAGTAGAAGCGGCCGCGATGGGGCACCCGGCTGAAGACTGACGGCGGGTCCTCGCCGAGGACCATTCCCGCCAGGTCGTGACCCAGGCCTATCGCCAGGGCGACCCCGTGCCCGGCGTACCCGAGGGCGTACCAGCAGCCATCCACCTTCCCCACGTGGGGTAGCAGGTCGAACGGCACTGCCAGCTTGCCACCCCAGGCATGGGTGATCTCGTACTTCTCCAGTTCTGGCCAGTAGCGGATCAGGGCCTGGCGCAGGTCGGCCGCAGACTCTTCGAGGTCGAGACCGGGATGGAGGTTGCGGCGGCCTCCGATCACGATGCGGTCGTCTTCGGTCCTCCGCATGTAGTGGAGGAGGCGCTTGCGGGTGTAGGCCATGGAGCCATTGGGGAAGACCCGCTCGGCCATGGAATGTCCCACGGGTTCCGTGGCGATCATGTACGACCCGACGGGGACGATCTTGCGGGCGAGCTTCTCGCTGGGGCGCACGGTCGTGTAGCCATTGGTTGCCAGCACCACTTCGCCGGCGCGGATGCGGCCCTTGGTGGTCTCGGCGACATGGGCTCCGTCGTCGGGGCGGATGGAGACGACCTCGCACCGGTCGACGAGGACCGCACCTGCCCCCTGGACCTCGGCAGCGAGACCGAAGACGAGACGGGCGGGATGCACCCCGAAGCTGTCGGTCTCCACCATGGCGCAGTCGAAGGCGTCACCGCCCACGTACTCGTGGATTTCCTCGGGCCCGGCCACCTCCCAGCCTGCTCCGAGCTCCCGGTTGTACCAGTCGACCGTGGCCCGGACGTCCTCCAGGTCGCGCTTCCCCCTGCCCACCGCGGCAGCGCCCGCGTCGTGGATGAGGGCGCCGGTGCGCTCGGCGAGCTCACGGGCCCGCGCATGGGCCCTGACCGACGTATCCCACATCTCCCTGGCGATGGCAGGCCCATGCTTCTCGAAGACACTGCGCACCCCTGCCTTGACATCCGTGGAGACGAAGCCTCCGTTCATCGAGGAGGCGCCGCCGGCGATCTCTCCGGCGTCGACGACCGCGACCGTGCGGCCGGCGCCGGCCAGTCGGAGGGTGGCGGAGAGACCCGTGAGTCCGGACCCGACCACGAGCACGTCGGCTTCCGACGGGAGATCGGAGGCCAGCCCAACGGGTCGAGGCTCCTGGTCGACCCAAAGGGAGATGTGCTTCACAAGCCGGCGAGACCGTCCCTGAAGCGCCGAGCCATGTCCTCGACCTGCTCCTTCGTCGTGATGAAGGGCGGCGAGACCTGGAGGGCGGCGCCGGCCATCGCCCGGGTGAGGACGCCCGCGTTGCGACACGCCACCACCGCTCGGGCGGGAAGGGTCTCGTCCTCACCCATGTCGAGCTGGATGGCGCAGAGGGCACCCACCCCGCGCCGGATCGTGGCGACCACAGGGAGTTCCTCGAGGGGGAGGAGAGCCTGATACAGCTCCTCTTCCAGCTCGGCGGCGCGGGCTATCAGGTTCTCCCGCTCCAGGATCTCCATCACCTTGATCCCGGCGACGCAGGCCACGGCGTGGCCGGAGTAGGTGTAACCGTGACGGAAGACGTTCCCCGGCTGGTCGAAGAACGGAGTGGCGATGTGGGGGGCGGCGATGACTCCGCCCAGGGGCGCGTAGCCACAGGTGACACCCTTGGCGAAGGTGATCAGATCGGGCTGGAGATCCCACTTGGTGGCGGCGAACCAGTCGCCCACCCGACCGAATCCGGTGATGACCTCGTCGGATATGTAGAGACCGCCCGCCTTGCGCATGGTCTCACGGACCGATTGCAGGTAGTCGGCGCTGACCGGGCGGATGCCACCGGCGCCGATGACGGCCTCGACGAAGATCCCGGCGATGCGGTCGGCGCCGGCGTGCTCGACCGCCTTCTCCACGGCGTCGGCGTCGTCGTATGGGACGTAGACGACGTCGCCGACCAGCTCACCGCCGTAGTTGAGACGGTTCAACTCCATGCCGCCGAGGGCGGTGCCGTAGGTGTGCATGCCGTGATAGGCCCACTCGCGGGCGATGAAGACGGTGCGCTCCGGCTGGCCGATGGCGGAGAAATAGCGGCGGGCCAGTTTGGCTGCGGTGTCGACCGCGTCGGAGCCGCCGGACCCGAAGAACACCTTGGAGGCGGGGTCCGGGGAGACCTTGGCGATCTTCTCGGCGAGCTCGAGCGGCGGCCGGGTGGCGTAGTCGATGAAGGTGTGGAACGCCGCCAGCTTGCGAGCCTGGGCATCCATCGCCTCGATGATCTCCTCCCGTCCGTAGCCCACGTTCTGGTACCAGAGGGATGCGGCGGCATCCAGGTACTCCCGCCCCTGCTCGTCGTAGACGTAGATGCCCTCTCCCCGATCGACGACGAAGGGGGAGTGCTGGACGGTGGTCATGTCAGCGAAGGGGTGCCAGAAAGATCCCATGCGCGGCAGGCTAGCCGACGGGATGAAAGCGGGTTCAGTCGGCCGCGGGCGCTGGCGGTGTCGGTCGTGACGGGGTTGGCCGGCGACGGTATCGCCTCCACAGGTACCACCCGACGAGGGCCGGGACCACCCCTGCGAGCAGGAGCACCGGGAGCACGTAGATGGCGAAGGTGATCAACCCGTCCGCCACGCTCTGCAGCGCCTGGACGAGGCTCCTCGCCGCCTCGCGGAAGGTGTCGGCCGGTGTCCACGGCTGGTCGACGATTGGTGCCACGGCCGGTGTCTGCGTGATGGTGATGTCGACGGTCGCCAGGTCGGTGAGCCCCGTCAGGTGCTCGAGCTGACCCTCGATCTGTTCGATCTGGCCCCGCACGCCGGCGAGCTCGTTGAACACCCGGAGCAGCTTCTCGGGATCGGCGTCCGGCTGCGAGCGGACCTCGGTGAGGAGGGCGCGCAACTCGGTTTCGAGCGCCTCCAGGTTCCGGAGGCGGGCTTCGAGATCGACGAACTGCTCGGAGACGTCCTGGGAGTTCTGCGACTCCGTCACGACCCGGTCGGCGACGGTCTTGATGTCTTCGAGGATCTCCGAGAGCTGGTCGCTCGGGACGCGGACCGTGATCACGATCATGGGTTGCTGGTCCTCGGACTCGACCCGACCCACCTCGGCCCGGGCGATGAACCCGCCGTTGCTCTCGACGATGTCCCCGATCGTCTTGAAGGCCTCGCGGGTGTCGGCGGCGTTGATCTCCAGCTTTGCGGTGCGGACCACCCTGCGGCCGTCGGTGGCCACGACCTCCACCATGTCGGGGTCGGCACCGTCTTCCCCGCGAACCAGGCCTGGCGCCTCCGACGCCGAGTCCCCGGCAAAGACGGTCGGTCCCTCCCCGCCGACCGCGTCTCCACCACCGGAGCTGCAGGCGCCAAGGAAGAGGGCTCCTGTGGCGAGGGTGATGATCCAGCGTCTCATGCCGTTTCCTCTCGTCGTATGACGAAGGTTGGACGCGCAGACATGCGGGCCGGTTCCCGGTAGCGTGTCGACATGCACACCGGTGCCCTCCGCGTCGTCGAGTTGGCCGGGTCTCCGGGCGATCTCGGTCGTGGCCACGCAGAAGCCTGCGGCGAGCTGATCCGGCGCTACGTCGACGAGCGTCTGGAGCGGGCCACCGATCAGAGGTGGAGCGGCGGCGGGAGCGTCGACCGCGACTTCATCCTGGGGCTGGCCGACTCCACCCTCCCCGCCCACGAGGCGTACTCGCCCGACCTGTACGAGGAGATGGTGGGCATGTCCCATGCGGCCGGGATCACACCGGCGGAGGCCGTGGTCGTGGGTGGTTTCACCGACATGGTCGACGTGATCCGAGCCCGCGTCGGTGAGTCGGCCACGGAGGACAACTGCACCGCCGTCCTCGACCCCGCGGATGGTGTCCTTGCCCAGACCTGGGACATGCACAAGTCGGCCGAGGAGTACGTGTATGTCTTCCGGATGCACCCGGATCGGGGCCCGGCTGCGATCGTCTTCACCACGGCCGGCTGTCTCGGTCAGATCGGGATGAACGAGGCCGGGATCGCCATCGGAATCAACAACCTCACTTCATGGGGCAAGTCTGGTGTCACGTGGCCGTTCGTGGTACGCAAGGCGCTGGCCCAGAGCGACTTCGACGCCGCGGTGGAGGCCGTGACCTCCGCCGACCTGGCCGGTGGCCACAACTTCCTGGTCCTCGGCCCCGGTGGCAGGGGCGTCAATGTCGAGGCGATGCCGGGGAACAAGGTCGTCACCACAGTGACCGGCTCCCCCTTCGTCCACACCAATCACTGCCTGGCGCCGGAGACGGCATCGGAGGAGGCGCCGCGGCTGCAGGAGTCGGTGGTGAGCAGCGATATCCGCCTCAAGCTGGGTGTCGATCTCGCTCGCGACCTGGAGGACTTCTTCGCCAGACCCGAGATCGCCCGGCATGCCAACGCACCCGAGGAGACCGCCACCTGCGGCGCCGTCATCATGGAGCCGGGACGCCGGTCGATGCGGGCGGTGTGGGGTGTGCCAGGATCAGCGCCATGGGAGACACTGACGTTGTGACCCGAGTTCGGATCGTCAACCTCGAAGAGTGGATGGCGGACGAACTGGAGAAGATCGAGTTGGCCTGTTTCCCGATGGCCAACCCGGCCGACCTGCTCTCGGCCGACGACATCAGGGCATACGCCCGCACCTTCCCCGAGGGCTATTTCGTGGCGTTCGTGGATGATCGCCCGGTGGGCATGGGCGCCGGGATCTTCCTCGACTTCGACTTCGACCACCCGCAGCACACCATCACCGAGATCACCGGCGAGCACCAGTGCGGCAACCACGACCCGGACGGCGACTGGTATTACGGCACCGACATGACGGTGCTCCCCGAATACCGGGGTCTCGGGATCGGGCGGATGCTCTACGACCGCCGGAAGCAGTTCGTCAAGGAACGGAACAAGAGAGGGATCATCGCCGGTGGGGCGCTTCCCGGCTACTTCCACCACAAGAACCACATGCCGGTCGACGAGTACGTGGCCAAGGTCGTGGGGGGTGAGCTCCGGGATCCCACACTCAGCTTCCAGCTCTCCAACGGGTTCGAGGTCAGGGGCCTCCTCGAGAACTATCTCGAGGACGAGGCCGACGACGGCTGGGCGACACTGATCGTCTGGGAGAACCCCGACTACAGAGAAGACGGCTAGCCCATGGTGGAGACCGTCGGGCTCCTGGCAGGCTCCGGGTGGGCCGCCGGTCTCAACCTCTACCTGGCCACGTTGATGCTGGGCATCCTCGGCCGGTTCGGCTGGGGCGACGTCCCCGAGGTCCTCACGCGCGTCGACGTCATGGTCGTATCGGGCGTGTTGTTCGCCGTCGAGTTCGCCGTGGACAAGATCCCATACCTGGACAACCTGTGGGACGCCATCCACACCTTCGTCCGTCCCATCGGGGCCGCTGCCCTGGGTGCGGTGGTGGCGGGGGAGGCCTCGTCGATCGGGGCCGCGCTGGGCGCAGTGGTCGCCGGCCTGCTGGCACTCGACGCCCACAGCGCCAAGGCGACCACGAGGGTGGTGGCCAACACCTCTCCGGAGCCGTTCTCCAACATGGGGCTTTCCCTGGCGGAGGACACCGGTGTCGCCTTGCTGGTGGCGTTGGCGCTGGCCAACCCGGTGGTGGCGATCGTGGTGGTGGCGGTGTTGGTGGTGGCGGCCACAGCACTCACCATCTGGTTGTTCAAGATCGCGCGGCGGAACTGGGCGAAAGTTCGACGTTGGTTCGGAGCCACGGACTAGTCCCGCGGCGGACTATCGATCCTGGCTCACCTTCCTCTCGGCCATCCCGTTGAGGACCTCCAGCACCACCCGGTTGGCCAGGTAGGCGGTCTGCTCCCCGGGTCCGTCGTATGCCGGGGAGAGCTCCACCACGTCGGCCCCGAGGACCGTCAGGTCCCTGGCGAGCCGACGCACCGTGTCGAGGAGCTGCCGGGACGTCAGCCCGCCGGGCTCCGGGGTGCCGGTGCCCGGGGCGAGACCCGGGTCGACGACGTCGATGTCCACCGAGATGAACACCCCCTTGGCCCCACCGGCGAGCGAGTACTCCACCGCCTCGTCGACCACCTCGTCGAGACCTCGATCGACGATGTCGTCCATGAGGAAACAGCGCATCTTCTGCTCCCTCATCCACTCCATGACCTCCGGCTCGGGCCAGTACCCGCGCAGACCGATCTGGACGAAACGGTGGCCGGGGACCGCTCCCGACTCGATGAGCCGGCGCATCGGCGTACCGTGGCCGTGGAGGGAGCCGTTCTGGGAGTACCCGGTGTCAGCGTGGGCGTCGAAATGGATGAGCCCGAACTCTCCGAAGCCGTGGACGCGGGCGATTCCGAGGGCGTCGGGCCAGGTGATGGTGTGATCCCCGCCCAGGATGATGGGGACCTTGCCGGCCGCGGCGATGGACTCGACCACGTCGGCGATTCGGGAGATGGAACCGTCGACGTCGCCAGGTCGGACGTGGACGTCACCGATATCGACCACACCGAGCAGCCCGAGCGGATCGATGCCGGTGGGCAGATGGGGCCGGAACCCGTCCATCGCTCCGTAGTCGGCACTGCGAATGGCGGAGGGCCCGAAACGAGCCCCGGGGCGGTATGAAGTACCCCAGTCGAATGGCGCCCCGACGATGACGACGTCGCCGTCGCCGAGGGCGTCGGGAGTCACTGCAGGGACGCCGAGAAACGAGGATCTGGCCGCGAACGAGATGTACTCCGCAGAAGCGAAAGGAATCTCGTTCTTTCGTTGTTCATAGGGGATGTACATCTCCTCACCTACGCTAACCGGAGCCTTCGCGTCATGACCTCACGCCGCATCGTCACCACATACCTCGTCCTCACCTCTCTGCAGACGCTTGCGGCCTCGTTCATCTGGGGCGTCAACACCCTCTTCCTGCTCGACGCAGGGCTGAGTCTCACCGAGGCATTCGTGGCCAACGCCGCGTTCACCGCGGGCATGGTGATCTTCGAGGTTCCGACGGGGGTGGTGGCCGACACCATGGGGCGGCGGACGTCCTTCATCCTCGGTGCCGTCACGCTGCTGATAAGCACCCTCGCCTATCTGGGGCTGTGGCAGATCCAGGGCGGGATCATCCTCTGGATCCTGGTGTCCGCCCTCATCGGTCTCGGGTTCACATTCTTCACTGGTGCCACGGAGGCCTGGTTGGTCGATGCCCTGGATGCAACCGGGTTCAAAGGTGGCGTCGATCGGGTCTTCGGGAAGGGTCAGATCGTCATGGGCGCGGCCATGCTCGTCGGGACCGTGTCGGGCGGTTTCCTCGGTCAGGTGAACATGGCATTGCCCTATCTCTTCCGGTCGGGCGCCCTGGTTGCGGTCATCATCACCGCCTTCTTGATGATGCGGGACATCGGGTTCACACCGGAGCGGAACGGCTCGGTTGCACACGAGGTGCGGACGGTGCTCAAAGCCTCGATCGAGCACGGGATCAAGAACCCGCCGGTGCGTCTGTTCATGCTCGCCGCGCTGTTCGCCGACGGCATCTTCATCTGGGTCTTCTACGCCTTCCAGCCATACCTGCTCGAACTCATCGGTGACCCGTCGGTCGTGTACGTCGCCGGGATCGCGGCCGCCACCTTCGCCGTGTCCTCGATGGTGGGAGGTTCGAGCGTGGGCTTCTTCGCCAAGCGCTTCCAGCGCCGGACTTCGGTTCTGTTGCTCAACATCGTCATAGCCGGTACGGGGCTGATCCTGGTCGGGGCGGCGGACTTGCTCCCGACGCCGTCGGGGTTCTGGGTCGCCGTCGTGCTCCTCGTGTTGGTTTCGATGTTCAGCGCGGTGGCCACGCCGATGCGGCAGGCATATCTCAACGCCGTGATTCCCTCCAAGCAGAGGGCGACGGTGCTGTCTTTCGCATCGCTGATGGGCTCGGCCGGTGGGGTGGTGGCACAGCCGGTGCTGGGTCGGGTGGCGGACGTGTGGTCCCTGTCGGTGGGCTATGTCGTGGCCGGCGTCACCGCCTTGGTGCAGCTGCCGTTCGTGCTCAGGGTTCGCAGGCTCGCCTTGTCCGCAGACGAGACCAGTGGAAAGGAAGTCGAGCAGGCGCAACTAGGGTGAGGGTCGAAATGGCGGACGCATCCGATTCGATGGGACACAACGTCACGAGGGGCATCCTGTTCGGGATACCCGTCGGTCTCGTCCTGATGACCATCCTCTTCTGGGCACAGGGGGACATGGACCTCCTTGGTGCCCTGGGTGCAGCTTTGCTCCCCGGCACCCTGTTCGGCGTGTTCGGCGGTGGGTTCGCCGGCGTCGCCATCTCGATGTCCAAGGAGCACTAGCACCCTTCGCTCGAATCCCCACTACGGAGAGTGGCCACTCGAGATGTAGGTGTGGCCGAGCGGGCTGACGAATCTGAACCCGCCTTCGGGCGTCGGCTCGTACCTCCACCCCTTGTCGAGGAGGTTGTGATGGAAGTCGCAAAGTGGCGCCAGGTTGCGCAGCGTGGTCGGTCCACCTCTCGACCAGGGTGTGCGGTGATCGAGGTCTGACTGTCGTGCCGGCATCCGGCAGCCCGGCCAAACACAAGTGGGGTGCCGAGCCCGGAGGTGGCGTTTCATGGCCACCGTCGGTCTCCGCCGGATCGTGCCGGTGGCGATGGGCTGGCCCTGATCGGTGACGATGTACTCCCATCGGGAGCCGATCTGACGATCGACCACGTTGCGCGTGACCTCGGCGATGACCGGCCCGTATCCCGGGATGTGACCCGGCGTCTCGCTCTCGCCGCTGAGGGTCTGGATGTCGGCGACGATGTCGACTTGACCGGACGGCGCCGACCGGCTCGAGGTCTGGCACCGGCCGGTGAGCAGGTCCAGGAAGACGTCGGCCCGGACCTGATCGAGGGTGCGCGGATCGTCTTTGGTCTTGGCCCTGCGTGCGAGCCAGTCGATGCGTTTGGCGGCTGCGGCGGCCAGGTCGGCCGGCAGGTCGTATCCCATCAGGTTGGCGGTTGTGTCCGGATTGGCCGACAGGACGACACGGCGCAACTCGATCGCCGCGTCGTACCGGTCCCTCGCGGATTGGGGATCGAGCTCGAGGCAGATTCGTGAAAGCCTGGCCCGAAGCTGGCCTGTGGTCAGAGACGGCGCATGAGGCCCGACCCGATGCAGGGCTCGTTCCGCGGTTTGCTGATCGAGGCCCTGGACGGCGTCGAGAAGGACTCTCGCGCGGCGGATGTCGACATCGCCACGCGCCAGCAGTTGCGCCACGAGACGGTGGCGATTCAACCCCTCTGCAAACTCGACGTCGGCCCTCGACGCGGCCCGTGTCAGCTGGAGAGCTGCGGCGATCTCGGCCGCTGCCGATTCCGGGTCACCGTAGACACGGGAGATTTGGCTCACGATCCGGGAGCGGACGGACTGGGCGATGGAGGCGAGACGGTCGGCCGCCCGCAGCAGATGCACGAGGTCGTACGCCGAGATCTGCGATGGATCGGTGGTCAGGACCATCATGGCGAGGGCGGTCCGGGAGGGAGCCTTTTCCAGGTCCGACGGCATACTGTCCCGGCGCCCTTCTGGACGTGCCCACTCGGGTGACGTCGGCTCGGGAGCGGGTTCGGCGAGTGCGCCGGCGGTCACGCGGACGGCGTGCTCATCCTCCTTGCGGAGCTCTTCGTCGGTGAGACCGATCGGGTCGATCATGTTTCGAACGTAACAACGGGCACCGACAAATTACGTCAGACATCGCCAACCGCGGTCGCGGGTCGACTCATCTCCCGCCACTCGGGGCGTAAAGAGGGAGCCACCACGGCCATCAAATGGACGAAGCCGAAGACCAGGAAGGCGGGGGAGAGGCCGATCGCCGTTATCAGCGCACCGGCGATGACACCGCCGAAGGGAATGCCCGCCCACGCCAGGGAGCCCCCCAGGGTCCTCACCCGGCCCAGCAGTTCGGCCGGGACCCGTTCGAAGAGGATGGCCCCGATGATCGGGTTGAGGAAACCGGTGGCGAAGCCGGTCAGCCCATGGACGACCACCACCCACGTGAGCGGCACCGTGAGCGCCAGGATGACGAATCGGGGAACACCACCGAGGATGAAGCCGAGGAGGTAGGCCGGGCGTCGGGGGATGCGCTCGCCGAAGGCCGATGCCGCCAGGGAGGAGACGATGGCACAGGCGGCGAGAGAGCTCGCAAGCAGGCCGATCGCCGTCGGGCCATAACCGGTCTGCTGGGCCCAGACCGGCAGCATCACGGAGAACACTCCCGTGTCGATGAGGTTGGTGACCGTGATCATCCCGTACATCGACATGAGGAGCCGGTCCCTCTTGAGAAAGGACCCTCCCGCCCGGAGTTCCTGGAAGTACCCCTCGCGTTCGTCGCTGCGCTCTCGGCGAGGCAGGAAGGTCGCCACCAGCGCGCCACCGAGGAGCTCGAGACCTGCGGTGATCCAGAGGGAGGCGGCGGCGCCCCACGCTGCCACCAGGAAGCCGGCGACGGCCGGCCCAACCACGGTGGCGGTCCGCTCCACGACACCGAGCAGGCCGGTGACACGCTCCAAGGGCACGGAGGCCCTCGTCGCCACCTCCGGGACGAAGACGCCCTTGGCCGAGTTGGAGGGACCATCGGCTGCGCCGATGAGGGCGAGGAGCACGAGAAGCAGGGGGAAGGTCAAGAGGTCCATCCCGTACAGCAGCGGGATCAGGGCGACGCCGGCCGCCACGATCAGGTCGGCGATCATCACGACCCTCTTCGGCCCGACCCGATCGATGAATGGCCCGGACAGGGCCTGGGCGATCACATACGGGCCCATCTGGGCGGCGACCACGATGCCGGTCTGGACGGCGCTGCCGGTCGTGGTGAGAACGAACCACGGGACGGCGATGCCCGAGATTCGGCTGCCCGTCCAGGACGCACCATTGGCGCCGAGGAGGGCCGTGAGTTCACGCCATCGCCGCATCAGAAGCCTTCCAGGCGGAACGCCTGGATCTGGACGTGATACATGTGGGCGTCCTCCGGCGGGTCCTCGGCGTCGTGAGCCCGGTAGCGGGCGAACAGGTCCCGAAGATCGGCCATCAGTTGCCGGGCTTCGTCCACGGTCAACCGAAGGCCGTAGTCGCTGAAAGTGCTCGCCTGCCGCCACTCGGGCGGCTCGGCGACCAGCGTCCCCACCGCCCGCTGCATCTGCTCGGCGTAGACCAGGGCGAGTGCATGCAGGTAGTTGGCGGACTCCTCCAGGCCCTCGGCATCGAGGTCGGCGGTGTGAAGCCGGGTCGATCGGGTCGGGATCCTCCACCACCGCTCCCGACCAGTGCCGCGCTCGGTGTCCTCGACGATCATCCCGTGTTCCGCCAGCTGGCGGAGGTGGTAGCTGGTGGCCCCTGTGTTCAGTCCGAGCCGCTCGGCCAGGGTCGTCGAGTTCTGTGGACCCATCTTGCGAAGGATCCCCATGATGCGGAGACGCACCGGATGGGCGATGACCCGCATCGACGTGGCGTCGAGGATCAGTTCCTGAGAGCTCTGGGTGGGTTTTGCCGAGGTCACCCGTGGAGGATAGGACTACAAAGAGTCCTTTGCAAACATTTCTGTGGAATTGTCAGATCTCGTCTCTGAGGCTGAAGACGATGGTCTGCAGGTCGGTGAACTCGTGGATCCGCTGCCGTCCCCAGCCCGTGTCCGTGCCGGCTGCGCCGCCGAACGGCTGGAACGTCTCCCACGTGTCGGTGGAGTCGTTGACGATCACCGTCCCGGAGCGGATCCGGTCGGCGTAGTAGAAGGCCTTGGTGAGATCGTTGGTGAACACCGCCGCCTGCAGGCCGAGACGGGTCCGGTTGGCGACACCGATGGCGTCGTCATCGTCACGAGCAGTGAGGATCGGGAGCACCGGGCCGAACGACTCCTCCTGTGACACCATCGCCTCCTCCGGCACCCTGTCCAGGATGGTGAACTCGTAATAGAGGTCGGTGGGGAAGCCCGAGGCTCGACCGCCGCCCATGAGCACCTCGGCGCCACGCTCCCTGGCGTCGGCCATGTGCCGGTCCATCTTCTGAGCCGTCGGCTCGTTGTTGAGCGGGCCCATGTTCGTGTTCTCGTCGAACGGGTCGCCCAGCCTCACCTCCTCGGCCGCCTTCATGGCCGCCTCGACGAACTCGTCGTGGACCTCGTCGAGGACGATGAGACGCTCGGTGGCAACGCAGACCTGGCCGGCGTTGTAATGGGCGCCGTAGACCGCGGCCTGGGCGGCCTTCTCGATGTCGGCGTCGCCGGTGACGATCGTCGGGCCGTTGCCCGACATCTCCATGATCGACCGCTTGAGCCCCATCTGGGAGACGATGCGGGCGCCGGTGGCCGACGAGCCGGTGAAGCCGATGGCATCGATCCCGGGGTGGGTGACCAGTTTCTCGCCGATCTCCCCGGCTCCCGGGATTACGTTGATGGCACCGGGTGGCACTCCCGCCTCTTCGAACACCTTGGCCATCTCGAGCAGTGCCCAGCAGGTGAACTCCGGTGGCTTGACGATGAAGGCGTTCCCGGTGGCCAGGCCAGGGCCGACATACTCCATCGGGATCATCACGGGGAAGTTCCACGGCGTGATCGCCGCCCATACACCCACCGGACGGTGCACGGTGAACATGCGACGGGTCCGCTCGGTCGTGGGGATGACCTCGCCGGAGAGCCGCTTCACGTCCTCCGCCGCGATGTGGAAGTAGTCGCCTGACTCGGCGACGTCGTCGACAGCCTCGGCCTGGAAGGGCTTGCCCTGCTCCAGCGTGAGGATGCGAGCGACCTCCTCGACCTTCTCCTGCCACAGCTCGTAGATGCGGAGGCACATCTCGGCGCGCTCGAACGCGGTCCAGTGCCGCATCTCCTCGGTGGCCCTCCTCGCCGCGGCGACGGCCCGATCGATGTCCGCCCGGGAGGCCTTGGGAACGTTGTAGATGTGCTCCCCGGTGACCGGAGAGCGAACTTCGTAGTGACCGTCTCCCGTGCCCTGGGTCCACTCGCCGGCGATGAAGAGGTCGAGATCTGTCGCCATGCCGGAAAGGTAGCCCCTGTATCCTCGCCTGGCACCTGAAGGAGGGTCATGAGTCTCCAGGGAGACCGCACTGCGGCGATGTTCCGGCGGAGTCAGGCTGCGCTGGTCAATGGTGTCTCCAGCATGTTCCGGTACTGGGGACCGGACGACACACTGGTCATCGACCGCGGTGAGGGCGCCCATGTCTACGACATGGACGGGAAGCGGTACATCGACTACCAGCTCGGCTTCGGTCCCGTCATCCTCGGTCACGGCCACCCCAAGGTGGTCGAGGCCGTCGCCCATGCGGCCGCCGACGGGACCACCTTCGCCATGACTCAGCGCCGCGAGATCGAGGCCGCCGAGGTCGTGCGGCAGGCGATCCCGTGGGCGGAGGGGATCCGTTTCTCCAACACCGGCACCGAGGCGACGATGCATTCCATCCGGATCGCCCGGGCGTACACCGGCCGGGACGTGGTCCTCAAGTTCGAGGGCCAGTACCACGGCGTCCACGACTACGTCCTGTTCTCCACCGCCGGCATCGACCCGGCGGCCTTCGGCTCCCGCTATGCGCCGATCGCCGTCCAGGCGAGCTCGGGGATACCCGAGGCGATCCGGTCCTACGTGCGCACCGTCCCGTACAACGATCTCGAGGCGGTGGACCGGGCGTTCCGCCACCACAGCGAGGAGATCGCCGCGGTGATAGTCGAGCCGATGCTGGGCAACGCCTTCGGGATCATGCCCCAACCGGGGTTCCTCGAGGGGCTGCGACGGATCTGCGACGAGTACGAGGCGCTGCTCATCTTCGACGAGGTCAAGACCGGGTTCCGGATCGCCTTCGGCGGCGCCCAGGAGTACTTCGGTGTGACACCGGACATGGCGGCCTTCGCCAAGGCGATGGGCAACGGGTTCCCGGTGGCTGCCATAGCCGCCCGCGGTGGGGCCCTCGATGCGTGGTCCAAAGGCGGCATCGCCCAGGCCGGGACCTACGCCGGAAACGGGATTTCGACCGCGGCGGCCCATGCCACCGTCACCCAGCTTTCCACGGGTGAGCCTCTTGCCCATGTGGAGAAGATGGGCACCATGCTCATGGACGGGATCCGGCAGATCCTCGAGGCGCAGGGGGTCGACGGCTGCGTCCTCGGCCTGCCCGCAATGTTCTCCATCTTCCTCGGCGAAGGCGAGGTCAAAGACATCCGTGACGCCACGCGTCACGACTCGGACCTCTACGAGAGGATCGTCTACGGGATGATCCGTCGCGGGGTGATGCCCTGTCCCGACGCGCTCGAGCCCTGGTTCTTGTGCGCCGCCCACAGCGACGAGGACGTCGCCACCACCCTCCAGGTGTTCGAAGAGGCGCTGGCGGAGGCGCGTAGGTGATCAGAGTTGCCGTGTCCGGGGCCGGCGGGAAGCTCGCCACCCCGATCATCGATGCCATAGTGGCCGCCGACGACCTGGAGCTGTCGGCCCTCTACAACCCGAATCGGGCGGGACAGACCATGGCCGGGCTCGTCATCACCCGGTCATACGAAGAAGTCTCCTCCGACGTCGTCGTCGAAACCGCCCACCCGGACGTGGTCTTCGACAATCTCGAGGCGTGGCGGACGACAGGTGCCGCAGTGGTGGTCGGCACCTCCGGTTTCACGCCGGAGCGGCTGGAGAGGCTTCGGGAGATGTGGGGTGAGGGCTCACCCTGTCTCGTGGTCCCCAACTTCGCCATAGGTGCGGTCCTGATGATGAGGTTTGCCGCCGAGGCGGCCCGCTACTTCGAGGCGGCCGAGGTCATCGAGCGCCATCACTCGACCAAGCCCGACGCCCCGTCGGGCACCGCGCTGGCCACGGCAATGGGCATGTCGAAAGGCGGCGGGTCGTCGTCTGAACACGGGTCCGAATTGGTTCCCGGAGCCAGAGGCGCGTCGGTGGAGGGCGTCAGGGTGCACGCCATTCGTCTGCCCGGTCTCATCTCCCACCAGGAGGTGGCCATGTCCAACGCCGGTGAGCTGCTCTCGATCACCCACATGTCGACCAGCTACGAGTCGTTCGCATCGGGTGCGCTCCTGGCCGTGCGCCGGATTGGCGCCTTGGCCGGCGGCGTCCACGTCGGTCTCGACGCCGTGCTCTGACCTACTCCAGCCCCTCCGGGGTGTCCGGCACGTCGACGGCGTTCTCGGCCAGAGCGGCCAGCGGCACTATCTCCAAGACGGCCTCGTGGGTGGCGGCCAGCACCACCGGGGCGGCGACACCGTCCTCGTAGGCCCGCAGCCAATTGCGGGCGGTGACACACCAGCGATCGCCGGGCACGAGCCCCGGGAAGGCGTACGCCGGGACCGGAGTGGTCAGGTCGTTGCCGATCGACCGCTGGTGCGCCAGGAACTCGCGTGTCATCACCGCGCAGATGGTGTGGCTGCCGAGGTCGTCGGGCCCGGTGCTGCATGACCCGTCCCGGAACCACCCGGTCAGGGGGTCCATGCTGCATGGCTCGAGCGCCCCGCCGAGGACGTTGCGATCGGCCATCAGAGGAAGATCACCGTGAGGGCACCGACGACCAGGGCGTAGCCGGCGAAGGGGATGAGACCCACCTTCCGGATCACCGACAGCAGGAACGATATCGCCAGATAGCCGGAGATCGCCGCGGCCAGGAAGCCGACGGCCAGTGGTCCGTCGAGCCGGCCTGCGTCGGCGAGCTCAGGGATCTGCAAGAGCCCTGCGCCGGCGATGGTGGGGATCCCGAGCAGGAAGGAGAAGCGGGCCGCCTCTCTGGGGTCGAAGCCACGGACGTTGCCGGCCGTGATGGTGGACCCCGAGCGGGAGATCCCCGGGATCAGCGCGAGGGCTTGGGCGAGACCGACGACGATCGCGTCCGGGATGTTGCCTTCTTCCAGCCTTCGCACCCCGCGGGCGAAGCGTTGGCCGATGAGGAGGATGACCCCGGTCGCGATCAGCGCCCAGCCCACGTTGGCGACCGTGTCCTGGAAGCGGTCCAATGGCCCCTCGAGGAACAGCCCGGAAATCGCCGGGATGGTGCCGATGACGAGGAGGAGGAGGACCCGTCGGCCGTCCGGATCGGTTCGGAAGCGGAGCATCCGGGCGATGTCCTCCCGGAAGTAGATCAGGACCGACGTCAGCGTGCCGAGATGGAGGACGGCCGAGATCGCCAGGTCCGGCTCGGCGATCTCCATCCCGAGACGGGAGAGGAAGGCGGGGACGACCACCAGATGGCCGGACGAAGAAACGGGGAGGAACTCCGTCAGTCCCTGGACGAGTCCCCACACCAAGGCTGTGAGCACCCCGGCACGGTAGTTGTGTCACTCCATCAACCCGTGGACTGGAGCACGACCGCACCACCCGTCGTCGCCGCGGCGGCAGCGGCTGCCGCGTGCTCCGGAGGCACGGCGACCAGGCCGCGGCCGGCCCCGAAGGGGTCGTCGGTTGCCGCTGCCGCGATCACTCCCTCGACCGTCTGACCGGTCTCGACGATGAGCACCAGGACCCGGTCGCCCGGGGCGGCTCCCGGAGACACCTCCACCGGGAAGGCCCACCATCCCGACGGCAATGAGACCTGACGCTCGGCCTCCGCGGACATCTCGACCATCTGCGGTGCGGGCGGTCGGGACTCGAACCACACCGCCAGACCGATCAGGAACGCAGCCGCCAGCCATCGTCCCCACAGCGGCTTGTCCAGCCAGAGCATGCCCCGACCGTATGCCGCGGCCACCTGTGGCGGAAGGGGCACGCGGGCCTGGCCGTTGGACAGTCTGGAGGCGACCGCCGGATCCTGAGACCCGGCGCGATCAGTCGGCCGCGGGTGTGGCGGCCTTCTCGGTCGAGGTCATCTCCTTGGATCCGTTCGAGCCGGAAGAGCTCGACGAGGAGCTGCCGCGACCGTCGGTGGCATAGAAGCCGGAGCCCTTGAAGAGGATGCCCCGGGCGTGCAGCACCTTCACCAACTCGCCACCGCAATCAGCGTGCTTCTTCAACGGCTTGTCGGAGAACGACTGGAAGACCTCCAGGCTCTCTCCACACTTCTTGCAGGTGTACTCGTAGGTCGGCATGTTCGTGAGGAACCGGAACTCTAGAACCGCGTAAGGGGCTCTTCCATTCCGCCCCTTATCATCGTCGTGTGAAGCTCGCCATCGCCATCATCGGCGCCTACGTCATCGGGAGCATCGATTTCGCCCTGGTCGTGGCCCGAATGCGCGGCATCGACATCAGGGAAGTCGGTTCGGGGAACCCCGGAACCTCCAACGTCCTCCGCACCATGGGCAAGGGCCCCGCGGCGCTGGTGCTGCTCGGGGACACGCTGAAGGGCGTGATGGGCGCCTTCCTGGGGACGATCGCCAGCGAGAGCATCGACCCGACCGTCCATTGGGTCTTCCTCAGCGGTCTCGCCGCCGTTGTCGGCCACTGCTATCCGGTCTTCCATCGTCTCAAGGGCGGCCGGGGCGTGGCCACCGGTCTGGGCGTGCTCCTCTACTCCCTGCCATGGCTCGGCCTCGGCGTCCTCGGCGGATGGCTGATCCTCCTCAAGCTGACCAAGGTCGCCGCGGTCTCGTCGCTGATAGTGACGCTGGTCTCCCTTCCGGTCGCCTGGTTCCTCGGGGTCCGCGACCTCGGCTTCCTCTGGCTCTGCCTGATGGTGGCCCTGATCATCTTCCGCCATCGCTCGAACATCATGCGAATGGTGCGGGGATCCGAGCAGAAGGTGCCGACATGAACATCGAGGTGGCTGTCATCCCCGCCGCGGGCCGTGGGACCCGGATGCGACCCGCCACCAGGGTGGTCCCCAAGGCGTTGCTCACCGTCATCGACCGCCCGGCCATCCAGTACGCGGTCGAGGAGGCGGCGCGGGCGGGCGCCAAGGAGGCGATCGTGGTGGTCGACCTCGACGCAGGCCATCTCATCGCCCAGCACTTCTCGCTCGAGGGCCCGCTCCCTGGCCTCGAGGACGTTCGGGTGCGCCCCGTCGTCCAGGAGGAGCCACTGGGTCTGGGTCACGCCGTCAACGAGACCGCCCACATGGTGGCCGGCCGTCCCTTCTTCTGTCTCCTGTCCGACAACCTGGTTCGTCCCGGTCGTGACGTGCTGCCCGCCCTCGCCGAGGGAAGCCGCGATGGCGAGGTGTCGGTGATGTGCCTTCGTCCCCTCGACGACGACATGCTCGGCAAGTACGGCGTCGTGGAGGTTGCTTCGGAGGACGGGGATGGCTACGTCGAGCTCTCGGGTGCGGTGGAGAAGCCCGGCCCCGAGAAGGCGCCGTCCCGGCTCGGGCTGGTCGGCAGGTATCTGTTCACGCCCGAGGTGTTCGAGTTGCTCGAGGGGACGCAGCCGGGTGTCGGCGGCGAGATCCAGCTCACCGACGCCATCGACGCTCTCGGTCGCCGGGGGCGGCTCCGGGGCTGGGTGTCGCCATCGGATCTCCTCGACACGGGGACACCCGAGGGTCTGCTTCACGCGTCGATCGTGCTGGGGCGGCACCGCTACGGGGATCTCGTCGACGATGCCGTCTGAATTGCTGCCCATCGCCGAGGTTCGCTCCAAGATCCTGGCCTCGGTCTCGCGACTCCCGACAGAAGTGGTCGGTCTCGCCGATCTGGTGGGCCGGGTCCTGTCCCAGCCGGTGCGCTCGACTGAGGACGTGCCGCCATGGGACAACTCCGGGATGGACGGTTACGCCGTGCGAGCGGAGGACGTGGCGTCGCCAGGCGCGGTTCTCGAGGTGATCGGGGACATCCCGGCCGGTGGGGCGGCAACGGGTCCGGTCGGGCCCGGCCAGGCATTCAAGATCATGACCGGCGCCCCGATGCCCGAAGGCGCCGACACGGTGGTGCGAGTCGAGGACACCACGCCCGGCGATGGTCGTGTGACCATCCATCACGCGTACGAGCGCGGAACCTATGTGCGGCCCCGTGGGGGAGACGTGACCGTCGGCGTCGACGTGATCCCGGCGGGGACCCGGCTCGGGCCACAGCACGTGGGGATGATGGCCGCCCTGGGGGTGGTCGAGGCCAGGGTGTCGAGGAGACCGCGGGTCGCCGTCCTCTCGACTGGCGACGAGTTGCGTCCTGCAGAGACGCCGGTGCTCGAGCCGGGCGCGATCCGTGACTCCAACCGCCCCATGCTGGCCGCCCTCGTCGCCGGCGCAGGCGCCGAAGTAGTCGACCTGGGAAGTGTCGGGGACGATGCCGACGCGTTGCGCGCGGTGATCGGACGAGCCGTTGCCGAGGCGGATGCGATCGTCAGCAGCGGAGGTGTCTCCATGGGCGACTACGACGTGGTCAAGGCCGTCCTGAGAGATGAGGCCGGGGTCGAATTCCTCTCGCTGGCGATGAATCCGGGCAAGCCACTCGGGTTTGGCATGATCGGTGGGCGCCCGTTCTTCGGTCTTCCCGGCAACCCCGTTTCGGTCCTCGTCTCGTTCGAGCAGTTCGCCCGGCCGGCCATCCTGGCGATGCAGGGTGCCGCCGCTCTGTTGCGCCCGCGGGTCATGGGGGTGGCGGGTGACATCTTCACCTCCGACCCCTCCAAGGAGGCCTTCCTCAGGGCCAGGATCGTGGATCACTCCACGCTCGAGGTGGTGTCGACCGGTGGCCAGGGCTCCAACGTCCTCTCGGGCGCGGCGTCGGCGGATTGCTTCGCCGTGATGCCGGTCGGGGTTGACAAGGTGGAGCCTGGCGACAACCTGTTGTTGGAATTGTTCACCGCACAGGAGATCAGGGGAGTGGGAGATGGGTGAGCTCACCCACCTGGACGATTCGGGAGCGGCTCGGATGGTCGACGTCGGCGACAAGCCGGTGACCAGACGTACGGCAGTCGCCGAGGCCCGAGTGGCCATGTCGGAAGACCTCGTGGACGAGGTCTTCTCGGGTGGCATGCCCAAGGGCGACGTGGTCGCCGTGGCCCGGGTGGCCGGTATTCAGGCGGCGAAGAGAACGTCCGATCTCATACCCCTGTGCCATCCGATACCCATCGACTCCGTGTCCGTCGACCTCGCCCCGGATGGGCATGGGGTCCGGATCGTGGCTACGGTGACCTCGACCGGCACCACCGGTGTCGAGATGGAGGCCCTCACCGCCGTCTCGGTGGCCGCCCTCACGGTGTACGACATGGTGAAGAGTGTCGAACGCGGGGTGACCATCGAATCCGTCGGCCTCGTCTCCAAGTCCGGTGGACGGTCGGGAGAATGGTCGAGGGTCGTTGGAGAGCAGGAGCCCTCATGACTACCCTCCGCCCAGCGAGACACCAGAGAAAAACATGCCAACCATCGTCATAGTCGCCCTTCTGGTCATCGCAGGTGTCTGGGCCGTCTACCTGATGCCGGTCGTGTTCGGGGACCGTCGCAGCACCCCGATGTCGTCCACCGAGGAGTTCGACCGCTGGACCCACTCGATGGCCAATGTCCAGAAGCAGTCGGTGGCGGCGCTGGCGGCGAGCAAGCGTGAGGTGATCCGACAGCGCAGGCGGCGCACCCTCCTCGCCCTGGGGACTCTCGTCGTGGGCTCGCTGGTCATGGCGTGGCGGATGGACTCCCTCCCCTGGCTGCTGGTCGGAGCGTTCTTCGCAGCGCTCGCCGCGGCCTATCTGATGATGCTGGCGCAGATGCGGCAGCGGCGGAACATGCGGCTCAAGGTCACCCATGTGGCCGAGAGGCCGAGCGAGTGGGAAGAGCCGCAGATCCGGGTCATCGCCAACTGACCGGCTTAGGCCACGTTCCCGACCACGGGTAGAATCTCCCTTCCCGCACGGGGCTGTAGCTCAGCCTGGCAGAGCACCTCGTTCGCAACGAGGGGGTCACGGGTTCAAATCCCGTCAGCTCCACCCACCCATCGTTTCGGGTCAGCCGTTCCTGCCGCTGATCCTCCCCTTCTTCTCGCGGCGTCGCTCAGCGAGCAGGTCTCGCAGACGGAGGATCTCGTTGTGGACGATGATCGTCGCCGGGATGATGATCAGCACGATGAACCCGATCTCGGACCGGGCAATGTCGACGATCAACCCGAGCCAGGGGATGACCATCCGTACCTGGCCGACGACCGCCTCGCGTCTCACCGGCTCCCCGTCGGGGGCATTGTTGGCATCGCCCTTGGTCACCAGGCGGAGGTCGTCGCCTTCACCCTCATAGCCGACCACCCGGTGGGTGATCAGGATCTCCGGATCGAGGGGATGCTCGTAGGTGATCACCGATCCGATCGCCGGTGTGTCGACGGGGATGGTGAGGACGACGCTGTACCGCCGGATGGCGGGCTCCATGGAGCCGGACTCCACGCTGAGGGCACGCACTCCCCACAGCCCGAAGCGGCCGGCGACGAGGACGATGCCGAGCAGCCCGACGATCGTCAGCGTGACGATGTAGAGGATCGGTCTGCGCGGTCTGGCGTGTCTGCCCCGACTCAACGAGTGAGACCCCTGTGGCTCCCCAAGATCGACGAGATCATAGGGAGCCACAGGCATGCCTCTGATTTCCGCCTCCCTACGGAAGCTGGGCCAGGGTCGCCACCAGGTCGAACGACAGTGTGTCGGTCATGAAGATGGCGTCGGGCTTCACGTACTGGTTGTGGGGGAACCGCCACATGACCACCAGATCCACGGTGTCACCCGCCGACATCTGCAGCACGTCTTCCCACTCGTCACCCCCAACCGGGTCGGTACCGAACGCATTCGCTCTGGCGAAGTTCAGCCCGTCAGTCGTGTTGGTGTTGCCGCTGTATTCCAACTCGATGTCACCGTCGGCCTCGTTGTAGACACCGTCCTGGTTGACGTCGAGGAAGATGGCGAGCTCCAGCGCCAGACCGAGGTCGCCGGCACCGCAGTTGGTACCCGAGTCGCCGGCTTCGACCTCCGGCTCGAGACACCCGTTCTCCGCCTGGGAGTAGTTGGTGAACGCCACGCTGAGGTTTCCGTCGACGCTCCCGTCGAGACTGGCCAGCGTGACCTTGCCCTCGCCGCTGTCACCCGGGAGGATGTCCGACACGCTGAACGGCATCGTCACCTCCTCCAGTCCGAGATCGAGCTGGCCGGCGGTGAATGTGTTGCCCGCCACGGTCTCCGTGTCGAACATCACGGCCATCGTCGCGCCGATGGCTACGACGCTCACGGCGATGATCGTGAAGAGACTCTTGAATGCTCTTCTCAAAGCACTCCCTCCCTTTGTCGGCTGCCAGGCTTTCCCGCCGATGCGCCCCCAAAGACCTGAAGCTTCTGGCAGCGAGTGCATGCTTACGAACGCCCTCTGTGGGGCTCTGCATTGATTGCCTCCCACCTCCTTTCTTCCTCGCGGCATCGGCGCAGAGGAATTCCCCGCGACCCATCCTAGTTCGCCAAATCGAGGGCTCGTCCGGGCGGAGGCGTAGACGGCCACCGTCACGGGGTAATCGAGAGCGATGCCCAAGTACGTGGTCAACGAGGCCGCGGTGGCGAAGGCCCGTGCGCTGATCGACTCCCGACGCTACGTCCTTCGAAGTCGATGGTCCGATGTGCAGCCGGACGCCGACGCCCAGAACGCCTTCCTGGAGAACCACGGCTGGGACGAGTACGCCGAGTGGCATCTCGGGATCACCGTCGGCGCGCCCGAGGAGACGAAGGCGCGATATGCGTTCGTCTACGGGGACTTCAGCCGGCTGCATCGGATGGGGATCATCAGCTGCGTCTACCGGGCGGCCGAATGGGAGCACAAGGAGATCGAGCTTGCCGCCCATGAGATCCTGCAGTATCTGGACAGGTCACGATCGCGGTGACCTGAGGGATCACGGGCTGCGGTAGGGGGTGTGGATCCGGTCGTGATCCGGAACGAGGTGAAGAGCCCGCCGAATGACTTCCTACGCCGGTGTGAACCGGATCAGGTTCCACGGTCCCGGACTCCTACAGCCCGATCTCAACCGGGGACTCCTTTCGGGACAACGGAACGTACACGCCGGGCCTCCTCACCGACCGGATGACATCTGTCACTCGAAAGTCGTGATCCGACGCACTACCGCCGTGAAGGCGGGATTCGGATGATCTCCCCCGAAGGAGGTAGTGCATGGAACATGTGCTCGAAGTGCGGTCGCTCGTCCACAGATACGGCGAGCGGATCGTGCTGGCCGGTGTCGACCTGACCGTCGACGCCGGCGAATGCGTCGCCTTGCTCGGCCCGAACGGCGCCGGCAAGACGACGGTGGTACGCAACGTGATCGGTCTCATCAAGGGCGATTCCGGTCTGGTGCGGGCGGCCGGAGGCGACCCCCGGAACCCCGAGGTCCGGAGCCGGATGGGTGTCGTCCAGCAGTCCGTCGGCTTCCCGCGGTCACTGACCGTTTGGGAGATCGTCGGTGGCGCTGCGGCCCGCCGAGGCCGCCCTGCCGAGGCGGCCCGGCGAGCGATCGCCGAGGTCGGTCTCACCGGCCTCGAGGATCGGCGCGCCGCCAAGCTCTCGGGCGGACAGCAGCAGAGGCTGCAGCTCGCCATGGGGCTGGTGGGTGATCCCGTCCTCCTGGTGCTCGACGAGCCCACGGAGGGCCTCGACGTCGAAGCCCGTCGCCGGTTCTGGGACACGATGCGGCAGCGGCTTCGAGACGGTGCCGGCGTGTTGATCACGACGCACCTGGTCGAGGAAGCGGCTTCGGTCGCCGATCGTGTGGTTGTCCTCGACCGGGGCCGTGTCGTCGCCGAAGGGACGCCCGACGAGCTGCGGAGGCTGTTGCCGGACCGCCGGATCGAGATCCGCACCGGCCTGTCGGCCGACGTGATCCGGGCCCTCGACTCGGTGCATTCCGTGGAGGAACGCGGAGGACGGATGCTGATCACGACGAACGACAGCGAACAGGTCGTCAGGACGCTCTTCGAGCTCGACCCCGAGGCGACCGACCTGACCGTGGCGACTGCGAGCCTCGAAGAGGTGCTCGTCGCCCTGACCCACCACGAGGAGGTGGCGGCATGAATTGGAGGATCTTCCGATACGAGGTCCGCGACGAGATCCTGACCATCGTCAGGGAACCCGCGGCCCTCTTCTTCACGGTGGTGATGCCGGTGGCGTTCTTCGCCCTGTTCGCCGCCATGTTCGGTGGCGAGGGCGGATTCGGGATGACGTCCCTGGCCACCTACGGCGCCTTCGGCACCCTGTCGGTGGTCCTGATGAACCCGGGGATCGGCCTGGCCGACGCCCGGGAGCGGGGCTGGTTGCGGGTGAAACGGGCCGACGGGATCCCTCTCCGGGTGACCCTCTCCGCCAAGGTCACCGCGGCGCTGCCCTACGCCATCGTCACCCTTGCCGGGATCGCCCTGGTGGCCAATCTCACCGGCGGTCCCCTGGACCCGATCCAGACCCTGCGGGTGGTGGGCATCCTGGTGCTGGGTGCGACTCCGTTCGCCCTCTTCTCCCTGGCCGTGGGTGCCCGGTTCAGTCCCAACGCGGCGAGCGCGGTGCTCAACGCGGTGCTGATCCCATCCGTGGTCCTTTCCGGTCTCTGGTTCCCGCTGGAGATCATGCCGGGGTGGATGGGGAGGCTGGCGGCCTGGATGCCGCCGTACCACCTGTCCCGGCTGGCGGTTGCTCAGGTCGAGGGTGGCCCCGTCTGGGTGCACATCGGCTTCCTGCTGGCGACGGCGATCGTCGGAGCGGTCGTGGCCGCGCTGGCGTACCGTTCCGCCGAAGCATGAGCGGAGCGGCCGCCGAATACGAGAGCCCGGAACGCCTCCCCCTGAGGCGTTCCGGCTTCCCGCGCTGGGCGCCGCTCGTCTTCTTCGGCTTCATCCTCATCGGGCCGATCTTCAACCCCGACTCCGGGGTGGGGCAGTGGCTCTTCGCCGTCGCCGTGGTGGCGGTCTCCCTCCCCGTCTACGTCGTCTCCGACATCCGCGGCTGGGACATCGGCGGCGCAGCGATCCTGATGGCCATCGCGCTGGCGACTGCGCCCTTCGACTCGACGGCCATCATGGCGCTGCCCAACTACTCGGCGGCGCTCCTGGCCAAGTCGGCGACCAAGGAGACCCTTCGCCCCCGGCTGGGGGTGCTCACCGCGCTCACCCTGGCCGGCTTGTTCCTCAGCTCGATCCCGATGCCCTATCGGATCTTCGTCCTCGTCCCCGTGGTCATGATCTGGGTGATCGGGACCTCCGTCTTCTACGACCTGTCGCTGGACCGGCGGGCTGTGGCGCTCAGGGCGGAGAACAGGCGCATCGCCCACCTCGCCACCATCGCCGAGCGGGAGAGGATCGCCAGGGACGTCCACGACATCGCCGGCCAGGCGCTCACCGCCATCGTGATGAGGAGCCAGCTGGTGCAGAAGCTGGCGTCGGCGGACGTCAGCCGCACCGTCGAGGAGGCCGGGGAGGTGGAGCGCATCGCCAGGGGCGCCTTGTCCTCGATCAGGGAGAGCGTCTCCGGTTGGCACCAGGCGTCGTTGCGCGACGAGTTGGAAGCGGGGAGGGACGCTCTCGGCGCCGCCGGCATCGACGTGCACATCCGCGGCGACTTCGAGATCGACCTGGCTCCATCCGTGGAGAACGTCCTGGCATTGGGTCTGCGGGAGGCGGTGACCAACGTTCTGCGCCATGCCCAGGCGCGGACGGTCGAAGCCCGGATCGCAGACCACGATGGTGCGGTCTCCCTCATCGTGACCGACGATGGGGTCGGGCCGGGTCGCGGGACCGGATCCGGGATACAAGGCATGCGGGAGCGAGTCATGGCCGCCGGTGGGACCTTGAGCTTCGGGCGCGGACCGTCCGGCGGCACGGAGGTGAGGATCGACATGCCGTTCGGCGGGAGGACGGAGTGATTCGAGTCGTCCTCGTGGAGGACCAGACCATGGTCCGAGGCGCCTTCGCCAGCCTCCTCGACCTCGAGTCGGACATCGAGGTGGTGGCCGTCGCCGAGGATGGGCAGACCGGGCTGGAAGCGGTGATGGAGCACCGTCCCGACATAGTCCTCACCGATATCGAGATGCCCGGCATGACGGGGCTGGAGCTGGCAGGCAAGCTCGCCGGCAACCCGCAGATCAAGGTGGTCATCGTCACCACCTTCGCCAGGAGCGGCTATCTCCGCCGGGCCTTGGACTCGGGTGTGTCGGGATATGTGCTCAAGGACTCCCCGATCGAGTATCTGGCCGACACGCTGCGACGCGTGGCGGCCGGTGAGCGTGTCATCGCCTCCGAACTGGCGGTGACGGCGTGGGCGGGGCAGGACCCGCTCACCGATCGGGAGCGGGAGGTGCTCCGGGAGGTCGGCGAGGGTCGTCCCAACTCGGAGATCGCCGAGAGGCTCCACTTGGCCGAGGGGACCGTGCGCAACTACCTGTCCTCGGCCATCGTCAAGCTCGGCGCCCGCAATCGAACCGAGGCCTATGCCAAGGCCAAGGAGATGGGCTATCTGTAGCTAGCCGGCGAAGAAGCGGGCGATCGCTTCCGTGTCGTCGGCGAAGGCCCAACGATGGGTGAACTCACCGTTCCGGACGTGGAGGATCTCCGCCTCCCGATAACTGATCGATTCGCCGAACCCATCCCGGGCGGTGGCCTCGATTATGGCGACCACATGGGCGTCGTTGGCCACCACATCGTGGAGATCGGCGGTGATTTCCCAGGTCCTCTCGGACTGACGACGGTGCTCGATGAGGGCATCCCTGCCCCTCACCGGGTCCGGCGAGCCGATCTCCCACCACTCGATGTCGTCGGAGACCGCCTGGGCGAAGTCGCCCGATTCGAAGGCCCTGCGGTAGAGCGCCGCATTCGGATGTTCGTCCATGATCCGTCCTCGTAGTGGTGCCGACCCCACCAGGTCTACCTTCCCGCGCCCACGCCGTCTCAAACCACGGTGACCACCAAGGACCTTCGCCCCTGGTTCGCCTGCCCGCCATCGGGGAAAACCGGGGAATGGACACCGACCGGACGCGCCGTTTCGACGAGGAGCTCTCGATCCACCTCGAGGACGCTCATCTCGAGGGGCATCTCGTCATCCCTTTGGACTCGCCAGGCACCGTCGTCTTCGTCCACGGCTCGGGGAGCAGCCGTCACAGCCCACGGAACAAGCGCGTCGCCACAGCGCTCAACGAGGCGGGGCTCGGCACACTGCTCTTCGACCTGCTCACGCCGGTCGAGGCGCTGGATCGAGCCAACGTCTTCGACATCGGGCTCTTGTCACGGCGTCTGGTCGACGTGACCAACTGGCTCACCCGGCTCGAAGCTTGGACTTCCGGGCCAATCGGCTACTTCGGAGCTTCGACCGGGGCGGCCGCAGCCCTTCGCGCCGCGGCCGAGTTGAAGGACACCATTGCATGTGTCGTTTCACGGGGCGGGCGACCCGACCTGACCGGTGCCGTGCTGTCGCAGGTGGCAGCCCCCACCCTCCTGATCGTGGGCAGCCTCGACACCGTCGTGCTCGATCTCAACCGCGAGGCACGAGCCGACATGCTTTGCGAGAACCGGCTCGAGATCGTTCCGGGTGCCGGCCACCTCTTCGAGGAGCCCGGTGCCCTGGAGCGGGTGGCGGAGCTGGCCGGCGGGTGGTTCCTCAGGCACTTCCGGGCAGTCGAGCCGTCTCGGAGGTAGACCCCCGACCCTTCAGTCTCGATGACGGGTCGGGCAAGGACTTTCTCCCCTGGCCGGAGCGCCCTCACATCCGAATAATCGATGGCAGAAGAGCGTTGTCGAGAACGCTGCGCCCGCGCTGGTACGGGCCGCCAGCCTCGGAAGGGCGAAACCCAGGGCCCGGAGAGGAGGTGAAAGCCGTGAAGCTCGAACTCTGGAGACCTCTCATCGACCTGGAGAAGGAGCTCAACACCTTCTTCCGCTTCCCCCGCGTCAGGTTTGATGACTTCGAGTTCCCATTCCGGCCGTCGATCGACGTGGCCCAGGCCGATGGGCAGCTGATCGTCACGGCCGAGCTGCCGGGCATCGACCCGGGGAAGGACGTCGAGGTCACCGTGGACGAGGACTATCTCACCATCAAGGGCGAGAAGGCCTCGGAGACGGAGGTCGATGAGGACAACCGCTACGTGCGGGAGAGGAGGTACGGGAAGTTCGAACGCCGGATTCCCGTGCCCGAGGGTGTCACCGCCGACGACATCACCGCCGAGTACGCCAAGGGTGTCCTCACCGTGAAGGTCGCCCTTCCAAAGACGACCGAGACGGTGGAACCGGCGAAGAAGATCGAGGTGAAGGTCAAGGAGGGCTGACACCTCCTTCTCGTGATGAGCGAGCCACGTCGGTGGCTCGCTCATTCGCGTCCGGGCCCGCCGCGGGCGAGAGCGACCGCCCGCTCGACGATCCGGACGAGCTGAGGAGGGAACTCATCGGCGCGGCGGTGGGAGAAGTTGCGCCAGGCCCGGGCCGGCTTGTGCTTCTGCCGGCCTCTCAAACGTGCCACACCCTCGAAGTCGGGCGCCAGCTCGACGGCATCCTGGCCGGCGATCTCGGCGATGAGCCGGTTGAGGCGTTGTTCGGCGAGGTTGGGCTGCTTCCGGGCCGGGGCATCGCGGTCGTGAACGGCCAGGAACGGGACACCGACCGCCCGGGCGACCCGGGCGATCACGGGGATGTTCGGCTTCCCGCCGCACTCGATGATCGAGATGCCCTCCCGATCGGGGTCATGACCGAGGGCCTGGAAGACGAAGGGGAGGGCGAGGCGCTCGGTCTGCCCCTCGACGAGGACGGCCGCTCGGGCAAGGAACAACTCGCTGCGGGCGGCGTCGAACTCCGAGTACGCACGGAACTCCTCGTCGGGCGGAACCGGCACGGGCTGGGTGAACGTCGTGCCCGAGTCGGGCTCGAAGTCCGTGAAAACGATCTCGTCGAGCCGGGCCACGTTGAGGAACGACGGGGAGTGGGTGGAGTAGAGGACCTGGTTGCCCTTCTCGGCGAGACGTCGCAGCAGCCGGTACAGGTAGCGCTGGACCTGTGGGGGCAGGAACAGCTCAGGCTCCTCTATGAGCACGACGACCCCCGTGACTCCGTGTCCGACCCAGTCCTCGATCACCGTGACCAGGCCGCGTGCCGCTTCGGCGTCGCCACGCCGGCCTGGGGTTCGGCCTCCTGCTCGCACCTTGGCGAGGCCTGGGGGGACGGGCGGGGCGATGAGGCTGTCGGCCCGCAGGGCCGCGGGCATGAAGGCGACGACCGGCATCTTGGCGCCCTCCCGGACCTGACCGTCGGGCGGGTCGGCGCGCACCGTGCACGATTCCTCCCTGGAGGTGCGGACCGTGATCCGGATCGGGCCGCGGCGATCCCTCGCCACGTCCCCCGACGTGAGCGGGGCGCCCTTCGGGTCGAGGACCGCACGGACCGCGGCGAGGAGGTTGGACTTCCCCGTGCCCGGCTCGCCTACGAGCGCAGTCACCGGCCCCGGTCGGAAACTGGCGTCCCGCAGGCTCCGAAAGCCCTCCACGCTGATCTCGGTGAGAAGGACCGCCTCGCTGTCGACACCCATCTGCCGACGATCGTACGACCCGCCGACCGGGGTTCAGGCCTACTCGGCGAGTTGACCGAGACGGCTCTCCAGATACGAGCGCTGTGCTTCGTTCCGCGCCAGAGCGATGGCCCGTTCGTAGGCAGCTTTCGCCTCTCGATGTCGGCCGAGCCTGGTCAGCATCTCGGCCCGGGCCGCGTGGAAGAGGTGGTGACGCTGCAACGGGAGCTTCTCGACTTCGGCGAGGCCGACCTGTGGCCCGTCCACCTCCGCCACGGCCACCGCTCGATTGAGGCGCACCACCGGCGACGGGTCGACACGCACGAGCTGGTCGTACAGCGCCACTATCTGTGACCAGTCGGTGTCCTGAAACTGGCGGGCACTGGTGTGGACCGCGTTGATCGCGGCCAGGAGCTGATAGCGGCCGGGAGCCTCCCCCGATGCCAGGCGTTCCCTGAGGAGGCGGTGCCCTTCCTCGATCAGGCCCCGATCCCAGAGACTCCGATCCTGTCTGTCGAGCGGCACGAGCCGGCCCTGTGCGGTGACACGAGCGGCCCGCCGAGCTTCGGTGAGGAGCATCAGTGCGAGGAGACCGATGGCCTCTCCCTCGTCTGGCATGAGGCCGTGGAGCAGACGGGTGAGCCGGATCGCTTCGCTGGTCAGTTCGCCGCGAACCGGGGCGGTCTCGCCACCGGATGCCAGGTAGCCCTCATTGAACGTCAAATAGAGGACGGCGAGCACTCCATCGAGCCGTTTCGGGAGGTCCGATGCGTCGGGTACTCGATAGGGGATGTTGGCTGTCTTGATCTTGGCCTTGGCACGGGTGATCCGCTTGCCCATGGCGGCCTCCTCCACGAAGAAGGCCCGGGCGATCTCGGGCACGGTCAGCCCTCCGACCAGGCGCAGGGTGAGGGCGACGCGCGCCTCCATGGAGAGCGCCGGGTGGCAGCAGGTGAAGATGAGTCGGAGGCGGTCGTCCTCGATCGTCCCCGCTGGCTCGGGTTCTTCCCTCAGCATGATTGCTTCCTCGTGTCGGTCCCGGCGAGTGGCTTCGCGGCGCAGGTGGTCGATCGCCTTCCGTTGTGCCGTCAGCGTCAACCACGCTCCGGGGTTGGGGGGCACGCCCTCCACCGGCCATCGGGCCGCGGCGACTGCGAAGGCCTCCGCGGCCATCTCCTCGGCCAGGTCGAGGTCACCGAAACGCCGCGCCAGGCCGGCGACCACCCGGGCCCACTCCTCACGATGGGCCCGGGTTATCGCCTCGCCGGTGTCGCTCAAGGCTCCGCCACCCCCAAGAAGGGTCTCAGTTCGAGTCGCCGGTTGCATGCCCTCGATCCCTCCAGTGCCAGGCGGAGTGCGGCGTCGAGATCCGGGGCGTTGATGACCCAGAAGCCGGCGACATACTCCTTCGTCTCCACGAATGGGCCGTCGAGGATCATCGGCTCTTCGCCGCGTCCGTCGACGACCGTGGCTGTCTCGGGCGCCGCCAGGCCACCGGCGAACACCCATTGACCGTTGGCCTTCAGCTTGTCGTTGAAGGCGTCGATCGCCTCCATCTCGTCACCGGTGGCCGAGTTGGTCTCGTGGTCGATGACCGACAGCAAGTACGTTGTCATTGGAGTCTCCTCGATCGTTGCCCGTACCTCGGGCCCCGTCCCTACTACGAATGGCGTGGGCCGATTCGGACAGGGTCTACCCACGGGGCTTTTCAGATCTACCCACCTTCGACATGGTGACCCCGTTGATCTCGCTCGGCCAAAATTCCCGGATGCTCTTCGGCCGCGACCAGGAAATGGCCCAGATCGACCAGGCGCTCGGCGAGTCTCGCCTGGTCACAGTGACCGGTCCCGGTGGCGTCGGGAAGACGGCCCTGGCGCGTGCGTTCGCCGCCTCGTCCCCGATGGGCGCCGCGATCGCCGAGTTGGCGGCCCTCGGGCCCTCCGATCTGGGGAACTCCGTCGCAGGCAGCCTGGGGTTCGCCTCTTATGACGAGCTGGCCGAACACCTGGGTGACGGGGGCAATCTCCTCGTCCTCGACAACTGCGAGCACGTCCTCGACGCGGCCGCCGAACTGGTCGACTCCCTTCTGACGGACTGCCCGGGTCTCAGCATCCTCGCCACCAGCCGGGAGCGTCTCGATCTGCCCGACGAGCTCGTGATCCGAATCGGGCCACTCTCGGTCGAAGGCCCGGATTCTCCGGCGGTGGCGATGTTCAACCACGTCGCCGCTCGGGTCGGCTCGCCGGTCTCGGACCACACCACGGTCGCCACCCTGGTTGGCCGCCTCGATGGCCTACCACTTGCGATCGAACTGGCTGCGGCCCGCTCGGCGAGCGTCGATCCCGGTCTCATGCTGGAGCATCTCGCCGCCCGGATCGATCTGATCTCCCGTTCGCGGGCGAGGGGCGCCGATCGTCATCTGAGTCTCGAAGCCGCCATCGGTTGGTCGTATCAGCTCCTCGACCAGGAGCAACGCCGCATCTTCGAACACCTGGGAGTGCTTCCGGCCCGGTTCGATCTCGAGATGGCGGCGGCGGCAGCCGGGGTGGAGCCTGCTGCGGTCCTGGAACCGCTCGCCGACCTGGTCGAGCGATCCCTCGTCGTCCACGAGCCCGCGTCGGGTGTCTCCTGGTATCGGATGCTGGAGACGATCAGGCTCTTCGCCCGTGAGAAGCTGGCGGGGTCGGGGAGTGGTGAGGAGGCCGAAACCCGTGTCCTCGATCATCTCGGTGGATGGGCCGACGCCTGGGTGTCCGATGGGATGAGAGTCGAGGGGGCGGCTCTTCGCCGGCTCGACACGATGTTCCGCAGTCTCTACTGGGGGGTGGAGCGCGCGCTGCTGAGAGACGACGAGGACCTGGCCCATCGCCTCGTCGCCCCGCTCTGGTGGCTGGAGGACGTCGGTTACCAGGGGGAGGCGGCCGAGCTCCTGGAGAGGGTCATCGAGCGCTGGTCCCCGACCGGCGACGAGGGGATGAGGTCCCGGCGTCTCCATACGGCCGGCATAGCGGCCAGCCTGCACCGCATCGCCGGCCGCCTCGACAGGGCGGCGGAGATCGCAGAATCCGTGATCGAGGGGGGCGAAGGACTTGGTGCCGCCTATGCCCACCGGGTGCTCGGGCACATGAGCCGTTCCGCCGGGGAGTGGGAATCGGCTCTCCACCATTTCCGGGCCGGTGCTGCCGCTGCCTCGGACCACGGTGACGTTGGTCTCTCCATGGAGATCCGGATGCACGAGGCCATGACCCACGCCCGATCGGGCGATCTGGACCAGGGGGTCGCCATTCTCGAGGAACTCCGGGACGCGTCCGGCTCCTACCGCCAGCTCCACAGCTGGGTGTCCCTGTTTCTCGCCTGGCTCCTGCTGTTCCGGGACCCCTCGAGGACGGAGACCATCGCCAGGGAGATCGCCGAGATGGCCGACAGCCACGGGGACCTCTGGGCGGAGGCGGCCGCCCGGGTCAACCTCGCCGCGGTGATCCTGGCCCGTGGTGGCGATCACCGGGTGGCGGCAGACCTCGTCGCAGGGTCTCTCGAGCGCTATCACAGGATCGGCAATAGAACCGACATCCGACTGTCGTATCTGATCGGAGCTGCGGCAGTCGCGGCTTCCGGCGACCGGGCGTCGGCCGACCGCCTCGTGGCCACTGGCATGTGGCATTACACGACTGCCGTGTTCGGCGAGGTCGAGAAGACCTTCTTCGCCGACCAGGGAGTCGACCTCGAGGTGGACCCTTCGACCCCCAGGATCTCTGCGGAAGAAGCCCTGGCTCTCCTGCAGAAGATCGCCTCCGACGAGCAGGTGCAGACTCCGGACGAGACGGGGGCGGCGTGGTTCCGATGCGAAGGCGACTTCTGGGACGTCGGCTATCGCGGACGTGGTGTCAAGGTGGCCCACAGCAAGGGCATGACCGATCTCGCCCGTGTGCTCGCCCGTCCCGGGGTGGAGATCGCCGCGGTCGACCTCATGGACGCGGGCATCGTCGAAGAGGGGGTCGAGACCGCTGACGCACAGGCCCGCAGGGCGTACAGGAAACGGGTGCTCGAACTGCGTGAGGCCATCGAGAACGCATCGCTCCTCGGCGACGACGATGCCGTTGCCCGGGCCCAGGACGAGTTGGACGCCCTCATGGAGCAGCTCTCGTCGGACTACGGAATCGGGGGGCGTGCGCGTCAGTTGGGCTCCACTGCCGAAAGGGCCCGCACCGCCGTCACCTGGCGGATCCGCTCCGCGATCCGGCGCATCGGCGAGTCTCATCCCGAACTGGCCGCCCATCTCGACCGGTCGGTCCGCACGGGTCGCTTCTGCTCGTACCAGCCCGAGATCCCGATCGTCTGGGACGTCCGCCAGGAATAGGCGAGCGTCCGCCTCACATTGTGAGGTCTCGCCTCACGCCGTTGTCCGTGAGAACACCGGAAGAGGGAGACCATGTTCACGATGCTCGGATACGAAGAGGCGAGACGCCTCCACGAAGAGAGGGTCGGACGCTCCCTGGCCCGCTACCGGGTGCTGCACGCGTTGAGGACATGCCCGGAGAGGGACACGCAGCGGCGGTCCACCGGGGAGTGCGAGGTCAGGGACCTGCCCCGCCGGGCGGAGCGCCTCCTGAAGATCGGGCCGTGACAGGGGTCCCGACCTCGATGGCCGGGACCGCAAACCGCCTCCTTCGAACCGGACTTCGGCCGGCACGCCTGGCAGCAACGACGAGAAAGGAACCGAACATGACACAAGTCACCGACGCCCATGCCGACCTCCATCCCGCGGAGGGGCTGGACGAGAGGCTGGTCGACGCAGCCATCGGGGCCCTCGAGCTCTACTCCATTCATCTGGGCCGAGCCCTCGGGCTCTACGACGTGCTCGTCGACCCGACGACGGTGGACGGTCTGGCCCGAGCCGCCGCCATCGACCCGAGATACGCCCGTGAGTGGCTCGAGCAGCAGGCCGTCGCCGGTCTGATCAACGCGGACGAGTCTGACGATTGGAGCCGACGTGTCTACTGGCTGGACGAGCACCAGGCCGACGTCCTCCTCCGTGGCACCAGCCCCGCTCATGTCTCGCCTCTAGCCGACATGATCGCCGGGGTCGGGGCCGTGCTGGGAGACGTCGCCCGGAGCTACCGATCCGGCGGTGGCGTTCCCTATCACGAGTACGGAGCGGCTTTCCGCGACGGCCAGGCCGGGATCAACCGCCCTGCCTTCACCCATGATCTCGTGGGAAGTTGGATCGAGGGCTCCATCCCGGACATCGCCCGACGACTCGGCAATGGTGGGCGCATCGCTGACCTGGGCTGTGGTGTCGGCTGGTCGACGATCGCCCTCGCCGAGGGCTATCCGGCCGCCGAGGTGGTCGGGATCGACGCCGACCGGGCCAGCATCGAGGATGCCCGTCGCAACGCCGATGAAGCCGGTGTCCGGGTCGTGCTCAAGCACGCCGACGCAGCCGGGCTCGCCGCCGACGGGCCATTCGATCTCGTCCTCCTGCTCGAAGCCCTGCACGACATGTCCCACCCCGAGGAGGTGCTGCGGCAGGTGAGGGCCTCCCTCAACCCGGACGGCGCCGTGCTCATCGCCGATGAGAAGGTGGCGGACCGCTATCAGGCTCCCGGTGACGAGTTGGAGCGGATGATGTACGGCTGGTCGGTCGTGCACTGTCTCCCGGCTTCGATGGCCGAGCCCGGATCTGCAGCTCTCGGGACCGTCTTGCGGGAGGGGCTGGTCCGGCAGCTGGCAGCCGACGCCGGCTTCTCCGGATTCGAGACACCCGGCGTCGACGGCGGGTTCTTCCGCATCTACGTGCTCCGACCCTGAACGAGGAGCGTCGGCCGCATCGGGTCTCCCTCGCCGAGCGCGGGGGAGACCCGATGCAGTTCGACGAGCGAGCGTTACGGATGCCTGTGTTCAGGGCGCAATTCGGTGGTGCCGATAACCTGACCGCCAATGCGCCCGTCTCGATTCCCGCGACTCCTCGCCGCCGTCCTCGCGGCCGCACTCGTGTTGGCCGCGTGCACCTCTTCGAGCGACGACACCACGACGACTTCGACGGTGGGCGCGCCGACCACGACCCTCGCCAACGGCGGGCCGACCACCACCGCCGAGCCCACCGACTCCACTACCACGACCCTTCCCGACCTCAGCGGACTCGACCTCCCTGAAGAGGTCATCGCCCAACTCGAGGGTCTCATGGTCAAGGCCCAGGAGATCCGGGGCCTGCCGTTCCTCGAGACGCCGACCATCACCGTGGTCGGCGAGGCGGAGTTCAGGAGCCGGGTTCTCGCCGAGGTGGCCGAGAGTCTCACGGATCTGCCCGCGGACCAGGCTCTCTACGAGCTGCTCGGGCTCCTCTCGCCCGACGCCGACCTGGAGTCGATGCTCCAGGACCTCTACGGCGAGCAGGTGGCGGGCTTCTACGACGGTGACGCCAGAGAGGTGGTGGTCCCCAGCCAGACCGACGGGCTCAGCCTCGTCCAGCAGGGCACCATGATCCATGAGCTGACCCACGCCCTCACCGACCAGCATTTCGGCTTCAACGAGCGGCGGAACCAGATGGCGGAGGAGGACCGATGGGACGAGGCGACTGCGTTCCTGGCGCTGATGGAGGGTGACGCGACACTGGCCGAGCTCCACTGGCTACAGACCCTCGGCCAGCGCGACCTCGGCCTCTTCCTCTCCGAGTCCTTGCAAGCCGATATCAGCGTCCTCGAGTCGATGCCCCTGTTCATCCGCGATTCGCTGATGTTCCCCTACGAGACCGGGCTCGCCTTCGTCCAGTCCCTCTACAACCGGGGAGGCTGGGAGGCCGTCGACGACGCCTACCGAACGATGCCGGACCTGCCCCCTTCGACCGAGCAGGTGATCACACCATCCGACCTGGGTCGTGATCTCCCGGTCGAGATCCCGGTCCAGGACGTGGACGTTCCCGGCTACGAGCTGATCGTGACCTCCACATGGGGCGAGCTCGGGTTCCAGCTGATGTTCGACCAGGTGCTCGGTGAGGGCAGTGCCGTCGAGGCGTCCGATGGCTGGGGTGGTGACTACTACCACCAGTGGTACGACGGTCGGGGCAATGCCGCCTTCGTCCTGGTCGTCGTGGGCGACACTCCTCAGGACACCCAGGAGCTGCGCCAGGCCCTGCTCGACTACCAGAGCAGGGCGGTGGCCGACGAGTACTACGTCTGGGTCGACGAACAGGTCGGATACCTCCACTTCGTGGCGGCCCACGACCCAACCATTGGCGAGTCGTTGAAGAGCGCGTACGGTCTGGACTGAGTCCAGATGTTCGTCGTGGTGCCCGGGTTCGGGCCGGTGCCCGTTGCTTCGGCATTCGTGGAGCGACTCCGTGGGCTGCGCCGCCGCCCGGCCGGGTCCGCTCTGGCCCTCAGAGGCGGGTCCGTCCACGGGTTCGGGATGGATCGTGAGCTGGTCGTGGTCGGGCTCGATCGGGACCTCACCGTGATCGCCTCCCGGGTCCTCGCCCCCAATCGGGTCGTGTGGATCCGTGGCGCCAGCTGGATGGTGGAGTTGCCCGCGGGCACCAAGCCACCGCCACCTGGTACCAGACTGGGCCTCCATGGGTGAAGGGCGCCTGTACGTCTGCGGGACCCCGATCGGGAACCTCGAGGATGTGACCGATCGCCTCCGGCGCGTGCTCGGGGACGTCGATGTGGTCTACGCCGAGGACACCAGGCGCGCCGCCAAGCTGCTCGGCCGGCTGGGGATCGATGTACAGGTTCGATCGCTCTTCGCCGGTAACGAAAAGGAACGCTCGGCCGAATTGGTGCGACGGCTCTCGGAGGGCGAGGACGTGGCCTACGTCTCCGACGCCGGCATGCCCGCCATCAGCGACCCCGGGGCGTGGCTGGTGCGAGAAGCGCGGACGGCAGGCCATCCGGTCACCGTGATCCCCGGGCCGTCGGCGGTGACCACGGCATTGCTCCTCTCCGGGTTCGACTCCGACCGGTTCGTCTTCGAAGGGTTTCTCCCCAGGAAGGGACGAGAGCGTGAGGACAGGCTGGGGAGCATCGCCGCCGACCAGCGACCCACCGTCCTCTTCGTCAGCCCGCATCGTTTCGCCGAGGACATCGCCGACCTTCGGGCCGTGGTGGGCGACCACCGGGTGGTCGCCGTGACCCGGGAGCTGACCAAGCTTCACGAGGAGGCCTGGGTCGGGCCGATCGCCGAAGTCGCCGAACGGTTCCCCGAGCCGGTGAGGGGCGAATTCACGCTGGTGGTGTCGGGCCGGCCGGCCGAGGCGCCCGACACGGCCGACGCCATCGCCGAGGCACGCCGTCTGGTCCGTGAGGGGATGTCACCTTCCGACGCCGCGAGGTCGGTGGCAGGAGACCGGGGTGTGTCCCGTCGCTTGGTCTATCAGGCGCTGATCGATCAGGACTGAAGCTGTTGACGGCACACGCTGCAGATCCCCTTGCCCCTGAACTGGGTCACGTTCTTGTCCGACCCGCAGAAGGTGCAGGTATCGGTCATCTTGCGGAGGACGATGTTGTTCCCCTCCACCGCGATGTAGAGGTGGTCGCCCTCCCGGATATTGAACATGCGACGGGTCTCGGCCGGGATGACGATGCGGCCGAGATCGTCGATCTTCCTGGTGATGCCTGAGTCCATGGGGCGCCTGGAGCCTACCGTGCCGTCTGTGCGCTGGGTCGACACCCATTGCCATCTCCAACTCGACGGGCGGTCACCCTCCGAGCTCTTGGAGCGCGCACCCGAAGTGGCGTGGGTGGTGGCGCCGGGTGTCGACCTGGCCAGTTCACGGGCCTCGGCTGAGCTGGCCGGCGAGTTCCCGGATCGGATTCTCGCCACGGCGGGTCTCCATCCTCACGAGGCGAGCCGCTTCGCCGAGGAGTGGCCCGGCGTCGAGGTTCTCGCTCCCGCGGTCGCCGCCATCGGGGAGACCGGATTGGATCGCTATCGGATGCACTCACCGTTCGAGGACCAGGTCGCTTCCTTCCGCGCCCATGCGCTCCTGGCGTTGGGACTGAGCAAACCCTTGATCGTCCATTGCCGCGACGCCTTCAAGCAGGTCCACGACGTCCTCGAGGAGACCGGCGCAGCACGCGTGGCGGTGCTGCACAGCTGGACCGGGGGACGGAGATGGACACGTCGCTTCCTCGACCTGGGCGTGATGTTCTCCTACTCGGGCGTTGTTGCCTTCGAGACAGGTGACACGGTTCGTCTCGGAGCCGAACTGGTTCCTCCGGAGCGAGCGTTGGTGGAGACCGACACTCCCTACCTGGCCCCGCCACCACATCGCGGGGAGCGGAACGAGCCGGCCTGGGTGGCACTGGTCGGCGCCGCCCTGGCCGATGTCTGGAGTCTTTCGGTGGAAGAGGTGGCGAAGATCACGACTGCCAACGCCGAGAGGGTGTTCCGGGGATGAGCCAGACCCGCACCGAGATCGCCCGGCTGCTGGAGAGACACGGTCTCCGGCCCCGCCATCGTCTCGGGCAACATTTCCTCGCCGACCCCAACGTGACGCGCCGGATCGTCACGGCATCGGGTGTGGGCCCTGGCGATCGAGTTGTGGAGGTAGGCGCCGGCACCGGCACCCTCACCGTGGCGCTGGCCTCGACGGGCGCGTCGGTGGTGGCGTACGAGTTCGACGAAGGACTGAGACCGATCCTCGAGGAGGTGACCGAGGGCCTCCCCGTCGAGATTCGATTCGCCGACGCCACCGCCGTCGACTTCGGGGCCGAGTTCCCCGACCCTCCGTGGACGCTGGTGGCGAATCTCCCCTACAACGTGGGCACCGGTCTGGTGCTGGACATACTCCGTCACGCACCCGCGTTCCGACGCCTCGTGATCATGGTGCAGCGCGAGGTCGGGGAGCGCTTCGTCGCCGGTGTGGGTGAGGAGGAGTATGGAGTGCCATCGGTGGTGGTGGGGATGCACGGGGAGGCGAAGCTGTTGTTCCGGGTCCCTCCCCAGGTCTTCTACCCGGCTCCGAGAGTCGAGTCGGTGGTGGTCGGCATCGACCGACGGCCCGCATCCGAGCATGCCGAGAAGGCCGTCGACCTGGCTCGGACCGCTTTCTCCAAGCGCCGCAAGATGGTCCGGGCGTCCCTGGCGCACGTCCATCCGGACATCGTGGGAGTCCTCGCCGAGGCCGGGGTCGACCCGGCGAGTCGCGCCGAGGACCTTTCCCCCGAGGAGTACCTCCGGCTGGCGGAGGTTTTGTCGTGACACGCTGGGAGGCCCCGGGAAAGCTGAACCTCTCGCTGCTGGTGTCGCCGGCACGACCGGACGGCTACCACCCGCTCCAATCATTGGTGCAGACGATCGAGTGGTGTGACCGCCTCTCCTTCGAGGAGATCGACGATCGCGACGACCTCATCGAGATCGATCACCCCGACATCGACCCCGAGGACAACCTGATCTCCCGAGGCCTCGCCGCAGTCCGCTCCCTCCGATCGTTCCCCGCCCAACGCGTGGTGGTCGCCAAGGAACTGCCGGTCGGCGCCGGTGTCGGTGGTGGCAGCTCGAACGCCGCCGCCACTCTCATGGCGGCGGCGAAGACCGCCGGGCTGAGTCGAGAGGAGGTGGCTCCCCTAGCGGTGAGACTCGGTGCCGATGTCCCCCTCTTCCTGGTCGGTGGGACCCTGGTTATGTCGGGCATCGGGGAGCGGCTCACCGAAGAACCACCCGTCGAGGACGTGTCGTTCGCCGTCGCGGTGCCGCCGTTCCGGCTCGACACGGCCGCCGTGTTTCGGGCGTGGGACGAGCTCGAGGGGCCCGAAGGAGAGGCACTGCCCGAGAAGTCCATCCCCCCGGCGCTCCGTGGCGGGATGCCCCTGCGCAACGATCTCACCCCGGCGGCGATCCGGCTCGAGCCGGACCTGGCCGACTTCATGGCCGAGCTCAGGTTCCGATGGGACATGCCCGTGTTGCTGACGGGTTCGGGCTCGGGTTGCTTCGGGATGTTCCCCACCCTCGACGAGGCGAAGGACGCCGCCGAGGCGGTGGCCGACCTGTGCTCGGTGTCCATCGGGGTCGAAGCCCGGCCACGGGGGGTGGCCGAGGTCGTCGAAGAAGAAGGCTAGGAGCGCGTCAACTGGAGCGACGCCCGGTACCAGGCGTCGACCTGATCGGCATGGAGCTCCTTCCAGGACGCCAGGACGCCATCCACCATCCGGTCGACGAGCGCACCGTCACCGCCGGCAAGTTGGGCGACGGTGACCGGCCAGGCGGAGGGCACAGGCTCGAGCTTCGGGTACCCGCCCGTCCGGCGCCCGTGCTCGACGGCGGACTGACGCAGAGAGACGGCTCGTCCCAGAGGGTGCCCGTGGGTGACGACCGCTTCCAGGGTGACGAGGTGCACGGCGACCGACTGCGTCGCCTGGGGGCTGGTGCCCCCGGGGTGCTGGGCGGCGTAGGCGTCGACGAGCAGTGGTGCCCTCGGCGACGGGGGGAGTCCGGTGGCCATCAACTCGGTGTAGATCGCCCAGCAGGCGGGCGAGGCGCCGATGTAGCGGTGGGTCGGGCCGTCGACCCCCTCGAGCTCGGCGTAGCAGCCTTCACATCTGGTGCGCACGGGTTGCGAGGCTAGGGCCGGCGCCGGACGAAGATGAGGTGCCGCCGGGGTTAACCTGAGCCTCCCGCCCAGGTACCCGGTACCACGTACCCGGCACCGCGGAATTGGGGGGTGGTGTAACCGGTAGCACGGCAGGTTTTGGTCCTGTAGGAGTGGGTTCGAGTCCTGCCCCCCCAGCTTGCCCGAACAGGAGGCCCGCCTGGCAACCCATGTCGTGATCCTTGCCGCAGGGCAGGGCAAGCGGATGTTCTCCCCGTTGCCCAAGGTCGCCCAAGAGGTTGCGGGTCGTCCACTGGTGCGCTGGGTCATCGACGCCGTCAGGCCTCTGCAGCCCGACTCGCTGGTCGTGGTCGTCGGGCACGGTGCCGACCAGGTGCGGGCCGCCCTGCCCGAAGGCACGACGACCGCGTTCCAGGAAGAACAACTCGGCACCGGGCACGCCACACAGGTGGCGTTGGCAGAACTGGGAGAGCCCGACCCCGACGATGTCGTCGTGGTCCTGTATGGGGACACACCGATGCTGGGATCCGACCTGATCCGGGAGCTGGCGTCGCTCGATGGGGGTGAGGTCCTGCGAATGGTCACCGCCGATCTGGAGGACCCCGCGGGATACGGTCGGATCCTTCGTGACGAGGAGGGCTTCGTGGTCGGCGTCGTCGAAGACCGGGACGCCACGGAGGAGCAGCGTGCGATAACGGAGGTCAACGCCGGCATCTACGCGGTGCGGGCGGGGAAGTTGGCAGAATCGCTGCGACAAGTGAAAGCTGACAACCGTCAGGGCGAGTACTACCTGACGGACGTCGTCGGCATCCTCGCCGCTGCGGGCCACAAGCTGATGGCGGTGAGAGGCACACCGGAGGAGGTGGCAGGCATCAACTCACAGGACCAACTCGCCGAGGCGCAAGCCGCCAAGCGCCGTGAGATCAACCAGAGGCTGATGGAGTCCGGTGTGTGGATGCTCGATCCGGAGCGGACCTACATCGACGCAACGGTCGAGATCGAGCCCGGGGCGCGGATCTATCCGGGTGTCTACCTGCAGGGCGAGACCAGGGTGGCCGCGGGTGCCCAGGTCGGGCCCGACGTCTTCGCGGTCGATTCCACGATCGGCCCCAACGCCACCGTGTGGTACGCCGTGCTTCGGTCCGCCGCGGTCGGGGAGGAGTGCACCGTCGGCCCGTACGCGTCGTTGCGGCCCGGGACCGTGATGGAGAAGGGCTCCAAAGTGGGCACCTTCGTCGAGACCAAGAAGACGACCCTCGGCGAGGGGGCCAAGGCGCCCCACCTCTCGTACCTGGGCGACGCCACCGTGGGGGCCCGGTCCAACATCGGCGCCGGGACCATCACGTGCAACTTCGACGGCTACCACAAATACGAGACCGTCATCGGGGAGGACGCCTTCATCGGGTCGGACACGATGCTCGTCGCACCGGTCAGCATCGGGAATCGAGCGATCACCGGCGCCGGATCGGTGATCACCGAGGACGTTCCGGACGACGCCCTGGCCCTCGAGCGAAGTGAGCAGACCCAGATCCCCGGCTACGCTGAGAAACGAAAGGCCCGCAAGACCGCTCCGGAGGCGGAGGCCTGATTTGGAGATCGTCTCCCGCAAGCGAATGATGGTCTTCTCCGGGAGCGCCAACGTGCCCCTGGCGGAAGAGGTGACCGAGGTGCTGGGCACCAAGCTCGGTCGCATCGAGATATCCCGATTCGCCAACGGCGAGATCTACGTCCGTCCCATCGAGAGCGTGCGTGGGGCCGACTGCTTCGTGATCCAGAGCCACGGCCCCGGGATCAACGACCTGATCATGGAGCAGTTGATCACGATCGACGCCCTGAAGCGGGCGTCGGCCCGCCGGATCACCGCGGTAGTGCCGTTCTTCCCATATTCACGCCAGGACAAGAAGGCCCTTCCCAGGGAGCCGATCTCGGCCCGGCTCATCGCCGACCTGTTCATGCAGGCGGGTGCCGACCGGCTCGTCTCGGTCGACCTGCACACCGGTCAGCTCCAGGGGTTCATCGACAAGTCGTGGGACCACCTGACCGCTCTTCCGATCATCTCGGACTATCTGGCGGAGAGGCTGAATGGAGACACCATCGTCCTGTCACCCGATGCCGGCGGTGTGAAGCGGGCCGAGCGCTACGCCCGCCGTCTCGACGCCAGCGTCGGCTTCATCTACAAGCGGCGCGACCCGACCACCCACAACGAGTCCACCGCCCTGTCGATGTCCGGAGGCGTCGACGGTCGTCACGTGGTGATCGTCGACGACATGATCGACACCGCCGGGACCGTGGTGAACGCCGCCGAGATGGTGAAGAACCAGGGCGCATTGAGCGTCCGCGTGGCCGCCACCCACGGCATCTTCTCCGACCCGGCGGTGGACCGACTCAAGAACGCACCGATCGACGAGGTAATCGTGACCAACACACTGCCCCCACGACCCGACGTGGAGGCGCTGGACAAGGTGACCGTCCTCTCCATCTCCCCGATCCTGGCCGAGACGCTCCAGGCGATCTTCATGGAGTCTTCGGTCTCGGAGATCTTCCTCGGCGACAACGCCTAACCCACAGGCGTTGTACGCTGGCGAGTCGTGACCGCCCGGCATCGTCAGACCCCATCGCCCGACGTGGCGCGAGTCCGACTCCTGCTCCTCCTCTTCCTGGTCGTCTTCGTCGTGGGAGCGATCTTCTTCCGTGGACGTGGACCCGGCCCCGATCCGACGACTCCCACTCCGGGCTCGTCCAGCACCACAGGTGACGGAGGGTCGACCACGCTTCCCGGTGGGAGCACCGTTCCCGGGCAGTCGACGACCACGCCGCTCGGTGATCTGCAGGGGGTCGAGCTCGAGGTGATACACGAGGGTCTCCGGGGGCCGGTCGTGGCGACGGCGCCCCAGGGCGACGACCGGATCTTCGTGGTGCAACGGGAGGGGATCATCCGGGTCATCGACGCCGACGGCAACCTGCTGGAACAGCCGTTCCTCGACCTCACCGACCGGGTCCTGGCGGCAGGCATCGAGCAGGGACTGCTGGGGCTTGCTTTCCACCCCGATTACGCCAACAACGGTCGCTTCTTCGTCTACTACACCTCGCAGGAGAACCGTCAGATCGCCGAATTCAGCGTCAGCGACACCGACCCCAACGTGGCGGACCGGGACAGCGAGAAGATCGTCCTCGACGAGGTCCGCAACCCGCCCAACGCCAGCGAGCCCCGGCACTACGCAGGCAACCTCCAGTTCGGGCCCGATGGCTACCTGTGGGCCTCGGTTGGCGACGGCGCCGCATCCCGGGACCAGGGTCAGAACCCCGACACGATCTTCGGCACGATCCTCCGCATCGACGTCGACGGGGGTGACCCCTATGTCGTCCCGCCGGACAACCCCTTCGTCGACGGCGGCGGCGCTCCCGAAGTCTGGGCCTACGGCTTGCGCAACCCGTGGCGGTTCTCCATCGACCCGGTCGATGAGATGATCTACATCGGGGATGTGGGCCACGCCGACATCGAGGAGATCAATGCCGTCTCCATCTCCGCGGGCGGGTACAACTTCGGCTGGTCCGACGTCGAGGGGACCCGCTGCTTCCACAAGCGTGACTGCGACCCCTCCGACTACACGCTTCCGGTGATCACCTACACCCACGAGGAGGGCCTGTCGGTCACCGGCGGCTTCGTCTACCGGGGCTCGCAGATCCCGGAGCTGAACGGGACCTACTTCTACGCCGACTGGGTGGGCCGCTGGATCCGCTCGTTCAAGCTGGTCGACGGTCAGGTGACCGAAGAACGGGACTGGACCGAGGACCTGGGTGGAGAGGACAGCGTCCAGTACGTGACCAGCTTCGGTCTCGACGGCGACGGCGAGCTGCTCATCACCACATGGTCGGAGCCCAGCTCCTCGCCGGGGACGGTCTACCGCCTGGTTGCCATCCGCTAGGGCGCCGGAAGCTCCACGACCTCACCGGGATAGATGAGGTCGGGGTCGCCGGACCTGATGTTGTCCAGGTTGACCTCCACGACCTTGCGCCAGTAGGGCCCCACCGGTGCCTCGGGCTCGATCTCGGCGAGACGACGCGCCGAGATCTTCCAGAAGTGGTCACCGGGAGCGACGGTGACGGTGTCTGTGGCCGGCGAGTGCCCAGCTGCTGTCGGCAGGGCAGGGAGGCGGACGCCCGTCTCCGCCAGTCCGGACTGGGAGGTTGCGAGAACTGCGGCGACGAGCGCGGTGAGCAGCAGCACGCGTGCGGCCTCACGTCCCATGACGTCGAAGCTATGCCGGTCGGCTGAGCTCCGGAAGGGGGTTACGATGCTCGCAGGAGGAATCGAAGGCCCATGAAAGTTCGGATCGGCATCGCTCAGACGGACAAGCTCGTCGAGTTGGAAATCGACGACGCCGACGTGTTCAAGAAGCAGATGGAAGAGGCGATGCAAGCCGGTGGTCTGGCTTGGTTCACCGACTCCAAGGGGCACAGCGTCGCCATCGCGGTGGCGAACGTCGCCTTCGTCGAGATCGAGGATGCGCCGCCGAAGACCGTGGGCTTCGCGGCGGGTTCGTAGAGAGACTGCGGCCTGGTCAGACGGCGCGGCGACGCCGTTCGGCGAGCCAGCGCTTGCGGAGCCGACGACGATCGTCCTCGGCGTAGCCGCCCCAGACACCCGACTCCTGGTTGGTCTCCAGGGCGTACTGGAGGCACTCCTCCCGGACGGTGCAGGACATGCAGATGCTGATGGCGGCCTCGATCTGCTCTACGGCCGGGCCGGTGGTGCCGACGGGAAAGAAGAGGCTGGGCTCGGAATCACGGCACGCAGCCAGGTCTCGCCAGTCGGTGGTGATGGTGGTGGTGAGCACTCTTTGGTTCCTCGGGACATTGTGATTCTTCTCACAAACGCACCCGGCTGAAGGAGCAATTGGGCGCGCTGGGATTTCCGGGGGGAACTGTACCGTTCTGCTCGCGACGTGTAAACAATTTTCTGAGGGAATTTGGAGGTCGACATGGGCATCCGTGAAGAGCTGGCGGAGGAGTTGAAGGACGCCATGCGCGCCGGTGACAAGGCCCGCAAGGACGTCATCCGTCAGGTCCAGACCGAGGTGTCCACGGCCCGTTCCGAGCCCGGCTTCTCCGGTGAGGTCGACGATGCCCTGTACCAGAAGGTCATCGCCTCCTACGTCAAGAGGATGGACAAGACCCGCCAGGAGTACCTGGAGATGGGGGAGCGGGGTTCGGCGATGGCGGAGAAGCTGGGCTTCGAGATCGAATACCTCGGCCGCTGGCTCCCCAAGAAGCTCGGTGAGGACGCGACGCGGCAGCTGGTCAGGGAGACCATCGAGTCCCTGGGTGTGGCCGGAGATCCGAAATCGGCTGGCCGCGTCACGGGGACCCTGATGAAATCACGCGGCAGTGATCTCGACGGCTCGCTGGTGGCGCGGATCGTCGCCGAGGAGCTCTCCGCCGGTTGAGCCTCCCCGACTACCGGCCGATGCTGGCCACCCCATGGCCCGACGCATTCGACGACGACGGCTGGTGGTTCGAGGTCAAATGGGACGGCTACCGGGCGATCGTCGGCAACGACGGGGGGCGGATCCGGGCGAGGTCCCGTCGTGGTCTCGACCTCCTGGCGCGGTTCCCGGAGGTCTCCAAGCTCCCGATTCCCGGGTCGGTGGTCCTCGACGGCGAGGTGATCGCATTCGACGAGCAGGGTCGGCCCTCGTTCCAGCTGCTTCAGATGGGCTCCCCGGTGAATCTGGTCGTCTTCGACGTCCTCTACCGGGACGGCGACCTCACATCGCTGTCCTTCGAAGAGCGACGGGAGATCCTGGAGGGCCTCTCCCTTCCGACACCGATCGTGGTCCCCGAGCCGACACGGGGATCGGGGAAAGCCCTCTACGCGGCGGTGAAGCGGTCGGGGCTCGAGGGAATCGTGGCCAAGAAGTCCGGTTCGCGATACCACCCGGGGCGGCGCTCACCCGACTGGAGGAAGGTGGCCGTGAAGAGCCGGCTCCGCGCGGTGGTCGGTGGGTATCTGGCCGGAGAGGGCTCCCGGGCCTCCACCTTTGGTTCCCTCCTCGTCGGGCTGTACGACGGCGGCGACCTCCGCTGGATCGGCGCCGTGGGCTCCGGCTTCGACGGGCGGACGTTGGAGACGGTCCACAGGTCGCTCCGTGCGAAGGAGCGGCCCGACAGCCCGTTCGCCAATCCGGTCACCGTCCCGGGCCGGAAGACCTGGGTGGAGCCGGAGATGGTGGTGCAGGTGGAGTTCAAGGAGTGGACCCGTGACGACAGGCTGCGAGCACCTGTGTTCAAGGGTCTCGAGATCGCAGACCCGAAGACGGTGACCTGGGAGTCGGAGCGGCCGGAGCCATGATCCACACCCAGGAGCTGGTCTTCTGGCTTCTGCTCCCCACGGTGCTCGCGCTCATCGCCTACCTGCTGAGCTCCGGCTCGGCCCCAGCCCGAAAGCTCGTGGTGGCGGCGATCACCCTCTACGCGGTCGTCGTGGCCGGGGTGGTGCTGAGCCCACTCCCTATCGATGCCGAGATGATCGCCGAGGCCCGAAGGGTGGGGGCGCCCTTCGATCTCCGGCACCACAACTTCGTCCCGTTCCGGACGATCACCGCGGCGATCGGCAACGGATACTTCCCGACGATCAAGTGGCAATTGGGAGGGAACATCGCCCTGTTCGTGCCCCTCGGGCTCCTGCTCCCGCTGCTGCACCCCCGGTTCCGGTCCGGGAGGAACACTGTGGTGGTGGGGCTGGCGGCTTCGCTCCTCGTCGAGACCATCCAGCTCCTGGGAAACCTCGCCTTCGGCTTCGGCTGGAAGGCATTCGACGTCGACGACCTGTTCCTGAACACCGCGGGCACCATGATCGGGTGGCTGGTGTGGCGTGGCTCGGATGCAGTGCGAAGCCGAGGCGGAGTCTCGGCGATGGAGACGGGCTAGCCGGCCTTCTTCTCCTTCTTCTGTTCTTTGGTGGCCTCGACCGATGCCTTGAGGGCCTCGAGCAGGTCGACGACCTTGGTCGGCTCTGGCGACTCGGGCTCGACGATCTCCTCGCCCGCCACCTTCTTGGCGGCGAGCTCCTCGACGGCCTCCCGGGTACGGTCCACCCACTCGCTCGGGTCGAACTCCTTGGTCAGGTTGTCGATGATCATCGCTGCCATGTCGACCTCTTCCTTGCGGACCTCGACGTCCGCCTCGAGCTCCTCGAACTCGGCGGCGCGGATCTCGTCCGGCCAGTACATGGTCTCCATGACGATGACCCCGTCCTTCACTCGAACGGTCGCCATGTGCTGCTTCTCCCGGATGGACACCTTGGCGAGCCCGACTCGGCCCTTCTCCTTCAAGGCGTCGGCGAGGATCTTGTACGCCTTGGCGCCGGTCTTCTCCGGGACCAGGTAGTAGGACGACTTGTAGAACATCGGGTCGATCTCTGATTCGTCGACGAACTGGACCACGTCGACCAGACGTGAGCCCTCCGGTGTGGCGTTGGCGAGCTCCTCGTCGGTGAAGACCACGTAGCGGTCCTTCTCGAACTCGTACCCGCGCACGATGTCCTCCCAGGCGACCTCCTCACCGTCGGTCTCGGCGACGCGCTTGTAACGGATGGGGGAGTGGTCGTCCTTGCGGAGTTGCTTGAACTTGGGCGTCTTGGACTCCGTGGCGGTGTACATCCCTACGGGGATGGTGACCAGGCCGAAGTTGATAGCGCCCTTCCAGATGGCTCTCGGTGCCATGACGGGAGTCTATGCCCGGGCGGAGACACAGTTACTCGCGCAGGTCTACCCTCGCGGCGGCCGATGGGAGATCAGGAAGCCAAAGGCAGCCCCGGGGTACTGCCCTCGTCGGCGAGACGAGTACTGCGCCTGTTGATCGTTCTGGGCGCCCTCTATCTATTCCTGACGGCGATCAGTGCGCTGGAGAGCGGGATCGGCCTCCTCGGCGAAGGATTGGTCGACCAGGTCTTCTCGGCGGTCGCCAGCCCCCTCACCGGTCTCGCCGCCGGTCTCCTCGCCACCGTCCTCGTCCAGTCCTCGTCGGCGACGACCTCGATCATCGTCGGTCTGGTGGGGGCGGGTGTCCTCACCCCCGAGGCGGCCGTGCCGCTGGTCCTGGGCGCCAACATCGGAAGCGCGGTCACCAGCACTCTCGCCTCCCTGGGGCACATCCGCCAGGGTGTCTACTTCGAGCGCGGGTTCGCCGCCGCCACGATGCAGGACTTCTACAACATCCTGGCGGTGGTCCTCTTCCTGCCTCTCGAGGTCGCTTTCGGGGTGATCTCGAAGGCGGCCCGCTTCCTGGCTCGGTGGATCACCGGCTGGGCCCCCGACTCGCCTCCGGTCGACGGTGGTGGCGGTTTCTCCTTGGGCGACCTGGTCGATGCCCCGGTCGACGCCATCGTCGGGGTCTTCGAGGGTTGGGGGTGGGGGAAGGCGATCGGACCGGTGATGATCGTCCTCGGTCTCGGCGCCCTTGTCCTCGCCCTGCTCGTGGTGACCCGTCAGATGAAGAAGCTGGTGTCCAGCCGCATCGAGCGCGCCGTGAACACGATCCTGGCCAAGCGGGGCGGGGTGATGGCGGTGGTGGTGGGCTTCGTCACCACACTGGCGGTTCAGTCCTCGGGGATCACCAACTCGATCATGGTGCCCCTGGTGGCGGCCGGGATCCTCAGCATGCCCAACGCCTTCCCGGTGATCCTGGGCGCCGACCTGGGAACGACAGCCACCGCGGTGCTCGCCTCGGTGGCCGCCTCTTCGCCGGAAGCGCTGGTCATCGCCATGGCCCACGTGGTGATCAACTTCACCGGCATCTTCCTCTTCTATCCGAAGCGGGTGAGGCAGATCCCGATCCGGATGGCCCAGTGGTTGTCGAAGACGGCGGTGCGCAACAAGACGTGGGTGGCCGTCTACATCATCACCGTATTTGTCGCCGCCCCGCTGCTAATACTGATCGTGTCCTAGGAGGGGCCGGTGTTCTCCATCTTCAAAGAAGCCAACAACAAGGAGATCGAGTCGAATCTCGACGCGATGCTGGGGGATTGCATCGAGATGTTCGACCTGGCGATGGCTGCCTTCTTCGGGGACACGCCGGCCCGAGAGGTGCAGGACCAGATCTGGAGCCTGGACAAGCAGGTCAACCGTCGGGAACGGGCGGTGCGGCGCGAGCTCCTGGTGCGCGCCTCGGTTCGTCATGCCGAGTTCGAGCAGGGCCTCCTCCTCGCCTACATGGCGGTGGCCAAGGACCTGGAGCGCATCGGTGACTACTGCAAGAACATCTGGGATCTCGCCAACGTCGGGGTCCACGTCGCCGACCAGGACGGGGTGGAGAAGATGCGGGCTGAGGCCGCCGTGGTCAAGGAGTACCTGGTGGCAGGACGGAAGGCTTTCGCCGATCAGGATCAAAAGGCGGTTCACGAACTGATTCCCAAGCTGGAGGTGGCGGCACACGAGCACGACCGCATCGTCTTCCAGCTGGCCAAGTCCGACGCACCGGGCTCGGAGACGGTCCCGCAGGCTCTCTACTACCGCTTCATGAAGCGGATCGTCTCCCACCTGGAGAACGTCCTCACCTCGGTGGTGATGCCGCTCGATAGGATCGACTACTACAAGCCGGAAGGTGGTTAGTACCGGCTCCCGGCATCCGGTTGCGGATCAGTCCTCGGGGAGGGTCTGGACGAATTTCCCTTGGTCGGCGTCGTACAGCAGATAGCCCTCGGAGCTGGTGGCGTTCAACCGAATGGTTCTGTCCTCAGACACGATCTCGAGCGAACCATCGCCCAGCAAGGCCATGGGAGGATCTATTCCTATCACGGTGCCAATTGCAACCGCGACCTGGCCGGTCGTCGGAAGCCCATCCGTGACCACGCCGGCCAACATCACTGTTCCAGAGTTTTCGATGGTTCCCTTGAAAGCGCCGTGAATCGTCAGACGGCCCCCCTCCTCGACTACGAAGTGGCCAGTGGCGGCCCCTCGAATCGCAAGAGTGGCGCCTGCGCGCACCGTCGCGCCCGCGGTCACGACGCCTTGGATTGTCAGATCCTGGGCAACGTCGATCTGGGCATCGACTTGTCCCCGCTCCGGTTGCATGGTTGCTCCTCGCTGCCGAGTGCCACGCTATCGCCCTCCTGACCCCCTGGGTGGTTCCGACAGTTCGCACCGTTTGTTTGAGATCCATGATCCACCCCCTTGCTGGAGGTACCGGTCGACATATGACGAGCCGGAGGTCGAAGAGAACCCCGGAGACCGAGCGAAGCGCTCCCGGCGACCGCGCCGGAGGCGTCGGACGGGTTCGGCACCCGGCCGTGCAAATACCAAGTACCCGGTACCAAGTACAGAAGCCCCAGCCTGATGGCTGGGGCTTTGGCGCGCTCCCGGCAGGATTCGAACCTGCGCACCCGGCTCCGGAGGCCGGCGCTCTATCCCCTGAGCTACGGGAGCGGAGCACCCATTCTACCGGTGCGAGCGTCCTGCCCGGCCGGGGTTAGTAGCGTGGGCCATGGCATGAATCCCGAACTGGAGTTGCTTCTCCGGGTGCTGGTCGCCACCGCTCTGGGCGGCGCGGTCGGCTACGACCGGCAGAAGCACGACAAGCCCGCCGGTCTCCGCACCTACATGCTGGTGGCGATGGGCGCCTGCCTCTTCACGGCCTCCGCGGAGCTGGTCGGCGGTAACCGGCTCGACCTGCTCCGGGTCACCGCTGCGGTGGCAACCGGCATCGGCTTTCTCGGCGCCGGGGCGATTCTCCGGTCGGGCGGGCACGTCACCGGGCTGACCACGGCAGCCGGCATCTGGGTCACTGCCGGCATCGGCGTCGTCATCGGTGTGGGGCAGTGGATCCTGGGGGTCGGCTCCGCCCTGATCACCGTGATCGTCATCGCCGTCCTGGGTCATCCCTCGGTGCCGACACCCGGCGGCATGACGCCGCACCAGGAAGCCGACATCGAGGACATGGAATCCTGACACGGAAGTGAGGTTCCGCTCCACACGCTCCTCGACCGAGGTCGACTTCGAGGGCGCTCTCGTCGGAGGCCTGGCACCGGATGGCGGTCTGTACACACCTGTCGAGCTCCCGCGTCTCCCCGAAGGCTGGCGTTCGTGGTCCTACACCCATGCCGTGGCAAGCGTCCTGAGGGCATTCGGGGCGGAGGACCCGGACGGCGTCGTCGTCGAGGCGGCAGCGAACTTCACCCACCCCGAGGTCGCGCCGGTCGTCGAGGTCGGCGATCGGAGGGTTCTCGAGCTGTTCTGGGGCCCGACGCTGAGCTTCAAGGATCACGCTCTCCAGGTGGTGGCTCGCCTCCTCGCCCGGGCCGTGGACGACCGCGCGGTGCTGGTCGCCACCAGCGGTGACACCGGGTCGGCCGCCATCGCCGCCTGCCGGGGTCGGCTCCCCATCGTGGTCGTGTTCCCCGAGGGCAGGGTGGCGGAGATGCAGAGGCGCCAGATGACGACGGTCGACGACGAAATGGTCACGGTCCTGGCGGTCCGGGGCACGTTCGACGACTGTCAGGCGATGGTCAAGGAAGCGTTCCGGACACGTCCGGATCTGCTCGCCGTGAACTCGATCAATTTCGCCCGGATCGCCGTCCAGACGGGGTACTACGTCCATGCCGCGGCGCAAATCGGCCGACCTATCGAGGTCGTGGTGCCCACAGGCAACTTCGGCAACGCCTACTCGGCCTGGACGGCCGCCCGAATGGGCGCCCCCATCGAGAGGGTGGTGGTGGCCACCAACGCCAACCGCTACCTCTACGACCTGTTCGCCGCGGGTGTCGATCGGCGGTCCGAGGTGGTTCCCACGGTGGCCCCGGCCATGGACATCCAGGTCCCCTCCAACCTGGAGCGACTCCCGGAGTCGGCCCGGCAGGACTTCGACGCCGGCTGGGCCGGCGACCAAGAGATTCGGGCCACGATCGCTGGGGTGTGGGAGGAGCACGGCTACCTGCTCGACCCGCACACCGCGGCGGCCTGGAAGGTGGCGGAGGAGCGGGAGAGGGATGTGCCCCAGCTGATCGTGGGCACGGCGCACCCGGCCAAGTTCGCCGACGTGGTGACCGAGGCCATCGGCCGACCTCCCGAGATGCCGGAGTCCCTGGCGCGTCTGGCCCGGCTGCCCGAGCACCACCGGGTGATCGACCCCACCCCGGAAGCGCTGCTCACCGCCATCGGCTGAATGACGCTTTGCGCAAGCGTCGTGCGCCGGTATGATTAGTCCAGTCACCGGGTACCGTCGGTGGCAGCCCCCGCAGCATTCGTGCACTTCCCGGTGTCCCCATGCCTGCGGCTGTACCTATCCGATTGCTCCCCGCGGGGACGAGTCGCGAAGGATCTCATGACTACACGAGCTCAATTGCAGAGCAAGTCGATCGAAGAACTCAGGCAGATCGCCGAAGCCGTCGGAATCGAAGCCGATGGACTCCAAAAGTCGAAGCTGATCTCCGCCCTCATGGAGGCCGGCGGCATAGTCGAAGAGGAAGAGGCGCCGACGCCCGACCTCGAGCTGCCGCGCGCCACCCCGAGGACGGAGCGTCCCGAGACTCCCGCCGGCGATGAGGGCGGCGAGTCGGATGTCGAGCAGGAAGGCGAGCCACAGCAGCGCTCCGAGGGCGGCGGCCAGCGTCGTCGCCGTCGTGATCGGGACCGTCGTCGCGACGACGAGATGATCCCCGAGGACGAGCTCGAGATCCGGGAGGGACTGCTGGACATCCTCCCCGAGGGCTACGGATTCCTCCGGGTGACCGGGTACAAGGCCGGTGACAAGGACGTCTACGTCTCCGCCAACCAGATCCGCAAATACCGCATCCGCAAGGGCGACATCGTCTCGGGCCCGATCCGCCCGCCAAGGTCCAAGGAGAAGTTCCCGGCCCTGGTGAGGGTGGACAAGGTCAACGGGATGGATCCCGAAGAGGCGATGAACCGTCCCAAGTTCGAGAACCTGACCCCGCTGTTCCCGGACGAGCGTCTCCGACTCGAGGTGGAGGGCAAGCCGGGGAACATCCTCACTCGCATCGTCGACCTGATCGCCCCGATCGGAAAGGGTCAGCGAGGCCTGATCGTCTCCCCGCCCAAGGCAGGGAAGACCACGGTCCTCCAGGAGATCGCCCAATCGATCTCGATCAACAACCCCGAGTGCTACCTGATGGTGGTCCTGGTCGACGAGCGGCCCGAAGAGGTCACCGACATGCAGCGCTCCGTGAAGGGCGAGGTCATCTATTCGACCTTCGACCGGCCCGCCGAGGAGCACACCCAGGTCTCCGAGCTGGCCATAGAGAGGGCGAAGCGACTCGTCGAGATGGGCATGGACGTTGTGATCGTCCTCGACTCCATCACCCGACTCGCCCGGGCCCACAACCTGGCCACGCCTGCATCGGGCCGGATCCTGTCCGGTGGTGTCGACTCCCAGGCCCTCTACCCACCGAAGCGGTTCTTCGGCGCCGCCCGGAACATCGAGGAGGGCGGATCGCTCACCATCCTCGCCACGGCCCTCGTCGAGACCGGTTCCAAGATGGACGAGGTCATCTTCGAGGAGTTCAAGGGCACCGGGAACATGGAGCTCCGTCTCGACCGCAAGCTCGCCGACAAGCGGATCTACCCCGCGGTCGACATCGAGTCATCGGGAACAAGGAAAGAGGAGCTGCTGTTCGACCCGACGGAGCTTGCCCAGGTATGGAAGCTGCGTAGAGTCCTGCTCGCTCTCGAGCCGGGGGCTGCGCTGGAGCTTCTCATCGACAGGCTCAAGACGACCAAGTCGAACGCGGAGTTCCTCGCCGAAGTGGCGAAGAGCAGCGGCTGATATTTGCGGAGACATCATGAAGACCGAGATCCATCCCACCTACGACATCACCCGGGTCACCTGCTCGTGTGGCAACACGTTCGAGACCCGGAGCACCAAGCCAGGCGAGATGCACATCGAGTTGTGCAACGAGTGCCACCCGTTCTTCACCGGCAAGCAGAAGCTGGTCGACAGCGGGGGTCGCGTCGAGCGCTTCCAGAAGCGCTACGGCAAGACCTCCTTCACTGCAGCAGGGTCAGAGGCGGGGTCTGAAGAGGACTGAGCCGCCCACAGGCGGGCACATCGATCCATCAAAGACCGTCGGAGGACAGGCGGTCATCGAAGGGGTGATGATGCGCGCTCCATCTGCCTGGTCGGTGGCGGTGCGCAGACCCGATGGAACCATCGTGGCCCGTCGCGACGCGCTTCCCCGACCGTCGGAACGGAGACGCGCCGCCCGTATCCCCTTCATCCGGGGTGTCGTCGTGCTCGGCGAATCCCTGGTACTCGGCTACAAGGCCCTGGGCTGGTCGGCGCAGATGGCCGCCGGGGAGGACGAGGAGGAGCTCAGCTCGGCACAGATCGGCTGGACGATGCTGTTCGCCATCGTCTTCTTCGCCGCGGTGTTCATCCTCATCCCCGCACTGGTCGCCGGCTGGCTGGCCGGCGGGTCGTCTCTCCTCTTCAACACGGTGGAAGGGCTGTTGCGGCTCGGGCTGTTCATCGGGTACATCTGGGCCATCGGCCGCTCCAAGGAGATCGCCCGTGTATTCGAGTTCCACGGCGCCGAGCACATGGCGATCCACGCATACGAGGCCGGCGAGCCGCTCAGCGTCGCGTCGGTGGAGCGCTACCGACCCGAGCACCCGCGGTGCGGCACCAGCTTCCTGATGATCGTGGTCCTGGGCTCCATCATCCTCTTCACGTTCCTCGGCGTGCCCGACGGCGCGTTCTACCTGATCGGATCACGTCTCCTCGGCATCCCCGTCATCGCCGGCCTGTCCTACGAGTTGCTCCGCTTCTCGGGCACCCGGCCCGACGGGCGGCTCGCCCGGATCCTCGCCAAGCCCGGCCTGTGGCTGCAGAAGCTGACCACCTCTCCGCCGGCCGCCGACCAGATCGAGGTCGCCATCGCCTCCCTGCTCGTGGCTTTGGACGAGGACACCGTCACGGAAGTCCTGGCCCGCGGAGGGGTCCCCGAGACCGCCGTCGACGTACGCCGCTCCGTGGTGCCGGCATGAGTGACACCGCGTTCGTAGAGCGGCTGGCCGAGATCGAGAAGGCCTTCGAGGATCTGGAGGCCTCCATGGCCGACCCGGAGGTCCTCGCCGACCCGGCGAAGATCGCCTCGGTGGGGAAGAAGCACGCCGATCTGAGGGACCTGGTTGCCGACATCCGCACCTGGCGCTCCACCGTGGCCGACCTGGAAGAGGCCCGGGCCATGTCCTCGGATCCGGAGATGGCCCAATGGGCCGAGACCCTGGCCAAGGAGGCCGAAGAGCTGGAGGAGCGCATCCGCAAGCAGATCGTCCCGGCGGACCCCAACGACGAGAAGAACGTGATCCTCGAGATCAGGTCCGCGGCCGGTGGCGACGAGGCGGCCATCTGGGCCGGCGACCTCGCTCGCATGTACAGCAAGTACGCCGAGCGGCACGGCTTCGAGGTGGAGCAGCTCGACTCCGCACCGTCCGAGGCCGGCGGCTACGACAAGGTCGTCTTCGCCGTCAAGGGCAGGGGCGCCTGGTCCCGGCTCAAGTACGAGGGTGGAGTGCACCGTGTGCAGCGGGTCCCGAAGACCGAGTCGCAAGGCAGGATCCACACTTCGACCGCGACCGTGGCGGTGTTGCCGGAGGCAGAGGAGGTCGACGTGGAGATCGACCCCAACGACGTTCGGGTCGACGTCTTCCGCTCCACCGGCCCCGGCGGCCAATCCGTCAACACCACCGACTCGGCGGTGCGGCTGACTCACCTGCCCACGGGTCTGGTGGTGTCGGTCCAGGACGAGAAGTCGCAGTTGCAGAACAAGGAGAAAGCGTTCCGCATCCTCCGCTCCCGGTTGCTCCGGGCGGAGCAGGAGCGGGCGGCCGCCGAGCTCTCCGGCGAGCGCCGGTCCCAGGTGGGAACCGGGGAGCGATCGGAGAAGATCCGCACCTACAACTACAAGGAGAACCGGGTCACCGACCACCGCATCGGTCTCACCATCCGCCGGCTCGACCAGGTGCTGGAGGGTGACCTCGACGAGTTCGTCGAGGCCCTTGCCGCCGACGAGCAGGCCAAGGGACTCGAGTCCTCTCGGTAGTGTCCGATCCCAGGTTGGCGGAACTACCGGACCACGAGTTGCGGCGTCTCAGGGCCGTCGCCGACGACGAGCACCACCTCGAGGAGTTGGTGGGGAGGCGTCTCGCCGGCGAGCCTCTGCAGTATCTCGAGGGCACCGCCGCGTTCGCCGACCTCGACCTGGTGGTCGACGAGAGGGTGCTGGTGCCCCGTCCCGAGACCGAGGGCCTTTTCGAGCTGGCGGCCCGGATGGTTCTGGATCCGAAGGTGATCGTCGACCTCTGCACGGGCTCCGGCGCCCTGGCGTTGGCGCTCGAGAAGGAGTTCCCCGACGCCAAGGTCTACGGCACCGACATCTCCGAGGACGCACTCGACGTGGCGCGGCTCAACGGCGTGCGCACCGGTCTCGATGTCGAGTGGCTCCGAGGGGACCTCTTCCAGCCGTTGCCTCCTTCGATCGAGGGTCGGGTCGACCTGATCGTGGCCAATCCCCCGTATGTGGCCGAGACGGAGTTCGAGTCCCTTCCGACGGATGTGAAACGGGAGCCCCGGGTGGCGCTGATCTCGGGCCCCAGTGGTCTGGAGGTGCTGGAGCGGATCGGTGCGGAGGCGTCGAAATGGCTCCGCGGTGGCGGCGTCATCGTGGTGGAGATCTCGGAAACCCAAGGTGAAACGGCGCCGCCACTCTTCGAGGGGATCCCGATGGAGGTGCGCCGCGACCTCACCGGCAGGGACCGATACGTGGTCGGGGTCAAGCCGTGACCCCTGAGGTGGCCCGCGCCGTCGAGGTGGTACGCGCCGGCGGGGTGGTGGGGCTGCCCACCGACACGGTCTACGGCATCGGTGTCGACCCGCTCCAGGAGGAGGCAGTCGCCAGGTTGTTCGAGCTCAAGGGCCGGCCACCGGCCCGGCCCATAGGCATCCTGGTGGCGTCCTTGGAGAAGGCCCGGAACCTGGGGCAGATCGAAGGCTTGGCGCTCGAGCTGGCCCGGGCCCACTGGCCGGGGGCGCTCACCCTCGTCGTCCATGCCCGGGTCATCCTCCCCGACTGGGTCGGGGACAGGAACGCGCGCACCGTCGGTCTGCGGGTTCCCGATCACCCGGTTGCACTGGAATTGCTCGAGGCGGCCGGACCGATGTCGGTTACCTCCGCCAATCTGACCGGCCGGCCCGAAGCGATGTCGGACGTGGAGGCACGTGAGATCTTCGGCGACCGGGTGTTCTACGTGCCGGGCGTCAGCCCCGGAGGGGCTCCGTCGACCGTCGTCGACGTCACGGGATCGCGGCCCGTCGTCCTCCGCCAGGGGCCGGTCCGGCTCTGACCGCTAGCCTCGGGCCATGATCTCGATGGACCCGATCGAAGCCGTCGATCCCGTTGTTGCCGGGTTGATCCGGAAGGACCTGGAGCGGCAGAACTCCCACATCCACCTCATCGCTTCGGAGAACTTCGCATCACCGGCGGTGATGGCCGCCTCCGGGTCGGTCTTCACCAACAAGTACGCCGAGGGATATCCGGGAAAGCGGTACTACGAGGGCTGCCAGGTCGTGGACGAGATCGAGCAGCTCGCCATCGATCGCGCCAGGGAGCTGTTCGGCGCCGAGTACGCCAACGTCCAGCCCCATTCGGGCGCCCAGGCCAACATGGCCGTCTACTTCGCCCTTCTCGAGCCCGGTGACAAGGTGCTGGGGATGCGTCTCGACCACGGGGGCCACCTCACCCACGGCTCACCGGTCAACTTCTCCGGCCTCTATTACGAGTTCGTGGCCTATGGCGTCGATCCGGAGTCCGAGCGCCTGAACATGGACGATGTCCGGCGGCTCGCCCAGGAGCACAGGCCCAAGATCGTGCTCGCCGGCTACTCGGCCTACTCGCGGCACCTCGACTTCGCCGCCTTCCGGGAGATCGCCGACGAGATCGGTGCGGTGTTCATGGTCGACGCCGCCCACTTCATCGGTTTGGTGGCGGGGAAGTCCCACCCCTCGCCGGTGCCACACGCCGACATCGTCACCGCCACCACACACAAGGCCTTGCGGGGGCCGAGGGGCGGCCTGATCCTGGCCAGAGAGGAGTTCGGGGATCGGATCAACAAGGCGGTCTTCCCCAATGCCCAGGGTGGCCCGATCGAGTCCCAGATCGCGGCCAAGGCCGTGTGCTTCCACGAGGCGATGCAGCCGGAATTCCACGACTACACGGAGCAGATCGTGGCCAACGCCAGGACCATGGCGACAACGATCCAGGAAGACGGGGTCCGTGTCGTGTCCGGCGGGACCGACAACCACCTGTTCTTGGTCGATCTGCGTTCCGTGGACGAGGACCTGACGGGCAGGGACGCCGCCAAGCTGCTGGACCGGATCGGGATCACGCTCAACTTCAACACCATCCCCAACGATCCGCGCCCGCCTTACCGCGCCTCCGGATTGCGAATCGGGACGCCGGCCATGACCACCCAGGGGATGAAGGAGGAGCAGGCCGTCGAGGTGGCAAGGGCGATCACTGCTGCTCTTCGCTCCCGTGGCGACGAGATCGAGCTGGGTCGGATCCGGGAGCAAGTCACCGCGCTGGCGAGCCAGTTTCCGCCCTATCCGCACGAATTCGCCGGTCACGTCTGAGCCTGGCGCTGTGCAGCGCCGGTGAACAAGCCGACGCGCGGCGTTCAGTATTCATATACTCCCGCCTCGCGGGCCCTGAAGCCACCGAGCAGGAGGAAGGCTGAAGATGCGACCCACGAGACTCATCTCATTGCTCGCCGCGCTGGCAATCGTCGTTGCCGCATGCGGCACCGGTGGAGGAGGTTCCACCACTACCACCACCGGGGGTGACACGACAACCACCGCCGAACCGAGCGGGTCCACCAGCACGACGTCCGGCGCGCCCAGCGGCGAGTCGATCGTCGTCGGTGGCACGCTCTCACTGACGGGTGCGTTCGGCGCCACCGGCAACATCCACCGGATCGCCGGAGAGCTGTTCGTCGAGCGTCTCAACGCCGCGGGCGGGCTCCTGGGCCGGCCCGTGGAATGGGATCTGCGGGACGACGAGTCGGTCACCGACAACGTGGCCACCCTCTACGAGCAGCTGATCAGCCAGGAGGGCGTCGATCTGATCATCGGCCCCTACGCCACGCCGAACATCCAGGCGACGATGCCCATCGCCGAGCGTCACGGGTTCGTGCTGCCGCAGCACACGGCGGTTCTCGCCCCCACGCTCAACTACGCCTGCCAGTTCCCGGCCTGGTCGATCGGCTTCACGCCGAACGAGTTCATCCCCAACCAGTTGGCCGACGCCATGGAGTCCTTGGGCGGCATCGAGACGGCGGCGCTGGTCACCAACCAGTCCGGTTCGGTCTCGTTCGTCAGCTACGGGCGTGCCGACGTCGAAGAGCCGGCCGCCCTCGAGATCCTTCCCGAGCGGGGCATCGAGATCGTCGCCGACATCCCTTACCCGCCCGGCAACACCGAGTGGGACGCCATCGCGGCTCAGATCCGGTCGGCCGATCCCGATCTGGTGATGCTCAATGGCCTCGGCGTCGATGCCAACGGCCTGATGGAGGCGATGCTGGCACTCGACGGCTACCTGCCGCCGATGATGTTCGCCCTGTTCCCGGCTCCCGGTCCGTTGCTCGCCCTGGCGGCGGAGCACGACTACGGGATCCTCTCCGTGAGCATGTTCGAGCCGAACGACACGGTGCTCGAGGGTCTCCCGGCGGAGGCCGCCGAGATCGCCGAGGAGTTCGCCGAGCGCGCCGCGGCCGAGGGTGTGCCCTACACCACCTTCGAGACCCAGGCCGCCGCCTCGTGGAACGCGTGGGAGATCCTGGTCCAGGGTGTCGAGGGCGCCGGATCAGTCGATCACGAGGCCATCTGCGACTACCTGCACGAGAACGGAGCCGATCTGACCTTCGTCGGGCACGTCGACTTCGATCCCGCCAAGAACAACTTCTGGGACACCAACCAGATGTTGAAGCAGGTGCAGGACGGCGACTGGGTGGTGGTCTGGCCCGAGGACAGGGCTGCCGCTCCGCTGAGAGGTCCGTCCAACTAGAGGGAGATCTTGGAAGCAGTCCAGGCCGCCGTCTCGGGGGCCCTGCAGGGCAGTCTGTTCGCCCTCATGGCGCTCGGGTTGTCATTGACCTGGGGCTTCCTGCGGGTGATCAACCTGGCGCACTTCGGGGTCATCCTGCTGGGCGCCTACCTGACCATCGAGCTGGCCGGGCCCACCGGGCTCGGCCCGCTCGGGTCGCTGGTGGTGACCGTCCCGGCCCTCTTCGTGGTCGGGGCGGTCGTCCATCTCCTCTTCGACCGGTTCCGGGTCTCCGAGCTGAACTCCCTGCTGATCAGCTACGGGTTCCTCATCGTGATCATCCAGGTGGTCCAGAACGTATGGACCGCGGACTTCCAGCGGCTCCCCGGTGACGTCAACCCCTATGCCACCCAGTCGGTCCGCGTCGGCGACCTGATATTCCCGCTGCCGACGGTGATGGCGGCGTTGTTCGCCACCGTGCTCGTGATGGCGATGAAGTTCTTCCTCGACCGGACCTATGCGGGACGCGCCCTGCAGGCCTTCGGTCAGGATCGTGAGATCGCCTCGGCGTTCGGCATCGACCACAGGACTCTCGGCCTCCTGCTCGCCGGGGCGTCGGGAGCAACCGCGGCGATGGCCGGGATGCTGTTCACGCTACGCGGGACGGTGACGCCGGACTCGGCCCTGGAGTGGGTCGGCCTGGTGTTCGCCATCGTCATCCTCGGCGGGATCGGCAACGTGTCGGGGACCTTGTGGGCAGGGCTCCTGGTGGGGGCGGTGTCCGGGCTCGTGGCGATCATCTGGTCGCCCGCCACCTCGCCGCTCGTGGTCTTCACCCTCGTGGTGCTCGCCCTGCTGTTCCGACCCCAGGGCCTTTTCCGGAGGAAGGCGGCGCATTGAGCGGCGCTTCGAGGCACGACCGCGGCTGGATCCTGATCCTGCTCCTGCTGGCCGCGGTCCTCGTGCTGCCCACCGTGCGGGAGGCGTTGGGCTCGGATGTCTTCCCCGGCTTCTACCTGGTCCTGTTGTTCCAGATCCTCTTCTGGACCGCCCAGGCCACCAGCTGGAACCTCCTCTCCGGGTTCGGTGGCTACTTCAGCTTCGGACAGGGCGCCTTCTACGGGGTGGGCGCCTACGCGATGGCGGTGGTCACCGGCCGCCAGGACGGGTCGTGGCTGGTGGCCATCCTGGTGGGCGGAGTGCTGGCCATGGTGCTGGCGCTGGTCGTAGGGACCATCGCCTTCCGTCTCCGGTCCCTGCGCGGGGAGATCTTCGCCCTCCTCACCCTGGCGCTTCCGTTCATCCTTCTCGCCGTCGCCCGGCTCAGCGACGCCATCGACGGGGGTCAGGGCGTGATCGTCCCGGTGCCCGAGTTTCCCTCCTTCTTCGACACCTTCCAGGACTTCGTCTTCGTGGTGGGAGGCCTGGTCGCGGTGCTCGCCGTGGCCGTCTCGTATTGGATGAGCCGCACCCGCTACGGCTGGGCACTGTTCGCCATCCACGACGACGAGGACGTCGCCGAGGCCATCGGTGTTCCCACTTTCGCCCACAAGATGTACGCCATCGCGCTCACCGGCCTGCTCGCCGGTCTCGCCGGTGCGGTCAACGCGATGCAGGTCGGCTTCGTCACCCCGGAGGGGACCTTCAACCTCCGGGTCCCGGTGATGGTGATCGTTATGAGCGTCCTCGGCGGACGCCGTCATTGGGCCGGCCCGATGGTGGGTGCGGCCTACGTCACCATCCTCCAGAACCGGCTCCAGGGGGGCACCCTCGAGGGATGGAGCCTGATCATCCTCGGTCTGGTCCTGGCCGCACTGGTGCTGCTCGCCCCCGACGGGTTGATGGCACGGTTCAAGAGGCGACGGTGGCTCGTTGCCGGCATCGTCGTGGCCGTGCCGGTGATCCTCGACGTCACCGGGCTGGCGGACGACCGGGTCTGGGCCTTCGCAGCCGGCCTCGGTGTGGCGGCGATCGTGGGCTTCCTGCCCGTCCGCAAGGTCGCCGCAGTGGTCCGGTCCGTGGAGACGGCCGGGTCGCCGGTCGACGAGTCGGTGGCGCCGATCGCGGAAGGCAGGGTCGTGGCGGAGACGGTGGAGGTGCGGAAGCACTTCGGCGGTCTCAAAGCCGTGGACGGCGTGTCGGTCCGGGTCCACGAAGGGGAGATCCTGGGGCTCGTCGGCCCCAACGGCTCCGGAAAGACCACGCTGGTCAACCTGGTCTCGGGGCTGCTCCCCGTCTCGGACGGGACCATTCGGGTGAACGGGACCCAGACCTCGGGTCTCCGTCCCCACAAGATCGCCCATCTGGGCGTGGCCCGGACCTATCAGATCCCCAGGCCGTTCCCGTCGCTCACGGTCAGGGACAACGTGGCCATCGCCATCATGTTCGGAAGGGAGCCGAAGAGCCTCTCGGCGGCCAGGGAGGAGGCCGACGAGTTCCTCGCCCTGGTCGGTCTGAGTCATCGCGCGGAGTCTCTGCCGGGCGGCATCAACCTCCACGAGAGGCAATTGCTCGAGATGGCCCGCGCCATGGCGACCCGTCCGAAGCTCCTCCTGTTGGATGAGGCCCTGGCCGGTCTGAATCCCGTCGAGATCGACAACGCCGTAGAGGTGGTGCGACGAATCCATCGCTCGGGAGTGTCGATCGTGCTGGTCGAACACCTGCTGCGGGTGGTCAACCAGTTGGCCACACGTATCGTCGTCCTGGACCAGGGGCACGTCCTGGCCGCAGGAGCGCCGTCGGCGGTGATGACCGACCCGAAGGTCGTCGGCGCCTATCTGGGGAGGAGGCCCGATGCTGCAGGTCTCTGAGATAGACGTCTTCTACGGCGACGCCCAGGCACTGTGGTCGGTGTCGATCGAGGTGGGAGAGGGCGAGGTCGTGTCCGTGGTCGGTCCCAACGGCGCCGGCAAGTCGACCCTGGTCAACTCCATCGCCGGCATCCTCCGACCCCGATCCGGGAGGATCGTCGTCGACGGGGTCGACATCACCAACGTGCCGACGCATCGCACCTGCCGGGCCGGGGTGGCGATCGTGCCCGAGGGGAGGCGTCTATTCCCGGCGATGACGGTGCGGGACAACCTGGACCTCGGTGCGTATCACCCGGAGGCCCGGACGCGTCGCGAGGAGACCATCGAGTGGGTGTACTCGCTGTTCCCGCGTCTCGCCGATCGGTCGACCCAGGTCGCGGGCAGTCTCAGTGGGGGTGAGCAGCAGATGGCCGCCATCGGCCGGGCCCTGATGGCCCGACCGCGGCTGTTGCTGATGGACGAGCCCTCGTTGGGTCTCGCTCCGGTCATAGTCGACGAGGTCTTCGACGTCATCGGCGACGTGTGCGCCCAGGGTGTCAGCGTCGTGCTGGTGGAACAGAACGTGCAGCGGGCACTGGAGATCTCTTCGCGCGCCTATCTGCTCTCCGAGGGACACATCGTCCTCCACGGCCCGGCTGCAGAACTGGCCCGAGACCCGATGCTGCGGTCGTCGGTTCTCGGCGTCTGACCGCGTCCCGCGCCGGCGGGTCGAGCTTGCCCCGGCGGAGCTACCGACTACACTGCAGTGTGTAGTACCGTGGACTGCAGAAAAGATGGACAAAACGCAGGTGCTCAAGGGGATCCTGGACACGGCGGTCCTCGCCGCCCTGGCTCCTGCGCCGAAATACGGCTACGACCTGGTGCGTAATCTCCGTGAGGCCGGGCTCACCGACGTCGCCGAGGCATCGGTGTACGGGACGCTCCGCCGTCTCTATTCGGCCGGGCTTCTCACCTCGGAGATCGTCGAGTCGGACGAGGGGCCCCCGCGGAAGTACTACGGGCTCAACGACAGAGGGCGCGTCGAGTTGCAGGCATCGGCGAAGACGTGGCGGGAGATCGTCGAGGCCGTCGACGGGATCATCCGGAAGGGGGTTCCTTCATGAACAGTCGGGTGGATGACTATCTGGATCGGGTGGAGAGGCTGCTGTCGGACATCGATCCCGACGATCGGGAGAGCCTGCTGGCCGACCTTCGGGACCAGCTGGATCAGACGGAGGATCCGGTGGCCACGCTGGGCCCACCGGAGGACTTCGTCACCGAGTATCGGCGGAGCGCCGGGCTCCCGGTGGCGACGGCCCACCCGACGGAGGAGTCGGCGGCGATCAGGGCGGCCGACCTGGTCTCGATCCTCGTGCTGGCGCTCGCCGTGCTGCTCCTCTTCTCGTTCGGTGGTCAGATCGTGCTCGGTCCACCCGTGTTGGTGGCGGGTTGGTTCCTGGCGCGGGGGTCGGTCCCGTGGCTGCGGACCGCGTGGACGATCGTGGCCGGTCTGATGGCAGGGGAGCTGGCCTACATATTCCTGTCGAGACTCGTCTGGCCCAACAGGGCTTACCCCCTCTTCGGGATCCTCCTGGTCGCCGGTGCGATCGCGGCCTTCTTCCACAACACGACGCGCACACCGCCCGGGCCATCGCACCTGCCACTCGCCATCATGTGGGTGGGTCTGGTGGGTGCGGCCCTCCTGCTCGCCACCTCGATGGGACGCGGCGGCGCAATCGGCGGATTGTTCGTCGCCTTCGCCGCGCTGGCACTCGGTGGGGGGTTGATGTACCTGCGCCGGTAAGGCGCGTCAGGGCCGGACGGGTTCGGCACCCCCTACCCCCGGCTCCGCTCCGCTACGCCGGCACCCCCTACCCCCGAGTCCGCTCCGCTACGCCGGCGGTACCTTCCCCCACTCCCTGCGGTCGTGGGGGACTGATCCTTTCTGCCTCCGCATTCGCGCGGTGGCATCTTTCCACTCCCTGCGGTCGTGGGGGACTGATCCTTTCTGCCTCCGCATTCGCGCGGCGGCATCTTTGCTCGACCCGGGGCTCCGCTTCACCATTGGGCAGGGTCGGAAACACCCGGTACGATTTGGCCTATCCCACCCCCACCCATAGACTTTGTGAAGCATTTCACAAGCTGATCCCGTGAAAAAGCAGTCCACCACCACCCAGATCGCCTCCGCCGTCAACGAGGGATGGCTGGCAGGTGGGTCTTTTCTCAACTCGATCCTCGCCGGAGCGTTGCTCGGCTACCTCCTCGACCGATGGCTGGGCACCGACCCGTGGCTGGTGATCACCGGGATCGTGCTCGGTTCGTACTCCGGCTTCATGAGGCTCTGGGCGTACCTGAAGGAACAGGACCAGCCGGTTGACCGTTGAGCCCGTCGCCATCGAGAGCCGACTCGCTCGTCACATCGTCGCCCGGGCGGTGTACCTTGCGCCGGTCCTGATCGCGGTGTTCTGGTTGACCCGGGGCTTCACCGGAGCATGGAGCTCCGCCATCGGGGTGGCAGTAGTGGTGGGCAATTTCCTCCTCGCCGGCGCCATCCTGTCGATTTCTGCCAGGTTCGGACTGGCTGCCTATCATGCGGGCGCCCTGCTCGGGTTCTTCCTCCGGCTGGGCCTGCTGACCCTCACCATGTTGGTCATCGCCAACCTGGTGCCGATCGACCGCCTGGCGTTCGGGTTGACCGCGGTGGCGGCCTACCTGTTGCTGATCGGTGCCGAGGCCGTGGCGGTGGCCAAAGGAAAGGAAAAGGAACTCGAGTGGAGCAATTGATCCTCGCCTTCAGCTGCGACCCGGTCAATCAGCCGTTGTGCATCCCGGAGACGGTCCTGGAGCTGTTCGAGCTCCCGAACCTGGTCGGCAACTTCAACCGGGCAGCGGCCTACATGTTCCTCGCCGCGCTGATCGTGATGGCCCTCCTTTTCTTCGCCTACCGGCGGCGCGCCACGGTGCCCACCAAGTTCGGCACGGCGATCGAGAGCGTCGTCGACTTCGTGCGCAACGACATCGCCATCGGGGTGATCGGCCCGGGTGGGGAGAAGTATGCCCCCTACCTGCTCGCACTGTTCCTCTTCATCCTCGTCGGGAACTTCATGGGGATCACCCCGTTCATCATGTTCCCGATCGGGTCCCGCATGGCCATCCCGGCGTTCCTGGCCCTGGTCACCTATGTGATCTTCGTGGTCATTGGCTTCAAGAAGCAGGGTCTGAAGTACGTCGGGCATCTGCTCTGGCCCCCGGGTGTCCCGGTGGCCCTCAAGCCCCTGATCGGGGTGATCGAGCTGGTCTCCACCCTGTTGGTGCGCCCCTTCTCGCTGGCAGTCCGACTCTTCGCCAACCTGGTGGCGGGTCACACCATGCTCACCCTGCTGCTGGGCTCGGGGATCGCCTTCATGATCGCCATACCCGAGATCGGGATCATGAAGGGTGGTGTCGTGGGTGGCCTCTGGTTCATCTTCGGGATGGCCATCTACATGTTGGAGATGCTGGTGCTCGTCCTCCAGGCCTACATCTTCACGTTGTTGTCAGCCGTGTACATCGAGGACTCGTTGCACCCGGCGCATTGACAGAAGTCCGAGAAAGAAAGGGAACGGAAAAATGGATGCAGTGATCGCATCGGCGGCGATGGGGATCCAGGTCCTCGCTCAGGAGCTGGGCGGTCTCACGGGAGACCTGGGCTCCGGTCTCGCCGCGATCGGCTACGGCCTCGCCGCCATCGGCCCGGGCATCGGTGTGGGTGTGGTCGCCGGTAACGCCGTGCAGGCCATGGCCCGCCAGCCCGAGGTGGCCGGCATGCTCAGGACCAACATGTTCATCGGTATGGCCCTGTCCGAGGCCCTGGCCCTGATCGGGTTCGTGGTCTTCTTCCTCGCCGGCTGATGACTGACCAGTACGTGCTCGCCGCCGAGGAGGCTGAGGGGGCCGCAGCGCTGCTGCTTCCCCACCCGGTGGAGCTGATCGCCGGGATCGTGGCCTTCGCCATCGTCTACTTCTTCGTCTGGAAGTGGGTGTGGCCGGCGCTGAACCGGACGCTGGAGAACCGTCAGGCCGCCATCACCGGCCAGATGGAGGCGGCCGAGAAGGCTCGGGTCGAGGCCGAGAAGCTGCTCGCCGACTACCAGGCGCAGCTCGCCGAGGCCAAGGCGGAGGCCAATCGCATCCTGGAAGAGGCCCGCACCCAGGGAGAGCAGATGAAGACGGACATCATGGCCAAGGCGCAGGCCGAGGCCGACCAGATCCGTGCCAAGGCCCGCGAGGACGCCCAGCAGGAGCTTTCCCGCGCCCTCGCCGACGCTCGTTCCCATGTGGGCGAGATCTCCGTCGAGCTGGCGCAGAAGATCGTGGGCCAGTCCCTGGACGCCAAGGCGCACCAGGAGCTAATCGATCGATTCCTGGCCGACCTGGAGAGGTTGTAGGAAGTGTCTGACAGGATCGCCGGTTTCGCTGCGGGCATCTTCGAGATGGCCCGCGCCGAGGGCGAGGCGGAGCGCGTCGAGTCCGAGCTCGCCGCGGTGGCCCGCGCCATGGAGACCTCGGGTGAGCTGCGTTCCGCGCTCACCGACCCGCAGCTCCCCGCCGAGCGCAAGCTCGGGGTGATCGAGGACCTCATCGGCGGTCGTGCTTCCAGACTCACCAGGAGCATCCTGCAATTGGTCATCGGCCTCGACCTCGCATCGCAGCTGCCCGAGATCGTCCGTTCCCTGATGGAGACGGCGGCTGCGTCGAGGTCGAGGGCCCTTGCCGAGGTCCGTTCGGCGGTCCCGCTCGACGATGCGACCGTCTCCCGTCTCGCCGCCGCCCTGACCAAGGCCACCGGCAGGGAGGTCGAGGTGCGTGTCGAGGTCGATCCGTCCGTGATCGGCGGGCTCGTCGCCCGGGTCGGTGACACGGTCATCGACGGGTCGATCGCCAAGAAGGTGGCCTCCCTGCGCCAGCTCGTATCCAGCCGTTAGGAGTCCCTCTTGTCAGATCTCACCATCACCCCCGACCAGATCACCGAAGCGCTCCGCAGCCGGTTGGCCGACTGGCAGCCGGAGACGGAGAAGGAGACCGTCGGCTACGTCTCTGCCATCGCCGACGGCGTCGCCCGTGTCGAGGGCCTGCCCTCGGTCATGGCGTCCGAGCTGCTGGAGTTCCCCGGCGGTCTCATGGGCGTGGCCCTCAACATCGACGAGCACGACCTCGGCGTGGTGCTGCTCGGTGAGTACAGCCACATCGAGGAGGGGAGCCCTGTCAAGCAGACCGGCACGGTCCTCTCCGTCCCCGTGGGTGACGGCTTGCTCGGTCGCGTCGTCGACACGCTCGGAAACCCGCTCGACGGCCTCGGCCCCATCGAGTACACCGAGCGTCGTCTCCTCGAGGTCCAGGCACCATCCGTCGTGCAGCGGCAGCCGGTGAAGGAGCCGCTCCAGACCGGTATCAAGGCGATCGACGCCCTGACCCCCATCGGCCGCGGCCAGCGGCAGCTGATCATCGGTGACCGGCAGACCGGCAAGACCGCCATCGCCGTCGACACCATCATCAACCAGAAGCAGTTCTGGGGCACACCCCGGCAGGTGAAGTGCGTCTACGTCGCCATCGGCCAGAAGGCGTCCACGGTCGCAGAGGTGGTCGACCGGTTGAGGGAGCACGGGGCCATGGAATACACGGTGGTGGTCAACGCGGCCGCCTCCGACTCCCCGGCCCTGCAGATGTACGCCCCGTACGCCGGCTCGGCCATGGGCCAGTACTGGATGTACAACGGCGAGCACGCCCTCGTCATCTTCGACGACCTCTCCAAGCAGGCGGTGGCCTACCGGGAGATCTCACTGCTGCTCCGTCGTCCCCCTGGCCGCGAGGCGTACCCGGGCGACGTCTTCTACCTCCACAGCCGGTTGCTGGAACGTTGCGCCAAGCTCTCCGACGAGCTCGGTGGCGGGAGCCTCACGGGTCTCCCCATCATCGAGACCAAGGCCAACGACATCTCGGCCTACATCCCGACCAATGTGATCTCGATCACCGACGGTCAGTGCTTCCTGGAGACCGACCTGTTCTTCCAGGGCATCCGCCCGGCACTCAATGCCGGCGAGTCGGTGTCCCGGGTCGGTGGCAACGCCCAGATCCAGGCCATGAGGAAGATCGCCGGCCCGCTCCGTCTCAACCTGGCGCAGTTCCGTGAGCTGGCGGCGTTCGCCGAATTCGGGTCCGAGCTCGACGCCGCATCACTGGCCCAGCTGGAGCGTGGCCGCCGGGTCGTCGAAGTCCTCAAGCAGCCACAGTTCTCGCCGGTCCCGGTCGAGGAGCAGGTGCTCGCGCTGTACGCGGTGACCGAGGGCCACATGGACGACATCCCGGTCGGCGACATCCGCCGCTTCGAGAACGAGATGCGCCAATTCTTCCGGGAGCGCTACAGCCACGTGCTCGCCGACATCCGCGAGAAGGGCTCGCTGCCCGAGGGCGACGCGCTGGCGGACGGGATCAAGGCGTTCAAGGAGACCTTCCAGACCAGCGGATCCGAGGAGTAGAAGGACTTGGCCAGCGCCGCCCTTCGAGACACGCGACGCCGCATCAGGAGCGTCCAGGCCACCGCGAAGATCACGCGGGCCATGGAGCTGATCGCGGCCAGCCGCATCCCGAAGGCCCAGGCGCGGGTACTCGGCTCGAAGCCCTACACCGAGAAGCTGATCGAGGTGATCAAGAACCTCGGGGCGGCCGGCGCCTCGGGGCACGCCCTCCTCGAGCGCCGGGAGCCGAACCGGGTCGGTGTGCTCGTCGTGGCATCGGACCGCGGCCTCGCCGGGGCCTATGCCACCAACATCATCCGGATGGCGGAGCTGCGCGTGATCGAGCTGCAGAGCCAGGGACGCGAGGTGTTCATCTACGCGGTGGGAAAGAAGGCCCAGGGGTATTTCCGCTACCGCGGCTATCGCATCGAGCAGACCTGGCTCGGCGTCACCGACACACCGGGTTACGGCGACGCCCGGGCCATCGCCCGAACCTTGATGGCGGCCTATGGCGACGGCAGGATCGACGCCGTCGAGGCCTTCTACACCAAGTACGTCAGCGCCCTGACCCAGGTGCCGACCCGGGCCGACCTCCTCCCCATCACCTCGCCCGAGATGACCGAGGAGGAGACCGCGGCGCGGGTCTCGTACGAGTACGAGCCGTCGCCCGACGAGATCCTCGCACGGTTGCTCCCCATGTACGTGGAGGCGGTCGTCTTCAACATGCTCCTCGAGTCCTCCGCATCCGAGCACTCGGCGCGTCGCCGGGCGATGAAGGCGGCGACGGACAACGCCGAGGAGCTGATCCGGGTACTGAGAGTTCAAGCCAACCGGGCCCGCCAGGCCGAGATCACCACCGCCATCACCGAGATCGTCGGTGGAGCGGAGGCCCTGGTCGGATCCGACAAGTGACATGAGAAACGGAGTCGTGAGATGAGCGAAGCCAAGGGCCGCATCGTGAAGGTGGCGGGCCCGGTGGTGGACATCGAGTTCCCACCGGACGCCCTGCCGGAGATCCTCAACGCCGTGGTGATGGAGTTCACCGTCGCCGGCGAGACGAGGAAGGTCATCGCCGAGGTGGCGCAGCACCTCGGGGAGTCCAAGGTCCGCGCCGTCGCCATGGCTCCGACCGACGGTCTGGTGCGGGGCACCGAAGTCGTCGACACGGGCGGTCCGATCAGCGTCCCCGTCGGCGACCAGACCCTGGGCCACATCTTCAACGTCTGGGGCGACTCGCTCGACGCTCCGGGGATGGACTTCTCCGAGCCCCGCTGGCCGATCCACCGCAACCCTCCCGCGTTCGAGGACGTGGAGCCGCAGAAGGAGATCTTCGAGACGGGCATCAAGGTGCTCGACCTGATCTGCCCCTACCTCAAGGGCGGCAAGATCGGCCTGTTCGGCGGTGCCGGTGTCGGCAAGACCGTTCTCATCCAGGAGATGATCAACCGCGTCGCCACCCAGCACGGTGGTGTGTCGGTTTTCGCCGGTGTCGGCGAACGCACCCGTGAGGGGAACGATCTCTACCTGGAGATGCAGGAGACCGGGGTCATCGAGAAGGCCGCCCTGGTGTTCGGCCAGATGGACGAGCCGCCCGGCGTGCGTCTGCGGGTCGCCCTGTCGGCGCTGACCATGGCCGAGTACTTCCGTGACGTCCAGAACCAGGACGTGCTCCTCTTCATCGACAACATCTTCCGATTCACGCAGGCGGGGTCCGAGGTGTCGACGCTGCTGGGACGCATGCCGTCGGAGGTGGGCTACCAGCCCACGTTGGCCGACGAGATGGGCTTCCTCCAGGAGCGGATCACATCACTGAAGGGGCGTTCCATCACCTCGATGCAGGCGATCTACGTGCCGGCGGACGACATCACCGACCCGGCGCCGCACACGGCGTTCGCCCACCTCGACGCCACCACGGTGTTGTCCCGTCCCCTGACGGCGCTGGGCATCTACCCCGCGGTGGACCCGCTCGACTCGACGAGCCGTGCCCTCGACCCGCAGATCGTGGGGGAGGAGCACTACTTCGTCGCCACCGAGGTGCAGCGCATCCTGCAGCGCTACAAGGACCTGCAGGACATCATCGCCATCCTCGGCATCGACGAGCTGTCCGAGGAGGACAAGCTGGTGGTGGGTCGTGCCCGTCGCATCCAGCGGTTCCTCGCCCAGCCGATGTTCGTGGCCGAGCAGTTCACGGGTCAGCCGGGCATCTACACGCCGCTCGAGGAGACCATCGCCTCCTTCCGTGCGGTGATCGACGGCGAGATGGATCAGTACCCGGAGCAGGCCTTCTACATGGTGGGCGGCCGCGAGGACGTGGAGAAGCGAGCGGCTCAGATGAAGGGCGAAGCCGCTTGAACGTACCCCGCACCCCGTGCGCCGCACCCCGACAGATCGGCGGCGAGAGAGGTCGGAGCGATGGCTGAGGCGTTTCGGGTGGACGTGGTCTCGCCGGAAGCCACCGTGTGGAGTGGTGAGGCCACGATCGTCGTGGCCCGCACCCCCGAGGGTGAGCTCGGGATCATGGCCAACCACGAGCCCCTGATGGGCGCCCTGGCCACCGGGCCGGTGCACATCGACCCGGTCGACGGGCCACGGGTGACGATCGGGGTCCATGGCGGGTTCATCCAGGTGCTCGACAACCAGGTGACCCTGATCACCGACCGCGCCCTGATCGCCGCGGATCGTGCCGAGGCCAAGCAGGTTGCCGCCGAGCTGGCCGAGGCCGCGTCCGACGAAGAGGGCTGAGCCCTCAGACGAAGGCCGCGTCGAGGGCGACCAGCACCTGGTCCCACCCCGGGTCGTAGGAGCCCCGGAGCTCGAGGGCGCGCTCGCCAAACGCCTCCCAACCCCGGTGTTCTAGGTACAGCTGCGTGCCCTGCTCACTGGGGGAGAAGCGGATTTCGAGGATGGAGCCCGCGATCGGGTTCATCGTGGGGTGCCAGGACAACTCGAACCGATGCGGCGGATCCCAGGCGACCACCTCGGCCCAGACGTACTCCGTCCCGTCGGCGCCGATCTCGACCACCTGGCCGCCCAACCGCCCTTCGAACCTCACGCCCACGGGGAGGGTGCCGGTCTCCTCGTCGGCGGAGATCGAGTGGGTGTGGAGGGGCCACCAAGTGTCGAGGCGCTCGGTGAACAGCTCGAAGGCCTTCTCCACCGGCACCGGCACGTGACGGGTCTTGACGATCGGCTCCACGGTCATGGCAACTCCCTTCTCGCTGCGGCCTCGAAATGATCGAGGACCACGTCCCACGTCGATTCCAGCCACTGCCTGAGCGCCTCCATCCCCTTCGGGTCGACCGAGTAGATGCGTCTGGTCCCGTCGGGGCGGGATCTCACCAGGCCCGCGTCGGACAGCACCTTCAGGTGCTGGGACACGGCAGGGCGGCTCACCGGATGCTTCTGGGCCAGTGCTCCTACCGCCATGGGACGACGCGCCAGGCTCTCGAAGATCGCCCGGCGGGTCGGGTCGGCCAAAGCCGCCAGTTGCTGACCGGCATCCATGGTGAAACGGTAAGCGATGACTAACGGTAAGTCAAAAGTTACAAAACAGACCGCTACCGTCGGCGTCGTGGATGTGATCGATTGCCGCCTGTGCCCGCGTCTCGTCGAGTGGCGCGAGCGGGTCGCCAGGGAGAAACGGGCGGCCTTCGAGGATCAGGAGTACTGGGGCCGGCCGGTCCCTTCCCTCGGCGATCCAGATGCTCCCGTCCTGATCGTGGGGCTGGCGCCCGCGGCTCACGGCGGCAACCGGACCGGCCGCATGTTCACGGGCGACCGCTCGGGTGACTTCCTCTTCGCCTCCCTGTACCGGACGGGGTTCGCCAATCAGCCGACCTCGTCACACGTCGGTGACGGGCTCGAGTTGGCCGGTCTGCGCATCACCGCCACGGTGCGGTGCGCCCCGCCCCAGAACCGTCCCACCCGGGAGGAGGTGGCCAACTGTTCCCGATGGCTCCTCCCCGAGCTCTCCCGTCCCGGCCTCAGGGTCGTCGTGGCCCTGGGCGGGCTTGCCTTCGACCAGGTGCTCAAGCACGGTCCCGGTCTGGGATGGGAAGTCCCCCGCCCGAAGCCGAGGTTCGGTCACGGCTCGGAATTGAATCTGCGGGGCGGGCCGACCCTCCTCGCCAGCTACCACCCCTCCCAGCAGAACACCTTCACCGGTCGGCTGAGAGCCGAGATGCTGGACGGGGTCTTCGAACGAGCCAGGGCACTCGCCGCCTGAGCCCGATCAGGGCTGGAAGGAGGCGGCGAACTCCTCGACCGCCTCGGGAAACCCCCGACCCAGAGCACCGGTGATCATCGGGAAGAACATGGAGGCCAGGAAGCCGTCGACGGTGACCGTCAACTCCACCGTGACGGTGGTCCCGGCGCCGTCCGGGGCCAGGCCGACCGCCACCGAGCCACCGAGATCGGGGCTCTCGATCCTCCACGAGACGCGCTCGGGCTCGGTGCTCTCCAGGAGTGTCGCCCGGCCGAGATACGGTCTCCCACCGACCATGGCCTGGAACGAGAACGACTTCAGCGCGCCGGCTTCGTCCCGCTCCGAGGAGACCACGCTGTCGACGCCAGGGATCCGCTCCCAGGTCTCCACCTCGTCGAGCGACGCCCACACCGATGCCTGCGGCGCCGCGCTGTGGGCGCTGTGTCGGAAGGTCTGGGAGGGCATCAGGGCAAGTTAGCCGTGGAGATGGCGAATAATCCCGACCGGTTGAGGAGGGTCGCTCCTTACACTGACCACATTCCTTCCCACCATGCTGATCGCACGCGACCTCGTAATCGAAGCCGGCATCCGGACGCTGCTCCAGGACGCCTCCTTCAGCGTGCAAGCAGGGGACAAGATCGGGCTCGTCGGCCGCAACGGGGCGGGCAAGACCACCCTGATGAAGACACTGCACGGCGACCTCGAGCCGGCGTCGGGGGTCATCCTCCGCTCGGGGCGCATCGGATACTTCTCCCAGGAGGCGGCATTGCCCGACCTGGAGCATCCCGATGCCACCGCGCTCGAGCGCATCCTCATGGCGCGGGAGATCGGCGCCATGCAGCGCCGGATCGAGCATGCGAGAGCGCGTCTCCACGATCTCGACGGCGAGGAGCGTGACCGCGGCATCGCCCGCTTCACGAGGCTTCTCGAGGAGTTCGAGGCCAAGGGCGGCCTGGTGGCGGAGGCGGAGGCGAAGCGGATCGCGGCTTCTCTCGGCATCGGCGCCGCGGAGTTGGACCAGCCCGTCCGGACCATGTCCGGCGGCCAGCGACGGCGCGTCGAGTTGGCGCGCATCCTGTTCGCCGAGACCGACATCCTGCTGCTCGACGAGCCCACCAACCACCTGGATCTCGACGCCAAGGCCTGGTTGATCGACTGGATCGCCTCCTACAAGGGAGGGGTCCTGGTCATCTCCCATGACCTTCCGCTTCTGGACGAGGCGATCACGTCGGTGCTGGCGCTGGAGAACGGAAAGCTGGAGTCCTACCGGGGCACCTACTCGCACTACCTGGTGGAGCGGGACCGCCGACGCGAACAGCAGGAGCGGACCCGGCGCCACCAGGAGGAAGTCATCGACAGGCTCGAAGAGAACATCCGGCGGTTCAAGGGGCGAACCGAGAGGATGGCCCGGGTGGCCAGGGCCATGGAGACCCGTGTCGAGCGATTGAAGCGCGAGCTGGTCGAAGTGGACAAGTCGGACAGCCGGATCCGTCTCTCCTTCCCGCAGCCGGCGCCGTCGGGGAGGGTCCCCCTGGTCGCCAGCGGGCTCGCCAAGGCCTATGGCGACAACCTCGTCTTCGTCGACATCGAGTTCGCCGTGGAGCGCGGGGAGCGGATGCTGCTCCTCGGGCTCAATGGCGCCGGGAAGACGACGTTGCTCAAGATCCTTGCCGGCGTCGAGACCGCCGACCTGGGCGAGGTCGAATTGGGACACAAGACCACGGTCGGGTACTACGCCCAGGAGCACGAGCAGATCATCCCGGGAAAGACCGTGATCGACCACATGCGGTCGGTGGGGCGTCTCCCCGACCAGACACTCCGGTCGGTCCTCGGTCTGTTCCTTCTCGCCGACAAGGTGGAGCAAGATGCCGGGACGCTCTCCGGTGGCGAGAAGACCAAGCTCGCCCTGGCGATGCTGTTCGTCGCCCGGCCCAACGTGTTGCTGCTCGACGAGCCGACCAACAACCTCGATCCGCAGGCCAGGGAGGCGTTGCTCGACGCGCTCACCCTCTACGACGGCACCGTGGTGTTGGTAAGCCATGACACCGATTTCGTCGCCCAGCTCGGCCCCGACCGGGCCGTCCTCATGCCGGATGGCGAGATGCGGTACTTCGACGAGGAGCTGCTCGACCTGGTTGCCCTGGCGTGACGGTGTTTCTCCACATCGCCGATCTCCGGCAATGGGAGGAGGCGGTGGCAAAAGGGGAGTACCGCTGGTCGACGAGGGATGCCCCCCTCGACCAGGTGGGTTTCATCCATTGCTCGGCGACGGCCGACCAGGTGAGGAGGGTGGCCGACTCCATCTATCGGGATCACGACGGGCCCCTCGTGGTGCTCGAGATCGATGCCGGGGCGGCCGAGCGCGCCGGTGTCGAGGTCCGCATGGAGGACGGCGGCGCCGGTGAGCTCTTCCCGCACATCTACGGGCCCATTGACCCGGACTGGGTGGTGGCAGTGCACTCCGCTCGCTTCGGCGACGGTGGTTTCGAGTGGGGCGCCTGAGCGTCCTAGGCTGCCGCGATGCCGAGAGCGATCGTTCGTGAGGTACCTGACACTTTCGTCGACGCCCTGACCATGGGCGGCCGCCCGGTCCTCGACGTGAACCGGGCCCGGGAGCAGCACGCCGCCTACCGGCAGATGCTCTCCGAGGCCGGCTATGAGGTCACGGTCGTCCCGGCCGACGAGAACTGCCCCGACTGTCCCTTCATCGAGGACACTGCCGTCGTGCTCGACGCTTTCGCCATCATCACGAGGCCCGGAGCCCAGTCGCGACGACCCGAGACCGGGCCGGTGGCGGAGGCGCTGGCCGGGCTGATGCCGGTCCACCACATCACGGAACCGGGCACGATGGATGGCGGCGACGTGATGAGGGTGGGCAAGGACGTCTTCATCGGCCGGTCGGCCCGCACCAACGACGCCGGGATCGCCCAGTTCGCCGAGATCGCCTCCCAGTACGGCTTCCGGGTGGTGGCGGCGCCGGTTTCGAAGGTGCTCCACCTCAAGTCGGCGGTGGTGCCGATCGACGACGAGACCCTGCTCATCGCGTCGGATTGCACCGATCCGGCGACGTTCGTCGGCTACCGGCTCATCGAGAAGCCTCCGGCGGAGAAGGATGGGAGCGCCCTCCGCCTCCACGACGGGCGCGTGATCGTCACGGCCAACTCGCCGATGACCATCGGCACGCTCCAGGGTGCCGGCTACGAAGTGGGTTGGACGGACACCACGGAGTTCCAGAAGGCGGACGGCGGCCTCACCTGCCTGTCACTGCTCTTCGACTGACCGTCTCCGCCGCGCCACCACGAGCGCGGCTCCCGTGGCGAACACCACCATCGCACCGAGCACGATCCTCGCCACCAGCGCCGTCTCGGCAGGCGCTTCGTCCGACGCTTCGGCAATGGGCGGCACGGTGAGGACGGTGTGGGGCTCTTCGACCGGCTCGGAACCCGCCAGCACCATCACCGGTGCCAAGCCTGCCGATTCCTCCGGCAGCGTGGCCACGATCTCCCTCGTCCCCGCCCGCGGGTCGAAGCGGACCACTTCGGTCCCGATCACGGTCACGGCGGCGTGGCCTTCGACGGCGAATGCCCAGGCGGGCGTGGCTTCCAGCCTGGCGACCACATCACCGGTCACATCCAGGGCCAGCAGGTCTTGCGACGGTGATTGGATGACCAGGAGGGTGGTCTCGTCGAGCCAGCCGACCAGCTCGGCCGCGGTGTCGAGTTCGGTCTCCTCGACGAGATCCCCATGTCGGAAGATCCGGAGAGTCGGGCGCGAGTCTTCGACCACCGGGCTGGTCAACACGGCCGTGGTCTCGTTCCACGGGTTGGGCTCGGCGACCGAGTAGTAGCTGGCGTCCAGCGACACCGGGACCAATACGACCAGGTCCTCGGTCTCCAGTTCCACCAGCGCCACCCCGCCGACTCCATCTTCGATCGCGGCATGGGTCGCCCCTATCCCGACGACGGCTGCTCCCGGGCCGATGATCGTTTCCCCGGATACGGGGTCGATCACCGCATACCCGCCATCCTGGGCCACCGACAGGAGGATGTCGCCGGCCTCCTCATCGCGGCAGAACGGCTCCCAGCCCTGGGTGCCACCGAGGTCGATCTGCTCCAGGATCTCGAGTGTCTGCGCGTCCCAGATGGCGAGGGTGGCAGAGGTCACGTGGACGAATCGCTTGCCACCGGGGCAGACACTGAAGTAGTCCGGGCTTGCCAGGCCGAACTCTTCGTGGCTGCGTCTCGAATCGAGTCGGGCGACCAGACGTCCTTGCCGGTCGCGCACCTCGAAGACGTCCCCCGCGGCAAGCACCAACCAGGGGACCATGCTCTCACTGTCCGGTTCCGGGATCGTGGCCACGACCCCCAGGAGCATGTCGGGCTCGAAGGTCGTGCAGGAATTGGAGGTGAGATGACCCTCGCTCTCATAGAGGATCATCGAGACCCGGTCCCCTGCTTTCAGGTTGAGCCCGCAGTTGCCACCGGTGTCGACGGGGGCCTGGATCTCGATCGTTCGGCCGGGCCCACCCTTGGCCCAGTGCTCCACCTCGAACACGTATGTGGCCTCCTGTCCCAGAAGCCCCAGGGCTGCGGTGTCGGTGCGGATCACGGTCCCTATGAACGCCGCCGGCGAGCGCTCGAGAGATCTCTGGACGTCTGGCGGCCAGGCGCACGAGCAGGCGAACGCCGGTCGAGGGAGAACGAGGATCATGAGGCAGGTCATCGCAGCGAGGGCGGCGAGACGTCTCATTGGTGACACCGGCAAGCTATCAACCGCCCATCGTCCTGCGACGGCGCGCCGTCACGACGACTCCGGCCACTGCGGCTGCCGCCAGGGCGGCGATGCTGATGCGGGCGAGGTTGGTGGCCGATTCGGCGAGGTTCCCCGTCACGTCGATGCCCAGATCCTCGGGCGTGACGGGTGGCACCGCGGCAGGGCCCGGTTCGTACGCCTCTGCCGCTTCCGCCAGTAGGGCGGCGTCCATGGTTCCGCACAAGCCCGAGGTGAGGCGGTCGCCATCGAGGTAGAGGAGAACGCCCATCTCACCGGGCACCGGTTGATCCCATCCACAGCCGGCGCTGTCCATACCCGAGACGACCTCGACACTGTCCCCGAGGTCGGACTTGACCCACTGGCTCACGGCGAAGACGTAGGTGGCGCTCCACTGGTCCGGCTCACCGGAGTGCTTGCCCACCATGGTCCCCACGAACGCACCGTGTGCTTCGTCGATCAGCGGCCCGGGATCCTCGACCATCCCGCAGTCGCAACCCAGGGCGGGGCGAGGGGCCAGGGAGACCATGGTCGCCACGACCATGAGCAACAGCATCAGCCGTCTCATGAGCTTTCGATGCTCGACGAGGGCCGACGGTTCCAGGATCGAACCGTCCAATCCAAACAAACGCTCGTTTGGTTAAGCTGGTGGCATGACACCCGAGGAGCGCTTCCAGGCGTTGGTCGACGCCGAGGAGAAGATCGAGCCCACCGACTGGATGCCCGAGGGCTACCGGTCGACGCTCATCCGTCAGATCGCCCAACACGCCCACTCCGAGGTGATCGGGATGCAGCCCGAGGGGAACTGGATCACACGCGCCCCCAGTCTGCATCGCAAGGCCATCCTCATGGCCAAGGTCCAGGACGAGGCCGGGCACGGTCTGTACCTCTACTCGGCGGCGGAGACCCTCGGTGTCCGTCGTGACGAGCTCCAGGAGCTGCTCCATCAGGGGAAGCACAAGTACTCGTCGATCTTCAACTACCCGACCCTGTCGTGGGCAGACATAGGTGCCATCGGCTGGCTGGTCGACGGTGCGGCGATCACCAACCAGGTGATGCTGACCCGCTGCTCATACGGACCATACGCCCGCGCCATGGTGCGGATCTGCAAGGAGGAGTCGTTCCACCAGCGCCAGGGTTACGAGATCATGATGCGTCTCTGTCAGGGGACACCGGAGCAGAAGGCGATGGCCCAGGACGCGCTGGACCGCTGGTGGTGGCCGTCCTTGATGATGTTCGGTCCCCACGACACCGACTCCACCCACACCGAGCAGTCGATGCAGTGGAAGATCAAGCGGGTGTCCAACGACGACCTCCGCCAGCAGTTCGTCGACATGACCGTCCCGCAGGCGGAGTACCTCGGGCTGACCATCCCCGACCCCGACCTTCGGTGGAACCCCGAGCGGGGCCATTACGACTTCGGTGAGATCGACTGGGACGAGTTCTGGCGGGTGGTCAAGGGGTTCGGCCCGATGAACCGCGACCGTCTCGCCCACAAGGTGAAGGCTTGGGAGGACGGCGCCTGGGTTCGTGAGGCCGCCGCGGCACACGCC
>DASVBU010000035.1:0-7850 GCA_036375695.1 Acidimicrobiia bacterium | reverse complement strand
CCTGCGGGTGGAGGCGAAGTGGTCTTCTTCCACCGCAGCATGTCGGACCTGCTCAACGCCGCGGCGGACGCCGGATGGAGTCTGGAACGACTGATGGAATTGTCCGATCAAGAATCTGTTGGCTCGGAGGTTCCTCGGCTGATGGGGGTCAGGTGGCGAAATCGCTCGGGAACAGGGAATGACCCGCGGGTAGCGGTCCCCTGACATACGATGCGCCGATGTCCCTGACGGACGTGCTCGATCATCCCCTCGTCTACCGAACCTGGCAGGCGCCATTCGCTCGTAAGAAGCTCGATCCAGTGATCAAGTCAGGCGTTCTCGATCGGGTGTCCTCCGTGCTCGACGTTGGATGCGGACCTGGCACCAACGCTCCTCTTCTCACGAGAAAGAACGAATACGTCGGAGTCGATCTCAATCCGAAGTACATCGAGTACGCCAGGAGTCGGTACCGGGGCGAATTCATCGTCGCCGACGTCACCGAGGGCCTGCCAGGAGGGCGGACGTTCGACCTCGTTCTCATGAACAGCCTCATGCATCATCTGGACGATGAGGGTGCCGGGAACCTGTTGGCCTCGTTGGGAAGGGTCGTGGCCCCAGAGGGCGAAATCCACGTGTTGGACCTGGTACGGGCAGACTCGGGTGTCCCGCGATTCATGGCCAATGCCGATCGCGGCAAGTACGCCCGGACACCGGACGAGTGGACCGCACTGGTGTCGCCGTGGTTGTCGGTGCGCTCTTCCGGCACATATCCGCTGGGACTGGGACCGGTCGAGATCTGGCGCATGATCCATATGGTGCTCGCGGTGGAGAGGGGTGCCGAGACCTGACCCGGCAGCGGCTCGGCTGAGGGAGCATCTGGCCGCTCCTACCCTGAGGGGGCGATGTTCGATCGGCCCACACCGTCGGAGATTCCCACCAAGCCGGGGGCGTACATGTTCCGCGACGCCCATGGCCGGGTGATCTACGTCGGGAAGGCGAAGAACCTCCGGAGCCGGGTCATGTCGTACTTCGGCACCGGGCTCCATCCCCGCACCCAGGCGATGGTGGACAACGCCCGTCAGGTGGAGTGGATCGTCACCGACTCCGACGTCAACGCGCTGATGCTGGAGTACAACCTGATCAAGCAGCACCGGCCGCGCTTCAACATCAAGCTGGTCGACGACAAGTCCTACCCCTACCTGGTGATCACCAGGACCAAGGAGTGGCCCCAGGCGCTGGTCACCAGGGCGCGAAAGCGCAAGGGCAACCAGTACTTCGGCCCCTACGCCCACACCTACGCCATCCGCAAGACCCTCGACCTGCTCCTGCGCACGTTCCCGGTGCGCACCTGCTCCGACGCCTTGTTCGAGCGCCAGAGGGCCCAGGGCCGGCCCTGCCTGCTCTATCACATCGAGAAGTGCTCGGGACCGTGCATCAATGCCGTCGAGCGGGAGGACTACGAGCGGATGCTCGATGGCCTGGCCGCGTTCCTCGACGGGGACACCGACGGGGTCCTCGCCGACCTGGAGACCTCCATGTGGGAGGCGGCCGAGAGGGAGGAGTACGAGCTCGCCGCCCGGTATCGGGACCGGATCGACGACGTCAAGAGGGCCACACTGCGCACCGAGGTGGTCTCCGACCGGCTGGAGAACTACGACCTGGTCGCCTTCGAGGGCGACGAGCTGGAGGCGTCCTTCCAGGTGCTCAACGTCCGAAAAGGTCGGGTCGTCGGCCGGCGCGGCGTGATCGTGGACCGGGTCGAGGAGCTGTCCGATGCGGAGCTCATGGCGCAGATCCTGCTCCAGATCTACGGCGAGGACCGCCCGCCCAAGGAGATCCTGGTGTCGGTGGAGCCGGCCGACGTCGATCTGCTCGTCGAGTGGCTGACCGAGGCCCGGGGGTCGCGGGTGGACATCCGGGTGCCACAGCGGGGGAGCAAACGGAAGCTGCTGGAGACCACCGCCACCAACGCCCGGGAGGCGTTCGCCAGGCATCGGATGAGCCGGCAGCGCGACCACAACGCCCGGGCCAGGGCGCTCCGGTCCCTCCAGGAGGAGCTCGGCCTCAGCCAGGCGCCGTTGCGCATCGAGGCCTACGACATCTCGACGCTGCAGGGGACCAACACGGTGTCGTCGATGGTGGTCTTGGAGGACGGCCTCCCCAAGCGCAGCGAGTACCGCCGCTTCAAAATCAGAACCGTCGACGGCCAGGACGACTTCGCCGCCATGGAGGAGACCCTTCGCCGGCGGTTCAAGGCATACCTGCGCGACCGGGAGAAGCCGCCCACCGAGGCCAAGTTCGCCTACCCGCCGAGCCTGGTGGTCGTCGACGGTGGCGCCGGCCAGCTGGGCCGGGCCGTCAAGGTGCTCGACGAGCTGGGGCTGGAGATCCCGGCGATCGGCCTCGCCAAGCGGATGGAGGAGGTCTACATGCCGGGCCGGCCCGAGCCGTTGCGCATCCCCCGTGACGCCGAGGCCCTGTACCTGCTCCAGCAGGTGCGTGACGAGGCCCACCGGTTCGCCAACACCTACCACCAGCAGCTGCGGTCGAAGTCCATGGTCGACTCGATCCTCGACTCGGTCCCGGGGGTCGGGCCGAAGCGGAAGCGGGACCTGCTGCGGAGGTTCGGGTCGCTGAAGAAGCTCAGGGAGGCGGAGGTCGGCGAGCTGGCCGAAGTCGTGCCGGGTCCGGTCGCCGCCGACCTGTACGCTGCCCTACACGACTGACAACCGCATGAACCCATCCCACGACGCGCCCCACGTCCTCATCGTGACCGGCATGTCCGGTGCCGGTCGCACCGCCGCGGCCAACGTCCTCGAGGACATGGAGTACGTGGTCATCGACAACCTGCCACCCGCCCTCCTCGGCGCCGCGGTCAAGGAGCACGACATCCCGGAGCAGCACACGCACCTCGCCGTGGTCATCGACTCCCGCTCCGGTCTCCCCATCGACGAGCTCCGCGAGGCGCTCAACGCGCTGGGTCGGGACAACATCGTCACCCGCATCGTGTTCCTCGATGCCGACGACGACGTCCTGATCAAGCGGTACGAGGAGAACCGTCGTCCCCATCCCCTCGGGCGCGACACGATCGCCGAGGCGATTTCCGCGGAGCGGGAGATGATCGAGCCGCTGCGCGAGATGGCCGACGTGGTGATCGACACCACCGGTCTCAACATCCACGAGCTGCGTCAGCGGATGACCTCTCTGTTCAGCGAGGACGAGACGCCGCGGCCGATGCGGGTCTCGATCCGCTCCTTCGGCTTCAAGCACGGGTCGCCACGGGACGTCGACCTGCTCTTCGACGTCCGCTTCCTCCCCAACCCACACTGGGAACCGGACCTCCGTGACCTGGTGGGCACCGACGCCGAGGTTCGGAAGTACGTGATGGGGTCCGAGGGCGCCGGCGAGTTCGTCGACCGGATCGACGAGCTGCTCGGATTCCTGATCCCGAAGTTCGAAGGCGAAGCCAAGTCCTATCTGTCCATCGGGATCGGATGCACCGGTGGCCATCACCGCTCCGTCGCCATCGCCGAGGAGCTGGCCGAGCGGCTCAGGGCACGTGGCATCCGCGCCGCAGTCCAGCACCGGGACATCCATAGGTGATCACCCAGACCCAGACCGCCCTGGCCCCACTCCTGCTCGACCCCCACGGACCGGCGGTCGTCGCCATCGGTGGCGGCCACGGGCAGGCGGCCGCCCTGGAGGCGATCCAGACCTACGCCGGTGACATCGCCGCGTTGGTCTCGGTGGCCGACGACGGCGGGTCGTCGGGGCGGCTCACCAAGCTGGGCATCCCGCCGCCCGGTGACGTGCGTCGCTGCCTGCTCGCCCTCACCCCGGAGCCGAGCATGTGGTCGGAGCTGTTCGCCTACCGGTTCGAGGAGGGCGACATCGCCGACCATTCGCTCGGCAACCTCATCCTGGCCGCCCTCACCGACATCTTCGGCGACTTCTCCACCGCCGTGCAGACCGCGGCGACGATGCTGGGGACGATGGGCCGGGTGATACCGGTCGCCGACCATCCGGTGACCCTGAAGGCGACCGTCGCCGGGCGTCAGGTGGTGGGCCAGCTACGCATCGCCAAGAGCCGGGGCGGGATCACCGATCTCGGCATCGAGCCTTCCGACACCGAGGCGTGCGTGGCGGCGCTCGAGGCCGTGGCGGGCGCCGACCAGATCGTCATCGGCCCGGGCAGCCTCTACACGTCGGTGATGGCCGCCCTCAAGGTCCAGATGCTCGCCCCTGCGGTGCAGGCTGCCGCGGCGCAGCGGGTCTTCGTCCTCAACCTGGTGACCCAGGACGGGGAGACGCTGGGGATGAGCGGCGCCGATCATCTGGTTGCGCTCCAGAAGCAATGCGGGATCGAGGGACCGGGGGTGGTGGTGGTCCACGACGGCGACCTCGTCGTGCCGTCGGGTCTGAACCGGGTCGACGTGGAGGCCGACGCGGCCGCCGAGCTCGGCTGGCGAATCGTCAGGGCCGATGTCGCCGACCAAGATGCGGAGTGGCCTGCCCACGATCCGGTGAAGCTGGGCGCCGTATTGGAGCGACTCGCCAAGGGTATGGAGTGACATGCCGAGATATCTGACAATCGACGACGTCGATGTGAGCGGCCTCAGGGTCCTGGTCCGCTCCGACCTGAACGTTCCGCTGGAGCACGGCAAGGTCGCCGACGACTTCCGCATCCTGTCGGCACTTCCCACACTTGAGGAGCTGGTGCGGCGCGGCGCCCAGGTGACGGTGTGCTCCCATCTCGGCCGGCCAAAGGGAGCGGACCCTGCGTTCACGCTCCGCCCCGTCGCCGAGCGGATGGACGAGCTCACGGAGATGCCGGTGTCGTTCGGCACGCCGGTGCGCGGCGGCATCGCGGTCCTGGAGAACACCCGTTTCCTCTCGGGTGAGACCGAGAACGACCCGATGACCGCCAACCAGCTCGCCATGGGCCACGACCTGTTCGTCCAGGATGCCTTCGGCTCGGTGCACCGGGCCCATGCCTCCACCGTGGGCGTCGCCGAGATCCTGAGATCGGTGGCCGGCCCGCTCCTCGACGCAGAGCTCAAGGCGCTGGGCCGGTTGCTCGAAGATCCGGATCGCCCCTACGTCGTGGTCCTCGGGGGCGCCAAGGTCTCCGACAAGCTGGCGGTGATCGAGAACCTGCTGCCCCGTGTCGACCGCATGCTGGTGGGCGGCGGGATGTGCTTCACGTTCCTCGCCGCCCAGGGAAACGGCGTCGGCTCGTCCCTGGTGGAGGAGGACATGGTGGACACGGTGGCCGGGCTGATGGGGGAGTACCCGGACCGGATCGTGCTCCCCACCGACGTGGTGGTCGCCGACCGGTTCGCCGAGGACGCCGAGGCCAAGGTGGTGGGTGTCGGCGACATCGATGAGGGGTGGATGGGCCTCGACATCGGCCCCGACACCGCCGCCAACTTCGCCTCCATCGTCAAAGGAGCCGCATCGGTGTTCTGGAACGGCCCCATGGGTGTCTTCGAGTGGGAGAGGTTCCAGGAAGGGACGGTGGCCGTCGCCCGGGCCCTGGCGGAGTGTGACGGCTTCACCGCGGTGGGTGGGGGAGACTCGGCCGCGGCCATCCGGGCCATCGGTCTCGACGACTCGGTCTCCCATGTGTCCACCGGTGGTGGCGCCGGTCTGGAGTTGCTCGAGGGCAAGGAGCTTCCGGGGGTGGCCGTGCTGGAGAGGTGGGTGCAGTGACCGACCGCAAGCCCCTGATGGTGGGGAACTGGAAGATGAACGTGAACCACCTGGAGGCGATCCAGGTGGTTCAGAAGCTGACCTACCGCCTCGAGTCCGAGGACTACGACCGGGCCGAGGTCGTGGTGGCGCCGGCGTTCACCGCCCTGCGGTCGGTGCAGTTGGTGATCGAACAGGACCACATGCTCCTCGGTCTCGCCGCCCAGGACGTGCACTGGGAGCCACAAGGTGCCTTCACCGGCGAGGTCTCGGCGCCGATGCTGGCCAAGCTCGCCTGCCGATACGTCATCGTCGGCCACTCCGAGCGGCGGCAGATGTTCGGGGAGACCGACGAGACGGTGAACAAGAAGGCCCGGGCCGTGCTCGCCTCCGACATGTCGCCGATCGTCTGCGTGGGGGAGACCCTGGAGGAGCGCGACGCCGGCAAAGCCGAGGAAGTGGTCACTTCCCAGGTCCGCGCCGGGCTGGCCCGTCTCGAGCAGCCCGAGCGGGTCGTCGTCGCCTACGAGCCGGTGTGGGCCATCGGCACCGGTCGGAACGCCCTGCCCGACGATGCGGCCCTCATGGCGGAGATCGTCCGGGAGACCATCCGCAACATGTACGACAGCGACGTCGCCGACCGGGTCAGGGTGCTGTACGGAGGATCGGTGAACCCGGGCAACATCAAGGACTTCATGGCGAAGCGTCACATCGACGGCGTGCTGGTCGGGGGCGCCTCACTCGACCCCGACAGTTTCGCCGCCATCGTGAGGTACTGGAGATGAGACACCTGCTGATCCTGTTGCGGCATGGCGAGTCGATCTGGAACAAGGAGAACCGGTTCACGGGTTGGACCGACGTCGGGCTGACCCCGGCCGGGGAGAAGGAGGCCCGGGAGGCAGCGCGGTTGATGGTGGCCGAGGGCATCCACCCCGACGTGATCCACACGTCCGTCCTCAAGCGGGCCATCGACACCGCCGATCAGGCGATCGCCGAGGCGGGGTGGGATGACGTCCCGGTGGAGCGGTCGTGGCGCCTCAACGAGCGGCACTACGGGGCCCTCCAGGGTCTCAACAAGCAGGAGACTGCGGAGCAGTACGGGACGGAGCAGGTGCACATCTGGAGGCGCTCCTACGACACGCCGCCACCGCCCCTCGACCCCGACGACCCGCGGCATCCGTCCCACGACCCGCTCTACGCCGACGTCCCCGAGGAAGAGATGCCCTCGACGGAGTGTCTGGCCGACGTGGTGGAGCGGATGCTGCCCTACTGGTACGACGTGCTGGTGCCCCAACTGGAGGATGGGAAGACGGTCCTGGTGGTCGCCCACGGCAATTCGTTGCGGGCCCTCGTCAAGCATCTCGACCGTATCAGCGACGAGGAGATCGTCGATCTCAACATCCCGACGGGGATCCCGCTGGTCTACGAACTGGACGACGAGATGCAGCCGATCTCGAGTCGCTACCTGGGTGATCCGGAGGCAGCCGCTGCGGCCGCGGAGGCGGTGGCCAAGCAGGCCGGAGAGGTGCCGCCGTCGCATTGACGGGTTCGGATTTCACCTGTGGGACTGGTACCATGTTCATGCCCGCCCCCAGAGGCGGGTGATCAACGCAGAAGATGAGGTTCCTCACCGCGCTCGCAATCGTCTTCCACGTGATCCTGTCGCTGGCAGTGATCGCGCTGGTGCTGCTGCACTCGGGTCGGGGAGGCGGTCTGTCCGACGTCTTTGGCGGCGGCATGTCGCTCTCCAACCTGGGCGGTTCGACGCTGGTGGAGCGGAACCTCGACCGTCTGACGGTGATCGTCGGGATCCTGTTCGGGATCAGCACGTTCGTCCTCACGTTCGCGCTCAGCTAGCCCGATAGGATTCCGCAGCCTTCCAGTCGGAGTGGCGGAATTGGAAGACGCGCCAGACTAAGGATCTGGTGGGGTTTATAGCCCCGTGGAGGTTCGAGTCCTCTCTCCGACACCATCCTTCCGCTTTCCCCGGTTTCTCCTCGTGGAGCGATCAGTGCCGAGCGCGCGGGAGGGCTGGCGAATTGGATTTCTCCCTTTGTGTCATTGTTCGGGAGTGGGTGGCCGGACCCCTGGGTGACTCAATTTCTCCCTGTCCACTCCCGTGTGGGTGTGTGACTTTCGCGGGGCTTGTCGTCCTGGGGTCCGGTTCCCTTTGAACGCGT
>DASVBU010000034.1:0-21177 GCA_036375695.1 Acidimicrobiia bacterium | reverse complement strand
TGCGGTGGCACGTCGCCATGCTGAGTCTTTGGGTGCCTCCGGGTCTTCAGGAAGCTGGTCGACCGCCTCGGTCAACGCCTTGTCGACCACCGCCCCCAACATCCCGTCCAACCCACCGAAGATCTTCCACCACGACTCATCCAGAGAAGGCTGCAACACCAAGAACCGGTCCAAGAAGGTCCTTCTCTCCTCGTCTGAACTGATCTCCCTGCGACGGGCCGCCTCCCGACGCACCCCGGCAATGTCGAGATGTAGGAGGAGCGGATCACCGGTCACCCCGCTCACCCTGGCCGCTGCAGCCACCCGGTCGAACGTGGCGTCACCATCGACCAGGGTCTGGCGCAGTTCGGGACGGTCCTCTGTCGCCCTGGCGGTACGGACCAAATCTCTTGCGGTATCGGGTGAGACGTCGACGCGGGCCGAAACCCACTCGGCCAGAGATTTCGCCCCGTCGCCTGTCGCCACCTGAGCCTCGTCCAGGTAGGCGATGGCGCCCATCTGGATGGCTCGTCCCATCGCCACGATCAACTCGCCGGTGATCAGGGTCTGCTCGGCGGCGTCGATGCTCTCGAACTGGTCGGAGGCGACAGCCTCCCGCACCGAGACCAATCCCACTATCGAACTCATGTTCGATCCCATACCCCGAACATACGAGACCGGTGGGACAGATTCAAGGGGGTCGTTGCCTGCCCGGGTACCGTCTGCACCGTGTTCGACTCGGTAGACACCCGGCGGAGCATCAAGATCCTCCTCGGCGCCCTGGTCTTCACCCTGGGAGCCCAGAGCATCCGGTTCCTCTTCGGGTCGATGGCCTGGTATCTCCGGGACACCGTGGGCATCGGCGTCCTCGACCTGATCCCGATCGCGCTGGCCCCTTTCCTCCTCAGCGTGATCTTCCCGATGCTGTCGAGGTGGCTGACGGTGCGCGGCGCCACCTGGCTCGCCGTGATCCTGCTCGCCACCGGTCGCGTGGTGAACCAGGTCTCCGGGTCGCCTCTCATCGACTTCTGGAGCGCCGCCGTCGCCACGATGGCGTTCGTCGGTGTCCTCCCGCTCCTCCTCAGCATGGGACGCACCACGCTCGTCGGGGGCGTCCTCCTCGGTCTGGCCGTCGACACGGCACTGAGGGGAGCCTTCCTCGGCCTCGATCTCGCCTATCAGCAGGGGCCCGCTGCCGCCGCGGTCGTCGTCGGTCTCGCCGTCGCCACCCTCTACGTGCTCTGGGCGTGCCCGGTGGCGGAGCGGATGGGTGTCCCTTGGGGCCCGGGATGGCGGCTGATCGGCATGGGCCCGTTCCTCTTCTTCCAGTTCCTCATCCTGCAGAGCCAGGGCTGGACGGCCGAGGTCATTGGAGGCCAGGGCTCAGAGACCCAACTCCGCATCGCCCTGCTCAACGTGGTCGCCCTGATCCTGGTGTCCCGGTTCGAAGGCTCACGCCCGGTCGGGCTCCTGGCGGCGGCGGTCCTCGTCGCCGCCCTCGTCATGGGCGAGACGCCGGGCATGGCCTTCAACGTCCTCTCCCTCCTGGCGATACCGGCGGCGGGAATCGTCTGGGCGAACCTCGTCCCCGACCTGTACGAGGGAGGGGTCGGGTCGTCGGCCACCCATCTCACGATCGGCGCCGTCCTGCTCGTGATCATCGGTCTCGCCTACTACGTGCCGCTGGACATGAACCTCGGGTTCACCCAGAGCCAGGTGCGGGTCGCGGTGGCCGTGATCCTCGGGCTCATCGGTCTCGCCGGCGCCCTGAGTCAGCCCGCGGTCCGGCCCGGGGTGGCCGGCCAGACGTGGGCCTTTGCCGCCCTGGCCGCGGTGCTGCCGCTCCTGGGACTGGTGGGCAACTCGGGTGGGACCGAGGGAGTGGCTGCGCAGTACCCGGTGCGGATCATGTCCTACAACATCCACTCCGGGTTCGGGGCCGACGGGACCATGGACCTCGAGGCCATCGCCAGGGTGATCGAGGATTCCCGGGCGACGCTGGTCGGGCTCCAGGAGGTGTCACGCGGTCAGCTCATCTCGGGGGTCGCCGACCAGCTGAGCTGGCTCGCCAAGCGCCTCGGTTTCGAGCACGTGGAGTACTTCGGCACCACCGACCCGACCTTCGGCAACGCCGTCCTGAGCCGCTACCCGATCCTCGAGGTCACCGAGGTCCACCTCCCCAAGGTGGGGACACCGCTCCGGCGGGGCTATCTGGGCGCCACCATCCAGTTCGGTGACGACGAGATCCTGTTCATCAGCACCCATCTCCAGCACGTCAACGACCCCGACGTTCACGACCAGGACCCCGAGGGCGACCTGTACCCAGTGCACCACGAGCAGATCGAGACGATCCTCACCGAATGGGGCGGCGTGACGCCCGCGATCCTGGTCGGTGACTTCAATTCCCGCCCCGGGTGGCGGCAGCTGGACGAGCTGATGGCCGCCGGCTGGGTCGATTCGTGGGCCGAGGCGGGGATGGGCGAGGGGTTCACCTCCAACTCCGCCAACCCCGAGCACCGCATCGATTACGTGTTCCACACGGATGACCTCGTCGCCGTCGACGTCGGCGTGATCCAGAGCCGGGCCTCGGACCACTTCGCCGTGGTGGCCGACATCCAGCCCTCCGAGTAGCTCGGTCGCGCCGGGCGCGCTCAAGTGCCAGGGCCCTTCGTGTCGATGTTCTCCCGATGGGGGAGCAGCCCGATCGCGTGGTTCGACGGGCCGGCCGGCGCTGGCCGCATTGGTCGCGGCGTTGCTCGTGCTCCTGTTCGTCGCCGGACTCACCCTGGCCAACTCGGTCGGCGCCTCCCGCGTGGCCGAGAACGCCGCCACCCTGCACTGGCTGAACGGGGCCAGGTCCGCCATCGCCCTCACCCGGGCGGCCCTGGCGCAGGAGATCACCTTCGTCGGCCTGGAACGTCGGGGTCTGGCCAGCTCGGAGGATGCCGACTTCGCCGGGGCCCAGGTCGACGCTGCCATGACCAGTCTCACCGACCTCACGGAAACGGCCCGCGAGGTCGGATTCGACGGGGTGCTCGACGAGTACGTCACCGGGGCGGAAGGTGTCAGGGCGACCCTGAGTGAGAGCGGCCCATCCGACGCCACGGAGGCCATGACCACGCTCGAGGACGTCTATCAGGAGCTCTCGGAGCGTCTCTCGGCCCAACAGGAAGTGGTGCTCGCCGCCATCGCCGCCAACAGCGACGCCGCGGCACGGGTCGACGATTATCTGAGCGTCCTCCTCACCCTGGCGATCCCCGCCGCCGCCGTCCTCGTCTATTGGGTGATCGCACGGCGACAGGTCCGGGAGCACGCCGAGCGGGCCCGGATCGAGCTGGAGGCCGAGCGCGCCCTCAACCGGGCCAAGGACGCCTTCATCTCCGGTCTGTCCCACGAGCTGCGGACCCCGCTCACCTCCGTCTACGGCTATGCCGAGCTGCTCGCCGAGGGGCGTCACGGCCCCGATCAGGTGAGGGAGATGGCCTCCGAGATCGCCCGGGAGTCCGCCGAGCTGGCCCGGATGGTCGACGACCTGATCGTGGCGTCCCGGCTCGACAGCACCGGTGTGGCCGTCGAGCTCGTGCCCACGCCAGTCGCCCCGGTCGTGGAGAGCGCGATGCACCCGTTCCTGAGAGCCGGTCACATCTTCGACTGGTCACCGAAGGACCTGTCCGCGATGACCGACGGGCACCGTCTGCGTCACGTGCTGGTCAACCTCCTGTCCAACGCAGTCAGGCACGGTGGCGAGAGGATCGGCGTGAACCTGTCGGCCCAGGGCGACCGTGTCGAGATCGAGGTGTGGGACGACGGATCGGGCATCCCCGACGACCTGGTCGATCGTCTCCACAAACTGCGGTTCGCCCACGACGACGAAGCCTCCCTGATCACCGGCTCGCTCGGCCTCGGTCTTTCGGTGGCTCGTCGACTGGTCGACCGTCTCGAGGGCTCGATCCGTTACCGCCGTACCAAGGAGCGGACGTCCTTCATCGTCTCACTGCCGACCGCGGAGACGCCGAAGCCGCTCGTCGCCGACGTGACCCGACACAAGACCGTCTCCGTGTCACCGAGATGAGACGCATCGCCTGGCTGCTGATCGGTTGTGGCTCCCTCTTCGCCTTGGCGCCGGTCGCCTTCGGAGCCGACTCGGGGACGTACTCCGATCGATTCGACACCCAGTCCTACTCGGGCTCCAACGGGAACCTGGCCTGGAACGGCGGCTGGGAGGAGGTCGGCGAGAGCAACGGTCCAGGGGCGGGCAAGGTCCGGGTCGAACCCGACACCGGGTGCACTTCCGGCCACTGTCTCAAGATCTCCAACGCCCTGTTGCAAGGGAACCAGGGGGGCGCTGCCCGCTACGCCGACACCTCCGTGTTCACCACCGCCGAGCTCAGCTTCGATGTGACCTCCGAGACCCTGGGTCTGGGCGGCGGTCTCGGTGCGCTGACGGGATCCAGCCTCGTGGTGGAGGTGACCACGGGTGGCACCTGGTCGGTCCTCTACCGCGGCGACCTTCTCGATCTCCTCGACGGTGGGGCCTCCCCGGTCCTCTCCCTGGACGACTACCTCTCTCCCGGCTTCGGTGTCCGGTTCCTGGCCCAGGACCTGCTGGGTGGCGAGGTGCTCATCGACAACGTGGAGATCACGGGCCTGTTCCCCGCACCGCCACCGACCACTGCACCGACCACGACCACCACATCGCCGAAGCCAACCCCGCCGTCGTCCTCGTCGACCTCCTCCTCGACGACCACGACCACCACCCCGACCACGAGCGCGCCGGGCGACACCCGGCCCACCACCACCACGACCGCACCCCGGACCACCACCAGCGAAGACCGCCCGGGGGACGCGCCCACCACGAGCACCACGTCGTCGGCCGACGACGAGCCGCCCGTGAGCCCGGTCGACCCGACCGACGGCCCGCCGCCGCCCGATCGGCCGAGCGGTCTGCGGACCAGTGAGGGAGGCGTGCAGGCAGACGCCGGCGGCTTCTCGTTCACCCCCGTCGACCTCATCGGTGGTCATCGATCCGCCGTGGAGCGGATCACCGCCGACTGGGTCAGTCTCGCCGGCCTGGCGATGGTCGTCACCGGCACATCGGTGCTGGGCGTCGACCGGAGGCGCCGTCGCGACCCGGACCCGGAACACACACTGGACCCCTGAGCATGCCGGGAGGAGTTCTCGGTATCGTGCCGGGATGCTCACCGAACGCCCCGATGTCTGCGAAGCGCTGGACCGGGCCCATATCGCCCACCTGGCCGCGGTAACGCCATCGGGCCAGCCCCAGACCAGTCCGGTCTGGTACCTCCGGGTCGGGGACGAGATCGTCGTGTACAACCGGCCGGAGACCCCAAGGCTCCGCTCCATCGCCGGCAACGACCGGGTGTGTCTCGTGCTCCGGGGTGATCGAAGGGCAGATGGCGCGGTGATCATCGAAGGCCGCGCCCGGGTGGACGCCGACATGCCGCCCTGTCACGAGCGTCCCGAATACCTCGCCAGGTACGAGGAGAACATCATCGGGATGGGATACACGCCAGAGGCCTTCGCCGCCGAGTATTCGGTCGGAATCATCATCACCCCCACCCGGATCCGGGCCTGGGGCGTCGAGCTGGTGATATCCGCCGAGGAAGCTTCGGGCTGACCCGGCTAGCGTTGGCAGGTCATGAGGCGGATCCATCACTGGGTAGACGGCGCTCGGTTCGAGGGCGTGAGCGAGGTCTTCGGGCCCGTCTACAACCCCGCCACGGGTGAGCAGACCGCCGAGGTCGCCTTCGGTGGGTCCGCCGAAGTGGACGCCGCGGTCGGCGTCGCCCTGACTGCCTTCGAGAGATGGGGTGACTCGTCGCTGAGCACCCGGCAGAGCGTCATGTTCGCCTTCCGGGAGATCGTCGCCTCCCGCCGGCGCCAGCTCGCCGAAGCGATCACCTCCGAGCACGGGAAGACCATCGACGACGCCCTGGGCGAGGTGCAGCGCGGCCTCGAGGTCGTCGAGTTCGCCTGCAACATCGGCCACCTGCTCAAAGGTGAATACTCCGATCAGGTCTCCTCCGGTGTCGACACCTTCACCATCCGCCAACCGCTGGGCGTCGTGGCCGGGATCACGCCCTTCAACTTCCCGGTGATGGTCCCGATGTGGATGTTCCCCATTGCCATCGCCTGTGGGAACACCTTCGTGCTCAAGCCCTCCGAGAAGGATCCGTCGGCTTCGATGCTGCTCGCCGAGATGCTCGCCGAGGCGGGTCTGCCCGAAGGTGTCTTCAACGTGGTCCACGGCGGGCGGGAGGCCGTCGACTCCCTCATCTCACATCCGGCCGTCTCGGCGATCTCCTTCGTGGGCTCCACCCCCGTCGCCCGGCACATCTACGAGACGGGGACGAAGAACGGGAAGCGGGTCCAGGCGCTCGGCGGCGCCAAGAACCACATGATCGTGCTCCCCGACGCAGACATCGAGCTGGCCGCCGACGCCGCCGTGTCCGCCGGCTTCGGGTCGGCCGGCGAGCGTTGCATGGCGATTTCCGCGGTCGTCGGGGTCGGCCGCGCCGGTGACGAGTTGGTCGAGGCGGCCGCAGCCCGGATCGAGAAGCTCACTGTCGGACCTGGCGACCAGCCCGGTGTGGAGATGGGGCCCTTGGTGACGAGGGAGCACATGGAGCGCGTCCGCTCCTACATCGAGGCCGGTGTCGCCCAGGGCGCCCGGCTCGTCGCCGACGGGCGGGATCTGGTGGTGCCGGGGTACGAAGGTGGCTTCTTCGTGGGGCCGACCCTGTTCGACCGGGTGACACCGGAGATGACCATCTACCAGGACGAGATCTTCGGTCCGGTGCTCTCCACGGTGCGGATGGATCGATTCGAGGAGGCGATCGACCTGGTCAACCGCAACCCGTACGGCAACGGGACCGCCGTGTTCACCAACGACGGCGGGGCGGCGCGCAAGTTCCAGCGCGAGATCCAGGTCGGCATGGTGGGGATCAACGTCCCGATCCCCGTGCCACTCTCGTACTACTCGTTCGGCGGCTGGAAGAACTCCATCTTCGGAACCCATGCCATCTACGGGCCTGAAGGCGTCCACTTCTACAGCAGGCAGAAGGTCGTCATCTCGAGGTGGGCAGACCCCATCCATCGGGGCGTCGACCTGGGATTCCCGACACACGGATAGGGAGGCCCGAGACGACACAGAGGAGAGCGAGTCTCCCCACGGGGACGGTGACGTTCCTGTTCACCGACATCGAGGGGTCGACGCTCATGGTCCAGCGTCTCGGTGACCGATGGGCAGACGTCCTGGCGCGCCACGACAACATCGTCACCGACGCCATCGACACCTGCGGTGGCCGTGTCGTCAAGACCGACGGCGACTCGTTCTTCGCCGTATTCGAGGTGGCGATGGACGCGGTGCGGGCAACGGTGGAGGCGCAGAAGGCGCTCGCCTCTGAGCCATGGCCGGAGGACGCAGTGGTCAAGGTGCGTATGGGCATCCACACCGGTGTCGGGGCCCTCGGCGGCTCCGACTACTTCGGTCTCGACGTCCACCGCGCCGCCCGCATCGCCGACGCGGGCCACGGCGGTCAGGTGATCATGTCGGAGGCCACCGCGGTGCTCGTGGGGAGGAGTCTCCCCGACGGCACCAGCCTGCACGACCTGGGCAAGCACCGGTTCAAGGACCTCTCGGATCCCGAGACCATCTTCCAGCTCAGCATCGACGGGCTGCCCACCGAGTTCGGCCCGCTGCGGACCCTCGACTCGATTCCCAACAACCTGCCCGCCCAGCTCACCAGCTTCGTGGGGCGCGAGGCCGAGCTGGCCGAGGCGGTGCGTCTTCTCGAGGGAACGCGCATCCTCACCCTGACCGGGGCGGGCGGAACCGGGAAGACCCGGCTCGCCCTCCAGATCGCCGCCGAGGTGTCCGACCAGTTCTCCGACGGCGTCTATTTCATCGATCTCTCCCCGGCGGGCGAGGCTTCGGTGGTGCCTTCCACGATCCTGCGCGCCATGGGTTTCGCCGCCTCGTATCAGGACGACCTCCCGGAGGAGCGGCTGATCGACCAGTTGCGGGGTCTCGAGGTCCTGTTGGTGGTCGACAACTTCGAGCACGTCGTGGGTGCCGCCCCCATCCTCTCCGAATTGGTGCGCAGCGCCCCGAGGGTGAAGCTGGTGGTCACCTCGCGTGTCCCCCTGCGAATAGCCGGGGAGCAGGAGATGCCCGTCCCGCCCCTGGCCTCGCCACGCCGCGGTGTCGGTGTCGAGCGGGCCCTCGAGTCGGAGGGTGTGCGTCTGCTGGTCGAGCGCACTCAGGCGGTACGGCCCGACTTCCGCATCACGCCGGGCAATGTCGACGCCGTGGTCGACCTGGTGAGCCGTCTCGACGGCCTCCCCCTGGCCATCGAGCTCGTCGCCTCCCGACTCCGCCTCTTCCCCGTGGAAACGGTGCTGGAGCGTCTCGATACCCGCATGCTCAGCACCGGCTCCATCGATGTGCCGGAGCGTCAGCGCACCATCCGCAACACCATCGCCTGGTCCTACGACCTCCTCGACCCCGAGATGCAGCGGCTGTTCCGCTGGCTTTCGGTCTTATCGGGCTGGTCGCGTCTCGAGGAGATCGAGGCGCTGTTCAGCGATCGGTTCGGCATCGACGCCCTCGACGGGATGGAGAGGCTTGTCGACCACAGCCTGGTGATCACCACCCAGAAGCTGGGCAGCCCCTGGTTCCGGGTGCTCTACGTGATCCGTGAGTTCGCCCGGGAGCGTCTCCACGAGTCGGGCGAGCACGACGAGGTCCACGCCATCCATTGCGACGTGTACCTCGAGCTGGTGCGACGGGCTGCGCCGGAGCTGACAGGCCGGGACCGGCTGTGGTGGCTCGACCTCCTCGAGGACAACCACGACAACATCCGGTCGGCCATCGAGTGGGGCATGGAAGCCGGCGAGACCGACCGCGTGTTGGAGCTCGTGTCGTCGTTGTGGCGCTTCTGGCAGACGAGGGGCCATCTCCACGAGGCGCAGCGCCGAATCGAATCGGCGCTGGCGATGCCGGGCGGGTCTCCCGCCCTCTATGCCAAGGCGATGGAGGCCCTTGGCGGTGTGCAATGGTGGCGGGGCCAGATGGAGACCGTGATCGAGACCTATGGCCGGGTCCTCGAGATGCAGCGGGAGCTGGGGGAGTCCCGTGACCTGGGCGTGGCGCTCTACAACTACGGGCTGGCGCTGGGGTCGACGAAGGAGATGGAGCGCGGCCTCGCCCTGCTTCGAGAAGGCGAGGAGCTGTTCACCAGGCTCGGCGACGAGGACGGTCTCGGCGACATCGAGTGGGGCCTGGGCAACACGTCGCTCGCCGCAGGTGACTTCGACGAGGCTTACGAGCACTACGACAAGGCGTCCGAGTACTACAAGCGTTCGGGCAACGAGTTCGGGGTCGGATGGTCGCTGTTCGAGGCGGGCCTCATCCTCGCCACGCAGGAGAAGCCCCGGGAGGGCTGGGCGAAGCTGGAAGAGGCGTTGCGGCTCTTCGCCGGGCACCGTGACGTCTCGGGGGTCCTCCTGGTCATGTTCCAACTGGCGGGCGTGGCGCTGATCTTGGGTGACCGGAGGCGTGCCTACCGGCTGGTCGGCGTGGTCGATGCGCTCCGGGCGAAGTCCGGCGCCGACATCGTCGGGATTGCCCTGGTGGAGGTGAAGGGGGTCGACCTCGACCGGCTCGACGAGGTGACCGGGGAGGACCTGGATGCGCTCAACGAGGGCCGGGCGATGGATCTGGACCGGGCCATCGAATACGCGCTGGCCGGCCCGGTCGACGTCTGAGAACCGAACGCGCGCCCGGCTCGTATTGGTCGTCGATGATGAAGAGGATCTCTGTCGCTCTGCTGGGAATCGCCGTGATCGCCGCTTGCTCCGGCAACGGAGGTTCGAACACCAGCGCCCCCGCCGCAACCAACCCCCCAACCGATGGCGCCACCATCACCATCTCGGGCTTCTCCTTCGGTGATCCCCTGACGGTCGATGTCGGTGCGGAGGTCACGGTCGTCAACGGGGACGCCACTCCCCACACCTGGACGTCCACCTCGGGGGATTTCGACAGCGGTTCGCTGGGCCAGGGTGAGGAGTTCTCGTACACGTTCGACGAGGCCGGTCAATACGAGTTCACCTGCTCCATCCACCCCGACATGAGGGGTTCCATCACCGTCGAAGGTTGAGCCGCCCCTCCTCCGGGGGCGGCTCACGTCTCTTCCCCCGGACCCCTTGAGGACCGGGGAAGAGGGGGCAGACTTCCCACCCATGGTGGGGGGCGCCCCGCAGGGGCAGCATCGGAATGGGTTTGCCGCTGCCCCCTACCCACACACGCCTCGATGCGCGCTTCCACGGCACCGTTGGGTACGTGGCCCGGTGTTTAAGGGCGTGGGACCCGGGCCGGGTGGGTGGGGGAGGGGAGAGGAACCAGACCCGGGCCCCACGACGTCGTCACGGTGTGGCCTGGATCCCTCCTCTCGAACCACCAGCTCGTCCAGTTCAACCCGCATGGCGAGTGTAGCGACGGCCATCGTCCCGGACCGGTAAGAAGCGGGTGGTTCTCCACTAGCTTGCGGTCATGGCCGCATACCCCACCGAGTACGAGCTCGACGTCGTCCTCCGGGACGGTGGCGTGGTCCACGTCCGGCCGATGCGTCCCGAGGACGCCGCCGAGGCCAAGACCTTCTTCCAACGGCTCGGCCCCGAGTCCCGCTACTTCCGATTCTTCAGCGTCAAGCTCGACCTGACCGACGCCGAAGTCCAGGACTTCGCCAACGTCGACTATGTCGACCGGATGGCACTGGTCGCCGTCCATGACGGCCAGATCATCGGTGTCGGCCGCTACGACCGGGAGGCACCGGGCGGCGACATCGCCGAGGTCGCGTTCGCGGTCGTCGACGACCACCAGGGGAGGGGCATCGGCACCCGTCTCCTCGAACTGCTCACCGACCACGCCCGGTCCAATGGCATCCACCAGTTCCGCGCCTACGTGCTCGGGGAGAACCGCCAGATGATGCGGGTGTTCCGCAACTCCGGCTACGAGCTGACCCGGACCATCGACCAGGGTGTGTACACCGTCGACTTCCCCGTCGAGGTCACCCCCGGATCCCTGGACGCCCAGGCGGAGCACGAGCGCCGTGCCGTGGCGGCGTCACTGCTCCCGCTCTTCTTCCCCAAGTCGGTGGCGGTGATCGGCGCCTCGACGGACCCGACCTCCATCGGCGGGCGTCTCTTCGCCAACCTGCTCAGCACCGGCTTCACGGGGCCCGTCTACCCGGTCAACCCCAAGGCCAAGGTGGTGCGGTCGGTCCGGGCGTACCCGTCGGTCCTCGACATCCCCGACGACGTCGACGTCGCCTACATCGTGGTCCCGCAGAAGTACGTCCTGGACGTGGTCGAGGAATGCGGTGAGAAGGGCGTCCGGGCGGTGGTCGTCATCTCCGCGGGATTCGCCGAGGTGGGACCCGAGGGCGCGGCCCGGGAGGCCGAATTGCTCCGACTGGTCCGCTCCAAGGGGATGCGGATGGTCGGACCCAACTGCATGGGCCTGCTCAACACGGCCGAGTCCGTGAGGCTCAACGGCACCTTCGCCCCGATGTTCCCCCCGGCCGGGAACGTTGCCATGTCCAGCCAGTCTGGCGCCCTGGGCATCGCCATCCTCGACTACGCCACCCAGCACTCCGTCGGCATCAGCCAGTTCGTGTCGGTGGGGAACAAGGCCGACGTCTCCGGCAACGACCTTCTCCTCGCCTGGGAAGACGACCCGCAGACCGACGTCATCACCCTCTACCTGGAGTCGTTCGGCAACCCACGGAAGTTCTCCCGACTGGCGAGGCGGATCGGTCGCCGCAAGCCGATCGTGGCGGTCAAGTCCGGCCGGACCCAGGCCGGGAGCCGGGCGGCCTCGTCCCACACCGGTGCGCTGGCGTCGTCGGACGTGGCGGTGAACACGTTGTTCCGCCAGGCCGGCGTGATCCGGGTCGACACCCTCGAGGAGATGTTCGCCGCCGCCAGTCTCCTCGCCAACCAGCCGGTGCCCAAGGGCCCGAGGGTGGGCATCGTCACCAACGCCGGCGGCCCGGGGATCCTTGCGTCGGATGCGCTCGAGTCCAACGGGCTGGAGATCGTCACCCTCTCTCAGGAGTTGCAGGACCGCATCGGTGCCGCCCTGCCCGAGGAGGCCTCGACCGCCAACCCGGTCGACATGATCGCCTCCGGCGGTCCGGACCACTACGAGCACGTCATCTCGCTCCTCCTCGAGTCGGGAGAGGTGGACGCGGTGATGGTGATCTACGTGCCCACGACCCCGGAGGGCGCCGAGCAGATCGCCGCCGCCCTCCGTCGCTGCCAGGACCGTTACGACGGCGACGTCACCCTGCTCTCGGTTTTCATGCACTACGCCCGCACGGAGGAGCTTCTCGTCGGCCGGGATGGGCAGCGCACCATCCCCAGCTACACCTTCCCCGAGACCGCCGCCCTGGCGCTCACCCGCGCGGTCAACTACGGCATGTGGCGGGAGCGGGACCCCGGGGTCGAGGCGAGGCTCGACGAGGAGGCGGAGGCCGGGATCAGGGATGTGGTGGAGAAGGCCCTGGCCCGTCTCGGCCCCGACGGTGGCTGGCTGGAGTCCTACGAGGTGGAGGGGATCCTCGATGCAGCCGGTCTGCGATTCCCGCGCAGCCGCGTCGTGGCTTCGGTCGACGACGCCAAGGCGGTGGCATCGGAGTTCGACGGCCCCGTGGCGGTGAAGGTGATCTCGCCGTCGGCGCTGCACAAGTCCGACGTGGGCGGTGTCATCCTCGGCGTCGAGGGCCCAGAGGAGGTGGCCGAGGCGTTCCGCGAGGTGACGTCCGCCGTGCCGGACCCGAAGGGCGCCCTGGTCCAGGAGTTCGTCGCCGGTGGACACGAGGTTCTGATCGGCATGACCCAGGACCCCAACTTCGGCCCGCTGGTGGCGTTCGGGTTGGGTGGTGTCTACGTGGAGCTCCTCAAGGACGTCGCCTTCCGCATCCACCCGCTCACCGATGTCGACGCCGCCGAGATGATCAGGGAGACCAAAGGCCACAGGTTGCTCGAGGGCTATCGCAACCAGCCGGTGGGCGACGTCTACGCCCTGGAGACGGCACTGATGAGGGTGTCCGGGATCATCACGGCCATGCCCGAGCTCCAGGAGATGGACCTCAACCCGGTCAAGGTCCTCCCGCCCGGCCAGGGCGTGGTGGTGGTCGACGCCCGGATGCGCGTCGAGCCGGTATCCAACACGGGTCCGCGTGATCTCCCGGCGGTGGCCTCGCGGATACGCTCCGCGTAAGGTCAGCCCATGGAATTCGTCACGGTGGAAACCCATGGTGCGGTGGCACTGGTCCGCCTCGACCGCCCGCCCGTCAACGCCCTGTCCGCCCAGGTGGCCGAGGAGCTGCTCGAGGCATTCACCTCATGCCAGGATCCCTCGATACGGGCCGTCGTCGTCACCGGTCAGCCCCACTTCGCCGCGGGCGCCGACATCAAGGCCTTCAAGGAGACATTGGACTCCGGCGCCACGGAGCGCAGCGCAAACAAGCTGGTCGACGCGATCGCCGCATTGGAGAGCCTGGAGAAGCCGACCATCGCCGCGGTCCACGGCTTCGCCCTCGGCGGGGGCTGCGAGCTGTCCATGGGCGCCGACTTCAGGTATGTGGCGGAGGACGCCCGCATCGGGCAGCCCGAGATCCTGCTCGGGATAATCCCGGGCGCTGGTGGGACCCAGCGGCTGCAGCGGCTCGTCGGGTACCAGAAGGCCAAGGAGCTGGTCCTCACCGGCCGTCACGTCGACGCCCGGGAGGCCCTCGCCATCGGCTATGCCGACAAAGTGGCGCCGACGGAGGAAGTCCTCGACCTGGCGATGAAGGACGCCTCCGAGTGGGCCACCAAGGCGACCGTGGCGATCTCGGCGGCCAAGCGGGCGCTCGCCGCGGGGCGGCTGCCGTTCGAGGAGGCGATGAAGGTCGAGGCGGCCGAGTTCCAGAGGACCTTCGCCAGCGACGACGCCCGTGAGGGCATCGACGCCTTCGTGGCAAAGCGGGAGCCGCGGTTCAAAGGGTCCTGACCATCAGGCCAGCAGCCCGGCGAGACGGTCGAGGCTGCGGCGGAACACCCGTCGCAACACCGGGACGGCGAGCCAGGCGGTCACGGGACCGCCGAGACGCCAGGGAAAGGTGAGGTCCTCGGTCCAGGTGGCCCGGCTGCCCGCACCTTCCGGATCGACCCGTAGCTCGCCGGTGCCGGTGACGAGCCCGTCGTGTCGGACCGTTATGGAGTGCCCCTCCACCCAGCCGACCACCTCCATGAGGTCGTCCATCCGAATCGGGCCGTAGCGCGTCCTCGCCACCATCACGGTCCCCACGCCCCGTCGTGGTGGCCCGAGGAAGACGACCCACTCCGCGTCGCCCATCCAGTCGGTGTGACGCTCGAGGTCGGAGAGGAGCGCCCAGACCGCGGCGGGCGGCCGGTCGATGTGCCTGGAGACGGTGACGGTCGCCACCGGCGCCAGAGTACAGCGGGGCCATCCTGCGACAATGGGGGTGACACATGATCTATCTGGACCACGCCGCCACGACCCCGATGCGCCCCGGTGTATGGGACGCAATGGCCCCCTTCGCCGGGGAGCGTTTCGGCAACCCGTCGGGCATCCACGGGGTTTCCCGCCGCGCCAAGGACGCCCTCGAGGAGGCGCGGGAGCGGGTGGCGGCCCGTCTGGGGGCGAAGCCGTCGGAGATCGTCTTCACGTCCGGTGGGACCGAGTCGGACAACCTCGCCATCAAGGGCGCCGCCATGTCCGGCGGCTCCCGCCGGGGCGTGGTCACGGTGGCCACCGAGCACGAAGCGGTCCTGTCCTCGGTGGAGTTCCTGGAGCGTCTCGGTCACCCGGTGAGGAGGGTCGGGGTGGACCACAACGGGCTGGTCGACCCTCAGGAGCTCGTCGACGCCATCGACGAGACGACGGCCGTGGTCTCGGTGATGGCGGTGAACAACGAGACCGGGGTGACCCAGGATGTCGTCCGGCTGGCTCGTCTCGTGGCCGAGCAGCGGCCGGCTGTCCTGTTCCACACCGACGCCATCCAGGCCCATCCCACCCCAGGTCTGCTCACCGACGACCTCCACCTGCTCTCGCTGTCGGCGCACAAGTTCGGCGGCCCCAAGGGGTCCGGCGTGCTGTTCGTTCGTGACGGCGTGCGTCTGGAGCCGGTGATCCACGGCGGTGGCCAGGAGGCGGGTAGACGATCGGGGACCACCGACGTGGCGGCCGCAGTGGGTTTCGCCACCGCCCTCGACCTCGCCGCCGAGGACCACTCGCGGTTCGTGGCCACCGTGGGTGGGATCCGTGACGACTTCGAGAAGCTGGTCGCCGACGCCATCCCCGATCTGGTGATCAATGGCGGCGACGCGCCACGCAGCCCGCAGCACTCCAACCTCCGGATCCCCGGCGTGCGCAACGAGTCGCTGCTCATCCGTCTCGACCGTGCGGGTGTCGCCGCCTCGGCCGGGTCGGCCTGTCAGTCCGGCGCGCCCAGCGTCTCGCACGTCCTCGCCGCGATGGGTCTGACCAGGGAGCAGGTGCGGGAGAGCGTCCGGTTCAGCTTCGGGTGGACCACCACCCAGGACGAGGCCCGGGAGGCGGCCGGGATCCTCGTCGACGCCGTGGAGGCGTTGCGATGAGGGTCCTCGTCGCCATGTCGGGTGGCGTCGACTCTTCGGTGGCGGCCGCGCTGATGACCCAGGCGGGTCACGACGTGGTCGGTGTCACCCTCAAGCTCTGGTCGGGGCCCGACGGCGAGATGCCGACGGCCGGATGCTGCACACTCTCGGACTCCGAGGACGCCCGCCGGGTCGCGGCCACCCTCGGCATCCCGTACTACGTCCTCGACTACACGGAGGAGTTCAAGGATGGGGTGGTCGAGCGCTTCGTCGGCGACTACGCATCGGGTCGGACCCCCAACCCGTGCATCGAGTGCAACCGGACCGTCAAATTCGACAGGCTCCTCTCCAGGCTTCCCGAGTTCGACTGCGACCTGCTGGTCACCGGGCACCACGCCCGGGTCATCGACTGCGGCGGCGTCTGGGAGCTGAGACGGGGAACCGACCGGGCCAAGGACCAGTCCTACGTCCTCTCCATGCTCACGCAGAGGGAACTGGCGGTGACCCGCTTCCCGGTGGGGGAGATGACCAAGGCCGACGTGCGGCGCATCGCCGCCGATCTCGGTCTGCGCACCGCCCACAAGCCGGAGTCGATGGACATCTGCTTCGTCGGCCAGGGCGACTACCGCGGGTTCCTTCGCAAGACGGCTCCCGAGGCGTTCGTCCCCGGCTCGATCGTCGACACGACCGGTGAGGTGGTGGGCAGACACGATGGGGTGGCCGACTTCACCATCGGCCAGCGGCGCGGCCTCGGTGTGGCCGTCGGCGAGCCACGCTATGTGGTCGACATCGATCCCACGACCTCCACCGTGGTCATCGGACCGCGGCGGCATCTCCGGGTGGGGACGGTCGGGCTCCGCGATGTCACGTTCACCGATGCACCTGTCGAGGGCGGGGTCACGGTCCAGTACAGGGCCCATGGCGAAGTCGTCCCCGCGGTGCTCGCCGGTTCCACGCTTGTGTTCGAGGAGCCGCAGGAGGGTGTCGCCCCCGGCCAGACCGTGGCCTTCTACGCCGACGACACGGTGCTGGGCGGCGGCGTCATCGCCTCGACCGGGCGATGAGCCGGGCCACCTCCTTCGGCTCGGAAGCCGAGGCGTACGAGGCGGCGCGACCGGGCTATCCCGGCGAGGCGGCCGAGTTCGTCCTCTCCCTGACCGACGTGTCCCGGGCAGTGGAGGTGGGCGCCGGCACCGGTAAGACCACAGAGCCATTCGCCCGTGAGGGTGTCTCCATCACGTGTCTCGAGCCCGATCCGGCGATGGGGGCGATCCTGCGTGCCAAGTCACTCCCCGGCGTCGCCGTCGTCGAGTCGACGTTCGAGGATTGGCCCGGGCCCGAGGGCGCGGTCGACCTGGTCTTCGCCGGGCAGAGCTGGCACTGGCTGGATCGGGAGACCGCCGTCCCCCGGGCGGGGGACTGGCTTCGATCGGACGGGGTCATCGCCCTGATGTGGAACGTCCCCTCCCATCGATACGACGTCTTCGCCGACGTCTACAGGCGGCACGCCCCGCAGTTGCTACGGGAAGGAGATCCGAGGATCGGCTTCAGGGACTCGGACGTGTGGCTCGAGGACCTGGAGCGGGGAGGGATGACCGATGTCCGCCTCACCGTCTTCCGATGGCACGCCGATCTCACCCCGCCGCAGGTTCGGGCGCTGTATGCCTCGTACAGCGACCACATCGCCCTCGACCCCCAACTTCGTGAGCGGCTGCTCGACGCACTGGCGGAGAAGGTCGCAACATCCGGCGGGACGTTGCGCATCGAGTACGAGACCCGCGTGTTCACGGGTCTGTGTCGTTGAGCCGTGCGGACGCTTAGTATGCGGTCGGACGCCAGAGCGTCGCGCCTCCTTCACCCTCGATCCGTCGGGTGAATGTCGCCGCCCCGTGCCCCTCGTCGGGCCGGTGAGGCGGGGGCGCCAGCAGTGAGACGGTCATCGAGGAAGAGAAATGGCGAACACCAACATCTACGTCGGCAATCTGGCGTACAGCACCACCTCCAGGGAGCTCGAGGAGGCCTTCGCCCGCTATGGGACGGTGGCCCGGGCCCAGGTCGTCTCCGATCGCGAGACCGGTCGGTCCCGCGGCTTCGGCTTCGTGGAGATGCCTTCCGCCGACGAGGCCCAGCGGGCGATCGAGGCGCTGGACGGCTCCGACCTCGGAGGCCGCCGCATCACGGTCAACAAGGCCCGCGAGCGCGACCGCTGATCCTCTGATCGCGACACAGAAAAGGAGCCCCGGGAGGAGTTGGGGCTCCTTTTCCGCGGTGATGGACCGGCTCTAGAAGGCGTCGGAGAGCTGTCGCAGGCGGTCCCTGATCGCCTCCGTCTGCTCGCCGGTCCTCTCCTTGATCTTCCCGATCAACTCTTCGACGTTGCCCTCGGCGACATCGAGGTCGTCGTCGGTGAGGTCACCCCACATCTGCCGGGCCTTGCCCTTGAGCTGATCCCATCGACCCTCCCACTTCATTTCGGTCGGGTTCTCCATGCGGACTCCTTGATCGTCGGTCCGGGAACTACCCGGGGTGGGTGGGGCCGAAACTCAGCCCTTGTAGCCGGACGCCCGGGCGGCGCGGCCCTGCTTCTCGGCCTTGGACTTGGCCCGGTCGCGACTCGATTTGTCGCCGGACTCGTAGCGGTACTTCTTGCCGCTGTCGCCCCACTGGTAGTAGGGGCCCTTGGCGTCCTTGCCACGATGAACAGGCATGACCACTCCCTTCTCCTGCATGAGTACCCGTACCCCGTGCCTCGTACTCCGACTGCCGGCCCCTCGCGAATTCGCCTCGCGCCATCGGTATCGTGCGAAGGCCATGGATCAGGTCGTAGAGCGGATCGAGCATCTCCGCGCCGAGATCAGGGAGCACGCCTACCGGTATCACACCCTCGACGACCCGATCATCTCGGACGCCCAGTACGACGCGCTGATGCGCGAGCTCCAGGAGCTGGAGCGCCAGCACCCCGAGCTGGTCACCCCCGACAGCCCGACCCAGAGGGTGGGTGGCCCGGTGGCCGACCTCTTTCGACCCGTCCACCACCTCCGGCCGCTCTTCTCCTTGGACAATGCCGAGACGGAATCCGATCTCGAGGCGTGGCAGCAGCGCATGGTCCGTCAGCTCGGCCGGGAGCCCTCGGGCTACGTCTGCGAGCCCAAGATCGACGGTCTGGCGGTGGTGCTGGTCTATCGGAACGGCTTGCTCGACGTCGGGGCCACCAGGGGCGACGGGACGGTCGGCGAGGACATCACCGCCAACCTTCGCACGATCAAGTCGGTGCCGCTCCGTCTCCGTGGCGACGATGTTCCGGAGCTCCTCGAGGTGCGGGGCGAGGTGTACATGCCGGAGAAGGCGTTCGAGGAGCTGAACCGGCGGCAGGCCGAGGCGGGGAAACAGATCTTCGCCAATCCCAGGAATGCCGCCGCCGGGTCGGTGCGGCAGAAGGACCCTTCCATCACCGCGGGCCGTTCGCTCGGCATCTGGGTCTATCAACTGGGCTTGCTGGAGGGCGGGCCCGAGCTCCGCACCCATTGGGAGACGGTCGAGTACCTGGCCGACCTCGGGTTCCGGACCAACCCGGAGAGCAAGCGGCTCGACACCATCGAGGAGGTCTACGAGTACGTGGAGCAGGCCGAGAAGCGGCGTCACGACCTCGGCTATCAGACCGATGGCGTGGTGATCAAGGTCGACTCCCTCGCCGACCAGGACCAGCTCGGCTACACGGCCCGGGCGCCCCGATGGGCGATCGCCTTCAAGTTCCCACCGGAAGAGCAGGTGACGACCCTTCGGGACATCCGGATCAACATCGGCCGGACGGGAGCGGCGACACCGTTCGCAGTGCTCGAACCGGTCTTCGTGGGCGGCGCCACGGTCACCTACGCCACCCTCCACAACGAAGACCAGGTGCGGCTCAAGGACGTCCGCATCGGCGACCAGGTGATCGTGCGTCGTGCGGGGGACGTCATCCCGGAGGTGGTCGGGCCGGTGGTGGCGACCCGGACGGGGAAGGAGAAGCCGTGGCACATGCCCAAGGACTGCCCTTTCTGCGGCAACCCCATCGTCCGGCCCGAGGGGGAGGCGGTGGCGCGTTGCACCGGTGGGTTCACCTGCCCCTCACGTGTCCGGGAGTGGCTGTTCCACTTCGCCGGCCGGGGCGGGATGGACATCGAGCACATGGGTTACATGACCATCGACCTCCTGTTGAAGGAGGGCCTGATCGTCGATCCGGCCGACATCTTCACCCTCGACACCGATCGGCTCCTGGAGTACGAGGGGTGGGGCGAGATCTCGGTCCGCAAACTCAAGGAGGCCATCGAGGCGGCCAAGGACCGTCCCGTCGCCCGGCTCCTCACCGCCCTCGGGATCCGTCACGTGGGGAGCACGGTGGCCCGCACGCTGGCACGGCACTTCGGGAGCCTCCCGGCGCTCATGGACGCTTCCGAAGAGGAAATCGCGGCGATCGAGGGGATCGGACCGACCATCGCCAGGGAGATCCGGGAGTGGTGTCAGGACGAGGCCAACCGACGTCTGGTGGAGAAGCTGGGCGCGGCCGGCGTCCGCCTCGCGGACGAGAGGGCCGAGGAGCCGGAGTCCGACCTGCTAGCGGGCGCCACGTTCGTCATCTCGGGGACGCTGGACGGCCTGAGTAGGGAAGAGGCGGAGGCGGCCATCGAGGCCAAGGGTGGCAAGGCGACGAGCTCTGTTTCTTCCAAGACGACGGCCCTGATCGTGGGAGAGTCGCCGGGGGCTTCGAAGACCAAGAAGGCGGAGGAGCTGGGCATCCCGATCATCGACGACGCCACGTTCCGGGAGCTGCTCGAGAAGGGGCTGAAGGTCCTGGAGGGCTAGGTCAGCCCACCCGGAAGGTCCAATCGAAAGCGCCGGGGTCGGGGAGCCCCGAATACCTGTCCCATTCGATGCGTACGCGATGTTCCCCCGGCGTCCAGGTCTGGATGGTGGGGTGACCGGGCGAGGGGGACCAGCTGTGGACGCCGGTCGCCTCGACGAAGGTGAAATCGGTGATGGGCCAGCCGTCCACCCATATCTCGGCGCGGTAACCGACCGGCAGCACCACTTCGATGGCAGCCTGGGGCGGGACCATCTCGTTGGGCTCCGGAGAGACCGACACCAGTGGATCGGGCAGATCGGCCGGCTCACCCTCCTTGGCGAACACGATCCCGAGGATCAAGGCGGCGGCGCCGAGCAACCCTAGCCCGAGGTAGATCAGCCGATACGGCACGACCCCACCGTAATGCAGCCAACGGCCTTTCCGTCTCCCCCGGATTCCTTCCCCGTGGAACCGAGCCAGGGCTTGGTCCCCCAGCGAACCTTGGGGGGTAGGGGGTGCCGAGCCCGTCCTTGAAACTTCGGAACGACCCTCTTGTTTCTGTCTCTGCCGGGTCGTATGTTCGGGGTATGGGATCGAACATGAGTTCGATAGTGGAAGCGTTCGAGTCGGTGGATGCGGCTGAGCAGACCCTGGTCACCGCGGAGGCTCATATCGCCGTGTTGCGGGCGATGCAGTTGGACGCCATC
>DASVBU010000012.1:0-9478 GCA_036375695.1 Acidimicrobiia bacterium | reverse complement strand
AGAACTGCATCGACTGGATCCACGGGTTGCACCGCCTCTGGATTGAGGTGGTGTTCTGGCTCGCTTCGCTCGCGCCCCCTCCCGGCCTACGGCCGTACTCCCCCGTTCCGCTGCCGCTCCACGGGGGAGAAGTCCGTACGGCGGGTTCGCGTACTCCCAGGTTCCGTTCCCGCTCCACGGGGGAGAAGTCCGTACGGTGGGTCCGCGGGGCCCGTCACGGCCGTACTCTTCCGTTCCGCTCCCGCAACACGGGGGAGAAGTCCGATTCGCCCGCGCTAAACCCGGCGGAACACGTCGGGCGGGATGGGGTCCTGATCCCGACGACGCGACGCCAGCCCCGACCAGTACTGCGGCGGGAAATGGTGCCCCGTGTACCCGAGGTCGATGGCGGCGTTGAGCGTCCAATACGGGTCGACCAGATGAGGCCGTGCCAGGACGCACAGATCGGCCCTGCCGGCCACCAGGATGTTGTGCACGTCGTCGATCGACGACACCGCACCCACGGTCATCGTGGGGATGCCCGCCTCGTGCCGGATCCGATCGCTGAACGGCGTCTGGTAGAGACGCCCGTACTCGGGACGAGCCTCGATCGACGTCTGCCCGGTCGACACGTCGACGATGTCGCAGCCGTGCTCCCTCAGAGCCTTGGCCAACTCGACGGCATCATCACCGTCGAAACCGCCGGGAACCCAGTCAGTCGCCGAGATCCGGACGGAAAGCGGCCCCGGCCACACCTCGCGCACGGCGTCCAGTACCTCGAGGGGGTATCGCATCCGGTTCTCCAGGCTTCCCCCGTACTCGTCGTCCCGCTGGTTGGCCAGCGGCGTGAGGAAGCTCGACATCAGATACCCATGGGCGTAGTGCAGTTCCAATAGGTCGAACCCGGCGCGCTTGCCCCGCTCGGCAGCCGACACGAAGGCGTCCCGGACCTCTTCCATGTCTTTCCGGGTCATCTCTCTCGGGATCTGCGAGTCGGGCCGGTACGGGATGGGTGACGGGGAGATCAGGTCCCAGTTGCCCTCCTCGAGTGGATCGGTGTCGCCCTCCCACATGCGCTTCGTCGAGCCTTTGCGGCCGGAGTGACCGAGTTGGAGCCCGATCCTGGCGTTGGTCTCGGTGTGGACGAAGTCGACGATCCGCTTCCAGGCCGACTCCTGCTCGTCGGACCACATGCCTGTGTCCGCCGGCGAGATCCGGCCCTGCGGGGTGACGCAGACCATCTCGGTCATGACCAGACCGGCACCACCCACCGCCCGGCTCCCGAGATGGACGAAGTGCCAGTCGGTGGGGACCCCGTCGGGCCCGGTCGAGTACTGGTCCATGGGTGACACCACTATCCGGTTGGGCAGCACCAGGTCCTTGATCTGATACGGGTGGAACATCGGTGGCACCTCGGGTCCGATCTCCACCGGGCACCCGTGTTCCGAGGCGGCGTACCACCGGTCGACCGTCTCCATGTACACGGGGTCACGCATCCTGAGGTTGTCGTAGGTGACCCGCTGGCTCCGGGTGAGGAGGCTGAAGGTGAACTGCTCCGGTTCCATCCGTCGGTAGCGGTCGGCGCCCTCGAACCACTCCAGACTCGCCTTGGCGGCCCGCTGCAGACTGTCCACTGCCGGTCTCCGCTCCTCCTCGTAGGCGGCGAAGGCCTCCTCGATCGGGCCCCCCTTCGCCAGATGCGCCGCCAGGGCGATGGCGTCCTCCATCGCCAGCTTGGTGCCCGACCCGACCGAGTAGTGGGCCGTGTGCACCGCATCGCCCAACAGCACGACGTTGCCGTGATGCCACCGCTCGCACTTGATCGTCGGGAACTGCAGCCACTTGGAGTTGTTCCCCACCAACGGATGGCCGTCGAGATGCTCGGCGAACAGCTCCTGGCAGCGGGTCAGGGCGAGCTCGTCGTTGACCCCGGGTGGGAACACCTCTTGTTCGGTGGCGTCCAGACCCAGACCCCGCCAGGTAGAGGGGGCCATCTCCACGATGAAAGTGCTCCCCTCCTCCGAGTACGGATAGATGTGCGCCCACACCATGCCGGCGTCTGTGTCCTCGAAAATGAAGTGGAAACGGTCGAACACCTTCGTGGTGCCGAACCAGACGTACTTGTTCACCCGCTCGTCGACGGACGGTTGGAGCTGATCGACGTGGAGATCGCGCACCACCGAGTTCTTCCCATCGGCACCGACGATGACGTCGGCATCGATCGACAGCGGGTCGCTGACCTCATGCGAGAAGTGGAGCTCCGCACCCGCCTCGGCGGCTCGCTCGGTGAGGATCTCGAGGAGCCGGCGCCTGCTCACCGCCGAGAATCCGTGCCCGCCGGACACGATCCGACGCCCGGTGAAGTGGCGCACCTCGATGTCGCCCCAGCTGACGAACTCGCCGGCCAGCCTCCGGAACGACTCGGGGTCGGCCTCGGCGAAGTGGTCCAACGTCTCGTCCGAGAAGACGACACCGAACCCGTAGGCATCGGCCGGCGTGTTCCGCTCCCAGACGGTCACCTCGTAGTCGGGCCGGAGCTTGCGGAGCAGTATCGCCAGGTAGAGGCCCCCGGGTCCTCCGCCGACGACCCCGACCCTCATGTCACACCTGGGGTGCGAGGACGGCCCGGACGGCGAACTCGCCCTCCGAGTACGTGATCCCGGGCGCCCGCGTCGCCTCGAGCAGATCGGCCTCCACGGAACGGATCCGCTCGATCGCCCCGGGGTCTGCGCTGATCTCGAGCTCGGACACCTCGGCCCGCATCGAGACCTTGGCCTCGGACTTCACCCGCCGCACCTCGGCAAGCACCTGCGTGGCGTCGGTGAGGACGGAAACGTCACCGGTGAGCCCGCCGAGCTCCGTCACCGACGGCCACGGTTGCCGGTGCACGGAACCGTCACGCCACCAGGACCACACCTCTTCGGTGACGAAGGGCAGGAACGGGGCGAAGAGTCGCTGATAGACGCCCAAGGCGAGCTGGAGGGCCGCGTGTGCCGACCGGGCGGCGTCACCCACGCCGTAGGCTCTTCCCTTGACCAGCTCGACGTAGTCGTCGGTCCACTCCCAGAACGACTGCTCGGCGATCTCGAGGGCCCGGGAGTAGTCGAACGCCTCGAAGCTGGTGGTGGCGGCCTCGACCACGTCCGCCAGCCCGGCGAGCATGGCCCGGTCCACCGGCTCGCTGACCGCCGACGGGTCCACGTCGTCGGCGAAGCCGAGGACGAACCGGGAGGCGTTGAGGACCTTGATGGCGAGACGTCGCCCGATCCGCATCACACCCGTGTCCAGGGCCGTGTCGACGCCGGGCCGGGCGTGACACGCCCAATACCTGACCGCGTCGGGGCCGAACTCCTGGATGGTCCCCTGGGGCGTGATGACGTTGCCCCGCGACTTGGACATCTTCTTGCGGTCCGGATCGAGGATCCAGCCGTTGATGGTGGTGGTGTGCCAGGGAAGGATCCCGTGCTCGTAGTGGGATCGGACCACGGTCGAGAACAGCCAGGTGCGGATGATCTCGGGGCCCTGGGGGCGGATGTCCATGGGGAAGACGCGCTCCCAGAGATCCGGATCGTCGACCCAGTGACCCGCGATCTGCGGGGTCAGCGAGGAAGTGGCCCAGGTGTCCATGATGTCGGCCTCGCCGACGAACCCGCCGGGCTTGCCCCGCATCGATTCGTCGTATCCGGGTGGCGGCTGTGAGGTCGGATCGACGGGGAGCTGGTCCTCGTCGGGCGTCAATGGGTTGTCATAGTCCACGACCCCGTCATCGCCGATCGGGTACCAGATGGGGATGGGGACGCCGAAGAATCGCTGTCGGGAGATCAGCCAGTCCCCCGTCAGGCCGTCCACCCAGTGCTTGTAGCGGACCGCCATGAAGTCGGGGACCCAATGCAGCTCGTCGCCCCGCGCCAGCAGCTCCTTCTTCAGCTCCTCGTCCCGCGCGCCGTTGCGGATGTACCACTGACGGGACGTGACGATCTCGAGGGGCCGCTCCCCCTTCTCGTAGAACTTGACGGGGTGGGTGATCGGCTTGGGCTCCTCCTTGAGCTCCCCGCTCTCGGTGAGCATCTCCACCATCTCTTTGCGGGCCTGGTTGGAGAAGAGACCGGCCAGCCGGGCGTAGGCGTCGGCGGCGTGGGAGAGCCACTCCGGAGTCTCGGTCTGGAAGCGGCCGTCGGGCTGGATCACCGCCCGGGTGGGCAGCTGCAGCTCGCGCCACCAGGTGACGTCGTTGAGGTCACCGAAGGTGCAGATCATGGCGATGCCGGTGCCCTTGTCGGGCTCGGCGAGGTGATGTGCCACGACGGGGACCTCGACACCGAACACCGGTGTGCGCACGGTCTGCCCGAACAGATCGGCGTACCGCTCGTCGTCGGGATGGGCGACGAGGGCCACACAGGAGCAGATCAGCTCGGGCCGGGTGGTCTCGATGACCACATCTCCCCCGTCGGTGCGGGCGAACGCGATCCGGTGCGTGGCACCTTGTCGCTCCCGATCCTCCAGCTCGGCCTGAGCGACCGCCGACCTGAAGTCGATGTCCCAGAGGACGGGGGCCTCGGCCGAGTAGGCCTCGCCGCGGGCCAGGTTGGCCAGAAAGGCCTTCTGCGACGTGCGACGGCTGTGGTCGTCGATGGTGGCGTAGGTCTGGGTCCAGTCGACAGACAGCCCGAGGGCCCGCCAGGTCTGCTCGAACTGCTTCTCGTCCTCCTCGGTCAGGTGATGGCACAGCTCGATGAAGTTCTGCCTGCTGATCGACTTGGGCGGGTCGAAGGGCTCGTCGGGAGGCGTGAAGTCGGGGTCGTAGGGCAGGCTGGGATCACAGCGAACCCCGTAGTAGTTCTGGACCCGACGCTCCGTGGGCAGGCCGTTGTCGTCCCAACCCATCGGGTAGAAGACCTCACGGCCCGACATGCGGCGGTAGCGGGCGTGGGCGTCGGTTTGTACGTAGCCGAAGGCAGATCCCATGTGCAGCGACCCGGACACCGTGGGAGGCGGTGTGTCGATGGCGAAGATCTCGTCCCGGGTCTTGGTGCGGTCGAACCGGTAGGTGCCGTCACGCTCCCAGACGGCATCCCACTTCTGCTCGAGACCCTCCAGCGAGGGGTTTTCGGGAACTCGTCGAACCATCGCCGCCAGAGGGTAGTGGCCGCCGAAAGTCTGCCCATTTTGGACAAGTCCCCCGGCGGAGCCGGGGGAAGGTACCGCAGCCGGAGCGAAGCGGAGGCTGGGGTTGGGGGTAAGGGGTTAGGGAGCAGCCACGGATGAGTCCCCCGGCGGAGCCGGGGGAAGGTACCGCAGCCGGAGCGAAGCGGAGGCTGGGGTAGGGGGTAAGGGGTTAGAGAGTTGTCAGCGCGTCGCCGGTGGGCCCGTGCCGGATTCGAGTTCGCCCGCCCAGAGCGAGCGCATCAGCTCCGAGCGCTCCAGCAGCTCGTTCAACGTGCCCCGATCGACGATCCGGCCCCGGTCCATGAGCAGGATCTGGTCGGCGCGCTCCAGGGCTGCCCGACGGTGCGAGACCACGATGCACGTCGCCTCACCCCGCTCCATGAGTCGACGCCACAACTCGGCCTCGGTGTGCAGGTCCAGAGCCGAAGAGAGGTCGTCGAACACCAGAAGCTCCGCCTCCGTGGCCAGCATCCTGGCGGCCGCAGAGCGTTGCACCTGACCACCCGACAACTTCACGCCGCGGGCCCCGACCATCGTGTCGATCCCCTGCTCCATCCGCTCCAGGTCGGGATCGAGGACGGCCAGCCGTGCGGCGTCGGTGATCCGCTCCCGTGACGAGGTCCGGCCGAGCCCGATGTTGGCCGCCAGGGACTCCGAGAAGAGCCTCGGCACCTGGGCGGTGTAGGCGGAGCGGGGTGGGACGAAGAACGAAGCCGGGTCTTCCACCAGCTTGCCGTTCCAGCGGATCTCCCCCGCCGCCGGCACCAGACCCAAGAGGGCGCGCACCAGTGTGCTCTTGCCCGACCCGATGCGACCGGTGACCACGGTGAACGATCCCCGATCCACGGTGAAGTCGACACCGGTGATGCCGCCTTCGCCGTCGGGGAACCAGTGGCTCAGGTTCTCCACCTCGAGCTTCTGCAACGGCTCCACGACCTCCTCGATCTCGGGCAGCTCGGGGATCTCACCCTCGAGGGAGACGCGCGTCCGATCGAGCAGGACCTCCTCCGGCGCATCCACCGACAACGCCTTGATCCGTTCGAAGGAGACGCCGGCCCGACGGTGCTGGGCGATGATGTCACCGACGAAAGCCAGGTAGTCGGTGAGCCGCGGCAGGAAAGTGAGGAAAACCGTCAGGTCGTCGAGGGTCATCGCGCCGGTCGTCATCGCATCGGCGCCGAAGATGAGGACGATGGCGATCGTGATCGTCGACATGTTGCGGTTGATCGCCTTCAGCACCTCGGCCAGGACCGTGTCGGCCAGGGCAGCCTTGCGGCGTATCCGGTTGAGCCGGCGCAGGCGTGCGATCACCGCTTGCTCCGCCGCCGCCAGTTTGACCGTCTGGACCCCTGCGAACGCCTCGCCGATGAAGCCGGTGACATCGTCGGTGGCGGCACGCATCGCCCGTCGCCGCTTGCGGATCTGCGGGCTCAGGGCCCGGGTCAGGATCACGGTGGCCACAAGCGGGACGATGAGATAGGCGGTCAGCCTCGGGTTCCTCGTGGCCATGATCACCATCGACCCGATCCCGAACAGGGCGAGGCCGGGCATGTCGATCCAGTTCTCCAGGTAGTCGACCAGGTCGTCGACGTCGTCCCGGAAGGTGCTCACCGCCTCGCCCGGAGAGAGGGGCAGGACCCGCGACCCCGGTGCCTCGAGCAGCCAGCCCAGGAGGTTCCGGCGCAGCTGCAGTGCCTGCTCGTTCCAATGCTCGATCCAGGTGTTCGCCCCGATCCAGAAGAGCACGTTCCGGGCCACCGCCAGGACCGCGAAGGCGATGACCGGCGCCCACGCGCTCCGGGCGACCGGCATCCCCTCGCCGAGACGGCCCATCGCCATTCCGATGAGGACACCGAAGAGCAGCGGCGTGGTGTGGATCACCGTCCAGATGAAGGCGCAGACGAAGAACCGCACCGGCCGGTACTTGATCATCTCCCAGACGACGCGCATCGGCTTCATGGCGCGAACCCTCCGAGGAGATCACCCTTCCCGGCAGCGAGAAGACGTGCGTACCTGCTCGACGGATCGGCGGCGAGGACCTCCCGCAGACCGTGCTCCACGATCCGGCCGCCATCGACGACGAGGATCTCGTCGGCCGTGCGAACGGTCTCCAGTCGGTGGGCGATGATCACCACGGTTCGACCCGCGAAGAGCCGCTCGGTGGCGGTCGCCAGCAGCGCCTCCGTGGCCGGGTCGAGACGGGAGGAGGGCTCGTCGAGGATCACCACACCCGGGTCCTGCAGGAACACCCTGGCGAACGCCAGGAGCTGCTGCTCCCCGGCCGACAGACCGGCTCCGGCATGACCCAGGACCGTGTCGAGGCCTATCGAGCGGATCCATTCTCCCAGCCCCACTGCGTCGAGGATCTCGAGGATCTCTTCGTTCGGACGGTCGCCGAAGAACGTGAGGTTGTCCCGGACCGAGGCGTTGAACAGCTGGACGTCCTGCGTGACCACGCCGACCGATCGCCGCAACGACTCCGAGCGAACCTGGCGCAGGTCGATCCCGCCCACCTCCACCGTGCCCGATGTCGGGTCGTAGAGGCGCGTGATCAGCCGCGTGATGGTGGTCTTGCCCCCACCGGTCCGACCCAGCAGACCGAGCGAGCGCCCGGCCCCGAGCTCGAAGCTGACGTCCTGGAGGACCGTGCGCTCCTCGTAGGCGAAGGAGACATGGTCGAACCGGAGCGACAAGGGTCCCGATGACAGCTCCCGGGAGCCGTCCTTCACCGCCGGATCCAGGGAGCGGAGATGATCGATCCTCACCAGACCGCCGGCCGCCTTCTGCATCTCCTGCAGCTCCTGGGTCATCTGTTCGATGGGACGCCGCACCAGCTGCACGTATTGCACTATCAGCCACGCCCTACCGACGTCGATGTCACCCGAGATGACGAGACCGGCACCGACGGCGAGGGCGATGGCGTCCCCTGCCCAGAACGCGGTGTTCGCCGTCACCCACACGGCGATCCGTCGCCGCCACGCGTTGGTGGTGCGGACGAAGAACTCCCTGACCACCGGGATGAAGCGGTTCATCATGAACGGCCCGGCGCCCAGCGAACGGATGTCGTCGATCCCGGCGAGCCTCTCCTCGACGAACCCGTAGAGGCCGGCAGAGACCTCCCGCTCCTCCTCGGCGGCGTCGACCGCATGGCCGCGCAGCTTGAAGAGCAGGGAGACGACCGCGACCACGTAGAGGGTGATGGCCGCACCCATGACCCACGATTGGAGCCAGCTGACGATGATCACCCCGAGCAGCAGGATCCCGGCGGCGACGAGGCGGACGAGGAACCGGGAGATGAAGTTGGCCAGCGCGGTGACATCGCCGTCGACGCGTTCGATCATCTCCCCGGGTGTGGTCTCGTTGTGGAACCCCATGTCGAGCCGGAGGAGATGGGCGGCGAGGTCCTCCCTGAGCTGGTTGGTGGCGGTCCAGCCGACATCGGCGCCCAGGTAGGTGCTGAACCCTTCGAGCACCTGGTTGATCACTCCCGCAACGAGATACGCGGCGCCAAAGGCGACCAGCCCCGTCACCGCGGCGCCGGCGACGGCCGAGTCGATGAAGTCGGCCAGGATGAGCGGCGTGACCAGCTGGAGGCCGATCGAGCCGAGCAAGAGCAGGACGAGAACCACCACACGCAGGCGGAGGGGGCCCAGGTAGGTCCTGAGCGTGGCGCGATACGAAGGAGCGGCAGTGGTCATGGGTCGGCCCGACGGTATCGCATCGGCCCGACAAGCCCCGGGCCTTTTCCTCGTCCCCCTTGAGCTGGCGGCGACCCGGGCTCCGGATCAGTCCCCCAACGAAGTTGGGGGAAGGTACCGCCGCCGGAGCCAGGCGCAGCCGGGCGAAGAGCGGGCGTAGGGGGCTACATGTTGCGGCGGTATTGGCCGCCGACTTCGTAGAGGGCCCGGCTCATCTGACCCAGCGACGCCACCTTGGACGCCTCCATCAATGCCTCGAAGATGTTCCTCCCCTGGACCGCGGCATCCTGGAGTTCGGCGAGGGCCTTCTCGGCACGGTCACGATTCCGCTCCTGGAAGGCGCGTAGGTCGGAAATGAGACGGTTCCGCGCCTCGGGCGTGGAGCGGACCAACTGGTCCGGGATCTGGAACGGGGAGCCCTCCTTGGAGAGGAACGTGTTGACCCCGATCACCGGGTAGGCGCCGGACTCTTTCATCTGCTCGTAGTAGAGCGACTCCTCCTGGATCTTGGTGCGCTGGTACTGCCGCTCCATGGCGCCGAGCACCCCACCCCTGGAACTGATCCGCTCGAACTCCATGAGCACTGCCTCCTCGACGAGGTCGGTGAGCTCCTCGATGATGAAGCTCCCCTGCAG
>DASVBU010000047.1:0-17845 GCA_036375695.1 Acidimicrobiia bacterium | reverse complement strand
AGCAGACGTCGATCAACCTGCCCTACATCACCGTCGACGCGGATAAGAACCCGTTGTTCCTCGACGAACAGCTGAGCCGTGCCGAGTTCCAGCGCATCACCCAGGATCTGCTGGACCGCGCCCGCAAGCCGTTCCAGTCGGTGATCAAGGACGCCGGCATCTCGGTCGGCGACATCGACCACGTCGTCCTCGTCGGCGGCTCCACCCGTATGCCCGCGGTCTCCGAGCTGGTCAAGGAAATGACCGGCGGCAAGGAGCCCAACAAGGGCGTCAACCCGGACGAGGTTGTCGCGGTGGGTGCCGCGCTGCAGGCCGGTGTGCTCAAGGGTGAGGTGAAAGACGTTCTGCTGCTTGACGTCACGCCGCTGTCCCTCGGCATCGAGACCAAGGGTGGCGTGATGACCAAGCTCATTGAGCGCAACACCACGATCCCGACCAAGCGGAGCGAGACGTTCACCACGGCCGACGACAATCAGCCGTCGGTGCAGATCCAGGTCTATCAGGGTGAGCGTGAAATCGCCGCGCACAACAAGCTGCTCGGCAGCTTCGAGTTGACCGGCATCCCGCCGGCTCCGCGCGGCGTGCCCCAGATCGAGGTCACCTTCGACATCGACGCCAACGGCATCGTTCATGTCTACGCCAAGGACCTCGCCACCAACAAGGAACAGAAGATGACCATCACCGGTGGCACGGCGCTGGACAAGGACAAGATCGACCAGATGATCAAGGACGCCGAGGCCTACGCCGAGGAAGACGCCCGGCGCCGGGAGACCGTGGAGACCCGCAACCAGGCGGAGCAGTTGGTCCACCAGACCGAGAAGCTCCTCAAGGAGCAGGGCGAGAACATGACCGACGAGGAGAAGTCGAACATCGAGTCAGCCCTGTCCACGCTGCGTCAGACCATCGACTCCGATGCGGACAGCGCCACCGTCCGGACGAGGATGGAGGAGCTGATCACCGCCAGCCAGGCCATGGCGACCCGGCTGTACCAGCAGGGGGCGGCCGCGGCGTCTGCCGGCTCCGGCGGCGACACCGGCGGCTCCGCAGCCGAGGACGAAGAGATCGTCGAGGCCGAGATCGTCGAGGACGCCGAGGACGACGAAGAGAACGATGCCTGAGCCGAGCGAGGATCTGACCCTGGACGGCACCGCGGTGCAACCGGCGGAACCGACCGCCGAGGCTCTCGGCATCGAGCTCCCGGACGACCCGGAGGAGGCCATCGAGGTCCTCCTCGAGGAGGTGGCGAAGGCACGTGAGGAGGCTGCCGGGTTCCTCGACGACCTGAAGCGCGTCGCCGCCGACTTCGACAACTACCGGAAGCGGACGGCGAAGGAGAGCGCCACGGTGCTCGACCGCGCCGCCGAGCGGGTCGTGGAGCGGATCCTGCCCGTCCTCGACACCTTCGATGCCGCGGTCAAGGTCGACACCAAGACCGAGGGCGAGAAGGGGATCCTGGCGGGGATGATCAACACCCGGGAGCAGCTCCTCAAGGCTCTCGCGGAGGAGGGCCTCGAGGTGATCCCGACCGTCGGCGAGCCGTTCGACCCGAACCTGCACGAGCCCGTAGGGGCGCCCGAGGGCTCCTCGAAGCTGGTGGTGGCCGAGGAGCTTCGTCGTGGTTACCGACTGCGGGGCCGCGTCATCCGGGCGGCCCTGGTGGTGCTGGATTCGGCTGAATGAACCGGTCCTGGCTGGACAAGGACTTCTACGAGATCCTCGGGGTCGATGAGAACGCGACCGCCGATGAGATCAAGAAGGCCTACCGGAAGCTCGCCCAGAAGAACCACCCCGACGCCAACCCGGACGATCCGGGAGCCGAGGAGCGGTTCAAGCAGATCTCGGAGGCCTATTCGGTCCTGTCCGACGCCGAGCAGCGGCGCCAGTACGACCAGGTGCGGCGGGTCGCCGCCAGCGGCGGCGGCTTCGGCGGGTTCGGCCCGGGCGGTTTCGGCGGCTACCAGCAGCAGGTCCGCATCGAGGATCTCGAGGACCTGCTCGGCGGGTTCGGCTTCGGCGACCTCTTCGGCTTCGGTACCCAGCGACGCGGTCCGCAGCGGGGCGCCGACATCCAGACCGACCTGAGCATCAGCTTCGAAGACGCGGCCCACGGTGTCACCACCACGATCAACGTCAGGGGGCCCGCCCCTTGCTCACGCTGCGGCGGTAGCGGAGCGGAGCCGGGCACCAGCATCACGACGTGCCCGACGTGCGGCGGCCGGGGCGTGGTGGCCCAGAACCAGGGCTTCTTCTCCTTCTCCCAGCCGTGCCCGCAGTGCGGCGGTTCCGGCCGTGTCATCTCGAGCCCGTGCACCAAGTGCCGGGGCACCGGGTCGGAACATCGCAGTCGCAACCTCAAGCTGAAAGTCCCGGCCGGAGTCAAGGACGGCTCGATCCTCAGACTCAGGGGCAAGGGCGCCCCGGGCCCGGGTGGCGGGCCGGCGGGTGACGTCCTGGTGCGGATCCGGGTGGCACCGAGCAAGGTCTTCGGCCGCCGGGGCAACGACCTGACCCTGACCATCCCCATCAGCTACACGGAGGCGACCCTGGGGAGCCGGATCGAGGTCCCCACGCTCGACGGCGCGGTGAAGCTGAAGATCCCGCCGGGCACCCCCGGCGGCAAGACCTTCCGTGTCCGCGGCAAGGGGATCGTCCCCGAAACGGGCAAGGCGGGCGACCTGTTGGTGACGGTTCAGATCGCCGTACCCTCACGAGTGTCCAAGGAGGAGCGCAAGCTCCTCGAGGACCTGGCGGCCCTCGAAACCGAGAACCCCCGGTCCAACCTGGGAAGATGGAGTAACGCATGAGCGACCGTTCCTCCCGGGCGGTGTTCGTCATCTCGGTGGCGGCCGAGCTGGCGGGGATGCACCCCCAGACCCTGCGCATCTACGAGCGCAAGGGCCTCATCGAGCCGTACCGGACGCCGGGCGGCACCCGCCGCTACTCCCAGGAGGACATCGAGCGTCTCCAGTTGATCCAGGAGCTGACCAGCCAGGGACTCAACCTCGAGGGCGTGAAGAGGGTCCTCGAGCTCCAGGAGGAGAACCGTCAGTTGAAGAGGAAACTGGATCGTCTCCGCGACAAGCTGGAGGACATGGAAGAGGAGATGGAGCGGCGCATCCAGGAGGTGGCCCGCTCCTACCGGCGTGAGATCATCCTCCGGAGCCAGGTTTCCGATTTGATGGGGTTGGACCGATGACCGACACGATCACCGACAGCTACCAGGGCCCCGTCCGGGTGTACCTCCCCGACGGAGCAATCCTCACCACCGGCCAGGCGCAACTCGAGATCGACTCAGAGGTGGCGTCCTGGAAGGGGACACTCCAGGTCCTCGCCGGCACTGCCGTCGACGGCAAGGCTTTGGTGGTTGACATCGAGATCCCGGGCGGGGGCAAGGGACGCGCCCAACTCGTCCCCATGGGTCGTCAGGGCGACCGGGCCTACTCCCGGATCATCGGGCTGGACCGAAACAAGCCTTTCTGAGGCCCCGAACGGGTCCGCCACCCCCCTACCCCCGGCTTCGCCGGCGGTACTTTCCCCCAGCCTCCGGCTGGGGGACTCGTCTATCCGTCGAAGAGATCGAGGCGCGCCGTGCGGCTGACGTGACCGGGGAAGGGCTCGATCCCAGCCCCCATGGCGTTGATCGCCGACATGGTCCGCTGCCACGACCCCGACCCCTGCTCGACGGGCACGATCCGGCTGCCGCCCGTCACCTGGGTGGGGATCACCTCGACCCGGTCGAACCGCCAGATGCCGTCGTTCCGCGTCGCCCGAACCATGGCGATGACCCCGTCGGAGGTCTCGGCCCGGAAGAGCTGTCCGGAGAGGAAGTTGCCCAGCCCGTGGAGGATGAACTCGTCACCCACCTTCTCCACCGGCCCCACCACATGGCTGTGATGGCTGACCACCAGGTCGACGTACGGTGACTCGATGAGCCGGTGGGAGTCCTCGACCTGCCGCGTCGTCGGCATCATCCGGTACTCGACGCAGCAGTGCATGCTCACCACCACGAGGTCCGCTCCGAGGGCCTTGGCCCGCCGCGCCCGGTAGAGGAGGTCGGCGACATCGATCTCGGAACTGATCCATTCCATGCCCGCCGGAGGACGGAGACCGTTGTACCAATAGGTGGCCGCGAGGTGGGCCACCTCCACGCCGTCGACCTCGTACACCGGGTCCTCCCACATCTCGAGGACGCTCGACCGGATCCCCGACTGACGGAGCCCGGCTTCCTCGAGGATGCGACGGGTGGCGAGCGCGCCCTGGACGCCCTGGTCGATGGTGTGGTTCGAGGCCGTGCTGCAGGCATCGAAGCCGGCATGTGCCAGGGCGTTGGCGATCTCCCTCGGACCATTGAACCTCGGGAAGCTGGAGATGTTCGTGTTGTCCGGCGAGAGCGGCACCTCCATGTGGCAGATGGCGAAGTCGGCCCCTTCGATGAGATGCCTCACCGGCTCGAACATGGGGCGGAAGTCGTACGGCGACCCGTAACGACGGGCTGCGGCATTGACGTTGAGATGGGTCAACGTGTCGCCGGTGAAGGCGAAGAGGAGCGTGTCGTCGCGTTCATCGGCGGCCGCGGGGGCCGGAAAGGCCGCGACGAAGACGATCAGGGCGACAGCTACCCGACGCACGGCATCAGTCTGCATCGAACCGGGGCGGCGGATGTGGCTTCCCCATGGTTTGAATGACGGTCATGAGCCTGCCCGTGGGACTTCCCGTGGCCGACACCGAACCTGGGCCTCCGTTGCAGCGTCGCCCCATGGAGGGTGGGATGGTGACCCTGCGCGCCCCTGAACCCGGGCGCGACACCGCTGCCACCTATCCGCTCACCCATGGCTCGCCCGAAGCCGAGGCCGTCTGGACCTACATGGGCTACGGGCCGTTCCCCGATCTCGATGCGATGGAGGAATGGATGACCCGGGCCGCCGCCAGCATCGATCCCCTCTGGCACACCGTCGTCGGCCAGGATGACCGGGCCGTGGGGATGGCCGCCCTGATGCGTCGTGACGAGTCGAACCGGACCATGGAGCTCGGTCACATCTGGTATGTGCCACAGGTGCACCGGACCGGTGTCAACACCGAAACGGCCTATCTGTTGCTGGAGGAGGCCTTCGGGTTCTATCGATGTCGGCGGGTGGAGTGGAAGTGCGACGCCCTCAACGCGGCCTCCCGACATGCGGCGCTCCGTCTGGGGTTCCGGTTCGAGGGGATCTTCCGCAACCACCTCATCGTCAAGGGACGGAATCGGGACACGGCCTGGTTCGCAATGACCGGTGAGGATTGGCCAACCGTTCGGGAGGGCCTGCGCGCCTGGCTCGATCATCCGGACCCCAAACCCCGCCTCGTGGCCGGCGTCGACGGCTGACACCACCGAGCGCATCACTCAGGAGAATTCGGCGTCGTCGACGACGCAGCGGAAGAACTCCCCCTCCGCCCAGCTGTCGGTCCCGGGCCACCACCCGGCCCGGAACGACCCCGGGAGGAGGTGGTCACCAAACCGTCGCTCCGACTCGAAGACGACACCGAATGGCTCCTCACGGAATCCCGCACCGTCGGGGTCGCCCCAACGCGGGAGGGACAGGTCGAGGAGCCGCCCTGTCTCGTCGATCCGCAACGAGACTTCGTGCTTGAACCGTCCCAGGATCACCTTGGCCACGGCCACGTCGTCTCCTCGGCCGGAAGTCCAGGCGACTTGGGGTGTGCGTCCGAAACAAGGGGCCAGGACGAGCAACTCGGCGGCGTGCCTCCCCGCGGCGCTTCGCCAGACGTCGTCGCCGGCCCGACGCATCACCGGGACGAGGCCGAGCAGACGCCAATCCATCTCACCGCCCTCGGGCCGGCAGATGTCGAAGCCACGGACGACCATCGGGAACCTCCCGGCACGGGCCGCCCAGACGAAGCCATGCCTCGACAGGATCTGCTCCGCCCGGAAGGGCCGCCACCTCCCGACCTTGATCTCCCCGTGCATGCGCAGCACGACGCTGTGATGCGGTGGCGTGCACGTCGGGGCTGCCCGGTCGAGCCAGAGGGCCGCCGGTCCGGTGGGCAAAGGCATCACGTCGACCCAGTCGCTCGGTGAGTCGCCGAGTTCCGCCCAGAGCCGTCGTGCCCGTGACGGAAGGGATGCCGACGGAGGCCTCATCTCCTGCGAACGACGGCGCCGACCAGGAAGACTGCGGAGAGGAGGATCCCGGCCGGCGCCGTCGCTGCCATCGGTGCGATCGCGATCAGCGACACCACCGAGGCCGTCGCCACCAGCCGTGCAGAGGCGTGGCCGCGGATGACGGTCCAGCCGGCGGCGACGAAGAGGACACACGCCATGAGCCAGAGCCCGGCGAACACCACGCCGAGGGTGGTGCCCGGTTCGGGGCTGGCCATCTCGTAGGTCAGGTCACCCGGTTCCTCCAGCCGGAGCAGGAGCATCACCCCCATGAGGTGGACCAACCCATGGAGCATCATCGCCAGACCGAGGAGACCGGGCCCGGGGCGAACGCTCGATTCGGGAGCCTCCTGAATGGTTTGGGCTGCTCGGCTCATACCAACGGAACGTATGAACCGGGCAGCCCGGCGATCAGGGGCGAAGGTCCCTACCTGGCGGGATCGAGCCTGTCAGTTCAGGGCCAGGGAACCCTCGGCGACCGTGACCTTGATCGTGTCCCCCTCGCCGTAGCGGCCCTCGAGGATCGCCGTGGCGATGGGGTCCACCAGCTGACGTTGGATCAGCCGCTTCAACGGGCGGGCGCCGAAGGCAGGGTCGTACCCCTGCTCCGCGAGCAGGTCACGGGCGGTGTCGTCGAGCTCGAGGCCGATGCGCCGCGCCTCGAGACGCTCCACCACGGCCACAAGCTGGATGTCGACGATCTGGCGCAGATGGTCCGGCGTGAGCCGTTCGAACACCACGACCTCGTCGATGCGGTTGAGGAACTCGGGACGGAAGTGCTGGCGCACGACGCCCATCACGCGGTCGGCCACCGTCTCGTAGGGAAGATCGGGCTGGATCAGCTCCGACCCGAGGTTGGAGGTCATGATCACCACGGCGTTGGTGAAGTCGACCGTCCTCCCCTGACCGTCGGTGAGACGGCCGTCGTCGAGCAGCTGGAGGAGAACGTTGAACACGTCGGGGTGCGCCTTCTCCACCTCGTCGAGGAGGATGACCGAGTAGGGGCGGCGGCGCACCGCCTCGGTGAGCTGCCCGCCCTCGTCGTACCCGACGTAGCCCGGAGGCGCTCCGATGAGACGGCTCACCGAGTGCTTCTCCATGTACTCCGACATGTCGATGCGGACCATGGATCGTTCGTCGTCGAAGAGGAACTCGGCGAGCGCCCGGGCGAGCTCGGTCTTGCCGACGCCGGTGGGGCCGAGGAAGAGGAACGAGCCCACCGGCCGGTTGGGGTCGGCGAGACCGGTCCGGCTGCGTCGCACCGCATTGGCGACGGCGTCGACGGCAGCGTCCTGGCCCACCACCCGCTCGTGCAGGTGCTCCTCGAGATGGATCAGCTTCTCGGTCTCCCCGGCCATGAGTCGGCTCACGGGAATGCCGGTCCAGCGCGCCACCACCTCGGCGACGTCCTGGTCTCCGACCTCCTCCGAGAGGAGCGAGCCCTGCTCATGGATGCGGGCGAGGTCGGCCTCCTTCTCTTCGAGCTGTCGAGACAGGGTGATCAGGGTGCCGTACCGGAGCTCGGCGGCCCTGGCCAGATCCCCGTCCCGCTCGGCGATCTCGGCGGCGGAACGGGCGTCCTCCATCTCCGCCTTGATGCGGCGGATCTCGGAGATGGCCTCCTTCTCCCGGTTCCACCGGGCGGACAGGCCGTCGATCTCCTCGTTCAGGTTGGCCAGCTCCTCCTCGAGGGCTGCGAGACGCTCCTGCGACGCCCGGTCCGACTCCTTGCGCAACGCCTCGCGCTCGATCTCGAGCTGCATCCGGCGCCGGGTCAGCTCGTCGATCTCCTCGGGCATGGAGTCGATCTCGATGCGGAGCCGCGACGCCGCCTCGTCGATGAGGTCGATGGCCTTGTCGGGGAGGAAGCGAGAGGTGATGTACCGGTCCGACAGCACCGCGGCGGCTACGAGAGCCGAGTCGGTGATCCGGACACCATGATGCACCTCATACCGCTCCTTGAGCCCCCGAAGGATGCCGATGGTGTCCTCGACCGTCGGCGGCTCCACGAGCACCGGCTGGAACCGGCGCTCCAGGGCGGCGTCCTTCTCGATGTGCTTGCGGTACTCGTCGAGCGTGGTGGCGCCGATCATTCGCAGCTCACCGCGGGCCAGCATCGGCTTGAGCATGTTGGAGGCGTCCATCGCCCCCTCGGCCGCGCCGGCTCCGACCAGCGTGTGCAGCTCGTCGAGGAAGGTGATGATCTGCCCCTCCGACTCCCGGATCTCCTCGAGGACCGCCTTGAGACGCTCCTCGAACTCGCCGCGGTACTTGGCGCCGGCCACCATCGAACCGAGGTCGAGGGCGACGATGCGCTTGTCCTTCAGGCCTTCGGGCACGTCACCCGCGGCGATCCGCCGCGCCAGACCCTCCACGATGGCGGTCTTGCCCACACCGGGCTCGCCGATGAGGACCGGGTTGTTCTTGGTGCGACGGGAGAGCACCTGGATCACCCGACGGATCTCGTCGTCCCGACCGATGACCGGATCCAGCTTGCCCTGACGCGCCACCGAGGTGAGGTCACGCCCGTACTGCTCCAGAGCGTTGAGCGTCGCCTCGGGGTTCTCGGTGGTGACCCGGCGGTTGCCACGGACGCGCTGCAGGGCGTCGAGGACCGCCTCGGTGCCCATCCCCTGGGACCGGAACAGGTCGCCCACCGCGCCACGGTCGTCGACGAGCCCGAGGATGAGGTGCTCGATGGAGAGATACGCGTCCCCGAGACGCGCCCGATGGTCGTCGGCGGCGCGGAGGACGCGGCTCAAGGCGGGGCTGGTCCCCACCTGGGCATCTCCGTACACCTTCGCCTGACCGTCGAGCCGGCCCTCCAGGGCGCGTCGCAACGCCAGCGGGTCGGCGCCCACGGCATCGAGCAACGGGTAGACGATCCCATCCTGCTGGCCGAGCACGGCCAGGGCGAGGTGCTCGGGGAGCACCTCGGCGTGATGGGCCTGCTCGGCGAGACGGGTCGCCTCGATCAGGGCTTCACGGGTCTTGGTGGTCAGCTTCTCAGGATTCATATGCATCTCACAACAAACTTGAGTGTGAATATATCAGATCCAACCGACGGGCCCATCGTCGGTATTCCCTGTTGAGCAATTTGGCGAGACCTGGTATCATGCCTGGCATGGTATCTGGGAGCACCCGACAGGACCGGAGCACACAGCTCCTCCACGGCGTGCTCGACATGTGTCTCATGGCGGTGATCCGGGAGGAGCCGTCCTACGGCTACGAGATGGCCAACAAGCTCACCGAGCGGGGACTGGGTCTGGCCAGTGAGGGTTCGATCTACCCGATTCTCTCCCGTCTCCAGCGTTCGGGGATGATCGAGGGCTACCTGGTGCAGAGCTCCGGGGGCCCGGCCCGGAAGTACTACCGGATCACCGACAAGGGCCGACGCAGCCTCGAGACCTGGGTCGGCGAGTGGCGGGCGTTCCGCTCGGCGGTGGACTCGGTGCTGGGGGTCGACGATGCCCTCTGACCGCTCCATCGTCACGGAGCTCGTCGCCTACTGGCAGGAGGCGGGTCTCGACCGCTCCGCCATAGAGGAGATGCGGGCCGAGCTGGAGACCCATCTCGAGGAGGCCGAGAAGCGGGGCGGGAGGACCGATCTCGTGGTGTCCGACCTGGCCGGCCTCGCCGAGCAGTGGGCCGAGGCCCGTCTGGGGCGTAGGGTGCCGTCTTGGAAGGACGTTCAGAGCGGTCGAGAGAAGCGACGGCGAGAGACGAGGCGGGATTCGATTCTGTACGGATTCGCCGTCGTGGCTCTGGTGAGCGCGGCGGCAGTGGCCGGTCGAGGAGGTGCAAACGTGGACAACGAGGCATGGCGCTGGGTCTGGACGATCTTCGCCCTGGTGATGGGGATCGCGGAGATGTTCACCGCAGGGTTCTTCCTGCTCCCGTTTGCCATTGGCGCCGCGGCCGCGGCCATCCTGGCGTGGTTGGACGTGAACCAGATCACCCAGTGGCTGGTGTTCTTCGGGGTGACGGCATTCGCATTCGCGTACCTTCGTCGCTATGTCGGGCGGCAGGACCAGGAGGTGCAGCCGGCGGTCGGCGCCAACCGATGGATCGGCGCGGAGGGCGTCGTGCTCGAGACCGTCGACCCGCTGACGGGCGCCGGCCTGGTGCGTGTCCTGAGCGAGGAATGGCGGGCGACCTCGCCGGGACGGATCGAGGTCGGGACCCGGATCCAGGTGGTCGACGTGAGCGGCACCAGGCTCGTGGTCGAACCTTTGGAAGGCTGATCAGAATGACTAGGAGAGAAGGGGAAACATGCCACCAGTAATCGTCCTGTTCGCGGTGCTGGCGATCGCGCTGATCCTGGTCGCCGCGTCGGGATTCAAGATCGTGCGGCCCTACCAGAAGGGACTCATCGAGTTCCTCGGCCGCTACGAGAAGACGGTCGACTCCGGCCTGCGCTGGGTCATGCCGTTCGTCAAGCGGATCATCAAGGTGGACATGCGGGAGCAGGTCGTCGACGTGCCCCCGCAGGACGTCATCACCAAGGACAACGTCGTGGTGACGGTCGACGCCGTGATCTACTTCGAGCCCACCGACCCGGTGAAGCTGCAGTACAACGTCGCCAACTTCATCCTCGCCGTCACCAAGCTGGCACAGACCAACCTGAGGAACGTGGTCGGCGACCTCGACCTCGACTCGGCGCTGACCTCCCGCGAGGTGATCAACGCCAAGCTGCGGACCATCCTCGACGACGCCACCGACAAGTGGGGCGTCCGTGTGGTCCGGGTCGAGATCCAGCGCATCGAGCCGCCGCAGGACGTCACCGACGCCATGCACCGACAGATGAAGGCCGAGCGCGACCGGCGTGCCGCGGTCACCGAGGCCGAGGGCTCCAAGCGGGCCGCCATCCTCACGGCAGAGGGTGTCAAGGAGAGCCAGGTCCTCGAGGCCGAGGGTCAGGCCGAGGCCATCCGGCGGGTCGCCGATGCCGAGCGTTACCAGCTGCTCACCGTGGCAGAGGGTGAGGCGCAGGCCATCGAGCGGGTGTTCTCGGCGATCCACGCCGGGAACCCGACCCCCGACCTCATCGCCATCCGCTATCTGGAGGCGTTGCAGGGGATCGCAAACGGGCAGGCAACGAAGATCTTCCTCCCGCTGGACACGTCCGGCGTTCTCGGCTCCGTGGCCGCCATCGGCGAGCTGTTCCGGGAGCAGCAGGGAGGCGGCCGGCCGGCCTGACGAGACGCCGCCACATCGTCGAGAGGGGGACGCGACCACCGTCGTGTCCCCCTCATCGCGTTTCTCGGTACCCTACGCACCGTCGACCGACGTCGACTTGCCAACGGAGGAAACGAAATTGATGACCAAGAAGACAAGGCTGCTCGCCCTCTTGGCGGCCCTGGCGATGGTTCTCGTCGCTTGTGGCGACGACACTGGCGGCGACGGCACCACGACGACAGGCGCCGGGGGTGGGCTCGAGCTCAAGAGCCCCGGGGTCCTGACCGTCTGCACCGACACGCCATACCCGCCGATGGAGTTCATCGACGAGAACGGCGAGTACACGGGCTTCGACATCGAGCTGATGGCGGCCATCGCCGATGATCTCGGGCTGGAGATGGAGATCGCCGAGCCGGGGTTCGAAGCGATCACGGGTGGTCTGGCTTTCGAGACCGACTGTGACGTGGCGGCCGCGTCCATCACCATCACCGAAGAGCGCGAGGAAGCCGTCGACTTCACCGACCCCTACTTCGATGCCGTGCAGTCGATCCTGGTGCGTGAGGACTCGGGTATCAACAGCCTGGCGGACATGGTGGGCAAGCGTCTCGCCGTGCAGACGGGCACGACCGGCGCCTTCTACGCCGCGGAGAACGCTCCCGACGGCGTGCAAGTCGTCGAGTACCAGGACGCCGACGGACCGTTCCTGGCCATCGAGTCCGGCGAGGCGGACGGGTTCATGACGGACCTGCCCGTCACCCAGGACTACGTGGAGAGGAACGCGGGTTGGAAGGTCGCAGAGACCTTCGACACCGGGGAGCAGTACGGCTTCGCCACCAGGGACACCCCCAACCTGTTGGCGGCGCTCAACGCCTCACTGGCCAAGCTCAGGGACGACGGAACCTACGACGAGATCTACTCGAACTGGTTCGATTCCTGAGTCGGGTCTGAACTGCGTGTGAAGGGGCGACCCACTAGGGTCGCCCCTTCGTCATGACAACGAAGAAGAGGCGGGTCGGATCGTGGTCCATGGCCACCGTCGTGGCCTATCTGGTCACCATCGTCGTGATCAGCCTGGTGGCCTGGGTGGGGGATTGGGAGGCCATCGGGCGCAACTTCTTCAACCTGAAGGTCGCCAGGGTGATGCTGCCCGAGGTGCTGACGGTGGCGGCCAGGAACACGATCTTCTACACCATTGCGTCGTTCTTCTTCGGCTTCATCCTGGCGCTGGTCCTGGCGCTGATGCGGCTGTCGACCTTTCTTCCGGCACGAGGCCTGGCCCTCGGATACATCGAATTGTTCCGCGGCCTCCCGGCGCTGGTGACGCTGATCCTCTTCGTCTACGCCATCCCGATCGCGTTCGACTTCAGGCTGGGATTTCCGGGCAACGCCATCGCCGGCCTCTCCGTCGTGGCCGGCGCCTACATGGCGGAGACGATCAGGGGAGGCATCGAGGCGGTCCCTCGCGGCCAGATGGAGGCGGCCCGGTCCCTGGGGATGTCCCGGTGGAGGACCATGTTCACCATCATCCTCCCCCAGGCATTCCGGATCATGATCCCACCGCTGACCAATGAGATCGTCCTCCTCATCAAGGACACGTCCCTCTTCTACATCGCCGGGTCGACACCCATGACCCGGGAACTGGTCAAGTTCGCCAGGGACTTCCTGCAGGGGCAGAGGAACGCCACACCGATCACGGTGATCGCCATCGTGTACCTGATCATCACCTTGCCCCTCACCTACCTCGTCCGGAGACTTGAGGCGCGCATGGCGAGGGGCCGATGACCACCCCGGCGATCCAGATCATCGACCTGCACAAGTACTTCGGAAGCCTCGAGGTGCTCAAGGGGATCGACTTCAAGGTCGATCGTGGCGAGGTCGTCTGTGTCGTGGGCCCGTCCGGCTCGGGGAAGTCCACCTTGCTCCGCTGCATCAATCTGCTCGAGGAGCCCACGTCCGGTCAGGTGCTCATCGACGGCATCGACATCACCGACCCCTCGGTCGACATCGACCAGATGCGGACCCGGATCGGGATGGTGTTCCAGCAGTTCAACCTCTTCCCCCATCTGACGGTGCTCCGCAACCTGACCATCGCCCAGGAGAAGGTGCTGAAGCGCTCCAGGGAGGAGGCGGAGAAGGTCGCCATGGAGATGCTGGAACGGGTCGGGGTCGCCGACAAGGCCAGGGAGTACCCGATCCGTTGCTCCGGTGGGCAGCAGCAGCGAGTGGCCATCGCCCGATCCCTGTGCATGGGACCGGAGATGATGCTGTTCGACGAGCCCACCTCGGCACTCGACCCCGAGCTGGTGGGCGAGGTGCTCGACGTGATGCGATCGCTGGCGAGGGACGGCATGACGATGATGGTGGTCACCCACGAGATGGGATTCGCCCGGGACGTCGCCGACCGCGTGGTCTTCATGGACGACGGTGTCGTCGTCGAGGAGGGTCCGCCCCAGGAGGTCCTGGTGGCCCCGAGGAGCGAGCGCGCCCGCCGCTTCCTCCGCATGGTCGAAGAGAAGTAGTTCGAGCCCGTACCCCGTACCTCGTACCAAGGACTTCTCCCCCGTGGAGCGGCAGCGGAGCGGGGGAGTCCGGCGGAGGCCGGGAGGGCGCGGCCCGAAGGGCCGCCAGGAAATGGGGAGATCCTCAGGGAGTTCTACAGCATCCTTGGAGCGCCGACGTGCAGTGTCGACGTCATGGCCGGGCCATCGACCACGCATCCGTTGGACGGTCGTGCGCAGACCATGAGGAGGAGTGACGACATGAAGGTTTTTCATCGATGGATGCTCGTCGGGTCACTGATGGTGGCGTCGACGGCCTGCGCATCTGACGCCGTTCCGACGCCGACGACACCTGGAACGACGGTCGTCGATCAGGGTCCGGAGATCCAGGACATGTGGAACTTGCCGCACCTTCGACCCGTGGAGTCGGGCATCTACTTCATGGACCCCGACCTCGACCCGTCCACCCCTCTTCGTGTGATCTACGAAGTGCCCGCGGAGGGCTGGTCCCAGTGGGCAGGGGCGTTCAAACCCGTCGACCCCGGGTCAAAGGGTGAACAAGGCCACGTCGGGGTCAGCATCATCACCGTGAAGAACCTGGTGAGCGACGGCTGCAGCGACCATTCGCACTCCGATCCACCGGTGGGACCCGGCGTCGACGACCTGGCGACTGCCCTCGCGGACCTTTCGCCTTTCCAGGTGACTTCGCCTCCGGAAGATGTGACCGTCTACGGGTACACCGGGAAGCATCTGGAACTGACCGTGCCCGACCTCCCGGTCGGAGGATCCGGTGGCAATGTCCGGTTCACCGGTTGCACCGGAGGGCAGCTCAAGAGCTGGGTCGCCCCGTTCGACACGACACCGGGTGACGCGTTCTACGGTTACACGGGCCCGGGCTACACCGAGGAATTCTGGATCCTCGACGTCGAAGGCACCCGACTGGTGATCGCCGCAGAAACGTCACCTGGTTCGCCAGAGGAGGACATCGAGGAGCGCCGCGCCATTCTCGAGTCCATACGGATCGAGCCATAGCGGGACCCCGGCCCGGGCTCACACCCCAGAGGCGGAACCTCTACGTGGGAAACCAGGCTTCCAGACCGAACCCGTCGCGCTCGACGGGTGATGTCAACCCGGGACCCTCACCATCCCCTCGATGACCTGCTCCACCTCTTTGGGTGCCCAAGGGGGGTAGAAGACCATCGTGTAGAGGTCGCAGCGCTCGGCCGGCTCGTTGTACCAGCCCATGACCCAGGTGCCGTCGGGGTGCGGTCCGACGACCGCGCGGGTGCCGTCGACGAACACCTCTCCCTTCTCCGCCGGCCAGTCGCGCGCCGGGAGTGTCCCCCGGATCAGGGCGATGGCCACGGACCCGTCGTTGCGCCCGTAGAAGGTGGTGCGGGTCCCACCGACCGACGTCCACACATCGGGCTCCACGGTCAGCGGGTCGATCTCGTCCGTGCCCACCGTGATCGGGACGAAGTCGAGTCTGTAGGGCGCCGGAGGGCAGGGTCGCAGGCTCTCGGCCGTGGTGGTCGTCGGGACGGTGGTCGTGGTCGTGACAACGGTCGTCGTGGTGGTGGGATCGGCCGCGCCGCTGCAGGCGGCCAGGAGCACGACGAGAACGGCGAGTCGTTTCATGGGGACGACCTCATCGTACGAGCCGGTGCCGCCACCTCAGCGCAACGCCCGGAAGAAGCCGTCTCGGGATCCGATGTAGATGGAGCCGTCCCACACCACCGGTGTCGCCTCGAGGCACGAGTCGGCCCACTTCGCGGTCCACAGGAGGGACGGGCTCGACGGATCCTCCAGGGAATACGCCCGAATCTCTCCCCCGCAGGTCGCCTGGATCAGGGTGTGGTCGACAACGAGCGGAGAGGTCCAGGTGTGCGCCGCGACCTGGTCGGTCCAAACGATCTCGCCACTCTCCGTGTCCACTGCCAGCAACTCGCCGTGATGGGTCGGCACGTAGAGGTGCCCCTGGTAGAGGGCAGGCGTGGCCCAGATCCCGGTGTCGGCGTTCGCCTGGGTCAGGTCCACTCCCCACACCCGAGGATCACCCTCGGCATCGGGGTCGAGCTTGATCAACTGGCCGACCTCGCGGTTGCGCTCCAGGTTGGCGGAACGGCCCAGCGACGGTTCGTACTCGACGGAGACGTAGACGTAGCCGTCGGCGTCCACCACGGGTGTGGCATCGATGTCGCCCCCCGCCCAGTAGTCGAAGACGATCGGCGCATTGCCGTTGCGCACGTCCGAGACGTCGAGGCCGACCACCCTGCCGCCCGAGTTGGTGAAGTAGACCCGCTGGCCGTACACCGCCACCGAGGATTCGATGGACACATTGCGTCCCGACCGGGCGATGAGCTCGTCGTCGTATCCGGGCATGGCGACGAGCCGTCTCGGTTCGACCGTGACCCGGCCATCGTCGCCATAGGAGCGATTCAACTCGTAGGCGAAGAACCAGCCGTTCTCACCTCCCTCGTACATGATGTCGTCGACGATCACTGGGTTGCCGTCCCAGTCGTTGTTCCAGACCCCGGACACCTCGTTGGCGTCGAGCGACCACAGCTCTGTGGGCTGCTCGCGGTCGAGGGCGACGATGCGGAGCTTGTTGTCCCGGGAACCGAAGTAGATCAGCGGGAAGCCGTCGGGATCGAGGGTGACGCTGCCCTTGATGATGTCGCCGGTCTGGAACTTCGGCCTCAGGTCGGTGCCGTCGGCGGCGTTGACGAAGTGCACAGCCTTGTCGTAGGCGCCGAAGATGATCTCGGTGACGCCATCCTCACGCTCATGGACCACGGGCTGGCCGGTCCAGCCGAGACCGCACCACGTGGTTGTCTCCCCACCGACACTCGACTGGCCACACATCGCCGAGGCCGGGTAGGTCCAGGCCACGGCGGGGTCCGTGGGCACGGGCCCGGCGCCGTGGAAGGTGCGGGTCGGGTTGCCCCGGAACATGGTGATCCCGGAGACCGATCCCCAAGACCTTCCCACCGTCCAGGAGGGCACGTCGTCGGGTTGGCGCTCCGGCAGAGCGGTGGTCGTCGTGGCCGGAGCCCCCGTGGTCGACGTCGAATCGGGTGCGTCCGTGCCACCTGGGGACGTGCCCGCCGACAGGGTGGTGGTCGTGGAGGCCGCCATCGGCGAAGGCTCGTCGCCACCGAGAGTGAAGAAGGCGAGGACGCCCAGCAGGGTCCCCGCCAGCACCACGGCGATGGCAGGACCTGCCCGGTCGTTCACCTCACTCCTCCACCCCGGTGTCGACGATCGGGCCGCTCGGGCCACAAGAAGGCTCCTCCGTGAGCACCGGCCTCCCGTGAGTGGCGATGAAGGCGGGGATCATGCAGGCCTCCAGAGAGCCGTCGGGGTTCACCAGCACCCGGGCGACTGCGGTCGTCGCGCTGGCGGTCGAGTTGTGTGGCCATACGAAGTTGCCCAGGCCCCAGAACACCGCGGCGCCGTCCACCATCTCCATGGGGTTGAGACGGTGCTGATGGTGCCCGAAGATGATGTTGGCCCCTGCCTCGATCATCGCCGTGGCTCTGGCGATGTCGTCGGCGCGCGGCGTCGTGTCCAGCTCCCGCCCCCAGTGGACGCTCACGACGACGAGATCGGCACCGGCCTCTTTGGCCGCACGTACCGCGGCCACCATCCCCTCGGTGTCGTCGCCGGAGCGCATGCCCGCCCGGTCGGGCGTGGCGAGCCAATCGGAGCTGGGAACCACGCCCCCGAACCCGAGCACAGCCACCTTCCACCCGTTGATCTCGAAGAACGCAGGCTCACCGGCCTCGTCGTAGTTCCGGCCCACGCCGACGGGGGCGATACCCGCCGCCAGCAATTGCGAGCGACCGTCCACCAGGGCCTCCTTGCCGAAGTCGCCGGAGTGGTTGTTGGCCATGTTGGCCACCTCGATCCCGTTGGCGCGGATCGAGGGCAACGCCTCGGTCGGGCAGCGGAAGTTGAACGCCTTGGGCAGCGGGTCACCCAGGTCCGACGGGGTGCATTCGAGGTTGAT
>DASVBU010000045.1:0-37410 GCA_036375695.1 Acidimicrobiia bacterium | reverse complement strand
AGGATCGACCCGAACTGCGGGAAGCGCTCCTGGAGGGTGATTCGTCTTTCGACCGGGTGGTGGCGGCTTCCAGGATCACTACCGACACCACAGATCCCTTGTTCCGGCACCTGGATGTGGCCGGTGTGCGTCGGGAGGCGGCCCGTCGCAGGGAGATCAGTTCAGACGAGGAGAGAAGGACCTTCTTGGACCGGTTCTTGGTGTTGCAGCCTTCTCTGGATGAGTCGTGGTGGAAGATCTTCGGTGGTTTGGACGGGATGTTGGGGGCGGTGGTCGACAAGGCGCTGACCGAAGCGGTCGACCAGCTTCCTGAAGACCCGGAGGCACCCAAAGACTCAGCATGGCGACGTGCCACCGCATTGGCGTTGATCGCCGCCGGTGATGGGGACACACCAGCCCAGGTGACGGTGTTCGTCGACGCCGACCAGGCCGCTTCGAGTGGGAGGGCTGGGGTGTATGTGGAGTCAGGCCCCAGGATCGGTCAACGGATGCTGCAAGCCATCCTCTGTGACGCGGTCACCGAAGTCGTCGGGGTCAATGGTGACGGGACCCCGCTCCGGTATGGACGCCGGTCACGCACCATCCCACCCTCACTACGCAGAGCGATCATCCACCGTGATGGCAACCGGTGTGCCATCACCGGATGCGGGTCGAGGAACCGGCTCCAGGTGCACCACATCACCCCCTGGAGCCAAGGTGGTCGAACCGATCCCGACAACCTGATCACCCTGTGTTGGTATCACCACCACATCGCAGTCCACCAACACGGACTCACCCCAATCCGCGACCCCAAAACCAGACGATGGACCCTCACCAGACGAGACCGATCCCCACCGTGGGACCGAGACTCTTCCTAGCCGAGAACCCGGCGGCAGCTCCAGGGCCGCCAGAAATCCAGACCCAAGGCCTCGTATCTCTTGCCCAGCCACGCCGCAGTGCCGATGTTCGGCTCCGGATCGAATGGCGACGCGTCCGGGAACCCTGCCTTGGGGGCTGCGGTTTCCCACGTACTGGGGAGGAACTGGAACAGGCCCGAGGCGCCGGAATAGGGGTTGTACGCGTCGGGGTCGCCCCCCGACTCGCACCGCATCACCGCCAGCGCCTCATCGACCCGTGCGGCGGGAAAGTACTGGCTGACCAGATCCCGCCATCGCTCCACCTGGGGCGGGAAGCTCCAATCCTTTGGCTCGGTGGTGGTGGGGTTGGACGGAGGGGCGGTCGTCGTCGGGTTGCCGGGGCTGGTGGTGGTGGTGGCCGGCGGCGTCGGAGTGGGTCGGTCCTGTTGCCGTCGCCGCTCCTCGTCCCGGATCCGGGCCATCTCCACCGCATCGAGAGCGGCCCGGTACTCCTCGTCGGCCTCCTGTTGACGACGGATCGCCTCGGCCAGATCGGCGTCCGCCTCCTCGTAGAGCGCGACGAGTCTGGCGACCTCGGCGTCCATTTCGGCCTTGAGGGAGGCGAACTCCGACTCCTTCTGCAGGTAGACCTGCTGCAGGTCCTGGAGACCCCGACGTCTGGCCAGGAGCTCGACGGCCTCGGTGCGATTCCGGTTCACGACTTCTTCGATCACCGACGAGGCGACCATCGCTTCCTCGACGGACGCGGTGCTCACCAACGACAGCGAGGTGGCGCCGCCCAGGGCGTCCATGTAGGTCTCGACCGCCGTCGCCTCGAGCTCGTCCGCGATCCCGGCCAGCTCCAGATCGGCATGGGAAACCCTTCCGGCGAGAGTGTCCAGGCTCACCCCCACCTCGGACAAGGCTGCAGCCAGGTCCTGGGCGCGGGCGATGCTGTCGGCGAGCTGCAACTCGATCTCGGCACGGTTGGCCATGGCCTCGTCGACCAGACCGGCCGCCTGTTCGGCGTTCTTCGTCGCGACGTCGAGCTCACGTTGGGCGTCCTCGACGTCCTGTGCCGCCACGGGCATGGTCGTGACCGTCACGGCCATCACTACCAACGCCGTGGTGATGGTGGGTGCTATGCGGAACCGCAAGGGCCTCAAGGCTACCCAAAGACGCCAACCTGGGGAAGTGGAGAGGCGGGTAGCGTGTCTCGCGTGAACAGGATCAACGTCTCGTCGGGCTCGCCGTACGAGCCCAAGATCGGGTTCTCACGGGCGGTTCGCATCGGTGATCGGGTGCTCGTCGCCGGGACCGCGCCCGTGTGGCCCGACGGGTCGGTGGACCCCGACCCCGCCGCTCAGGCGCGGCGTTGTCTCGAGATCATGATCACCGCGCTGGCGGAGGCGGGTGGACGCCCCGAAGACGTGGTGCGGACCCGCATGTTCCTCACCGACGCCAAGTACGCCGATGCGGTGGGTGCGGTGCACGGCGAGGTGTTCTCCGAGATCCGTCCGGCATCGACGATGGTGGTGGTCGGGGGCCTTCTCGACCCGCGTTGGGTGGTGGAGATGGAATTGGAGGCCGTGATAGGTGTTTGACTAGGGGCAAGGAGGTCGAGATGTTCAGCCGCACCGACAAGCAGGCCATGCCGGCGCCGACCCAGGCGCTCCCCGGTCGTGACGAGCCCATGGAGTTGACCAACCGTCACTTCATCCACGGCCGTCCCATCAAAGGGCCGTTCCCCGAGAACCTCGAGGTCGCCGTGTTCGGGATGGGCTGCTTCTGGGGCGCCGAGCGGCGATTCTGGAGCCTCCCGGGCGTATACACCACTGCCGTCGGTTACGCCGGTGGCTATACCCCCAACCCCACGTACGAGGAGGTGTGCACGGGTCGCACCGGACATGCCGAAGTGGTGCTCGTGGCCTACGACCCGGACCAGGTCGGCTACGACGAGTTGCTCCGGGTCTTCTGGGAGACCCACGACCCGACTCAGGGCTATCGCCAGGGCAACGACATCGGCACGCAGTACCGCTCGGCCATCTTCACCACCAGCGACGAGCAGTTGGACCAGGCGAAGCGGTCGGCCGACGTGTACCAGGCCGTTCTCACCGAGAACGGGTTCGGCGAGGTCACGACCGAGATCACGCCGCTCGGCGACTTCTACTACGCCGAGGAGTATCACCAGCAGTACCTGGGGAAGAACCCCAACGGGTACGACTGCCACGCCCGCACGGGCATCGACTACCCGGGTCTGGCTACGGCCTAGAAGCCGACACGGTGGCCTTGGAGGCCTCGAGCACCGCGGCGACCACCTCCGCAGGTGACGCCAGCGGGTCGATGTCGACGACGACGTCAGGGGTGATGCCGACGCCACCGAAGTCGTGGCCCTCCGGTGTCACCCACCTGGCGATGGTGAGACGCAGCGCGCCACCGTTGGAGAGGTTGAACCTCTGCTGCACGGTGTTCTTGCCGAAGGTGTTCTCTCCGTACACCGTCGCCCGGCCTCGCTCCTGGAGCACACCGGAGACGACCTCGGATGCCGATGCGCTGGCGCGGTTGACCACGATGTCCACCGTGATGTCGTCGGGCACCACTGCCGACCCCACCGTCGTGTAGGGGATGCGGATCCCCGGGCCCTCGGTGACCACCACCTCGCCGTCCTCCAGGAACACGGACGCGATCCCGATGGCGGTGTCGAGGTAGCCGCCCGGGTTGTCCCTGAGGTCGAAGACCAGGTGACGCACACCGTCGCCGAGCAGGTCGATCACCGCCTGTTCGAACTCGGCGTCCGCTCCTGGCGAGAACTGATACAGCTTGACGTAGCCGATGTCCTCGATGACGTCGTACTCGAGGGCCGGGATGTCGACCGCGGCTCGGACGATGGTCACCTCGAACACCTCGCCGTCCCTCTCGATGCTCAGCGCCACCGGCGTCCCGGCCGGTCCCCGGACCCGACTGGTCACCTCGTCGAGGCTGAGCCCGATGATCGACTCCCCGTCGACGCCGACGATGACATCTTCGGGGAGGAGACCGGCCTCACGGGCGGGTGCGCCCTCGAACGTCCCAACGATCACGATGCGGCAGGTCTCCGTGATCACCAGGCACTGCTTGTTCTCGCCCTCGATGGTCGGGTCCTCGGCGTTGACCAGCGCCCCGATGCCTTCGATCTGGCCGGAGTCCTCCTCGTCGATCTTGGCCACCGACTCGGGGTCGAGATAGCCCGAATTGGGGTCGAGCGCGCCGGAGATCAAGGAAGCGACGATCGCCTCGGCGGTGGTGGCGCTGTCCAGGCCGAGCTCGCCGGCCGCCTCGCAGGTGGCCTTGAAGTCCTCGGTCGGCAGCGGGCAGACGAGGGGCTCGGTGGTCTCCCCGCTGCCCAATTCGTCGAGTTCGGCGACCGCCGCCCGGGCGAGGTCGGCGGCGCCGATCTGATCCACGTAGTTCTCCGTGACGAGGTCGACGACCTCGCAGACGATCTCGACCTCGTCGGGCGCCGAGTCGCAGTCGGGCATGACGATCTGCCGCTCCTCGCCGTTGGCGCCGGTGACGGTGGTGGTGACCGTGGTCGGGGGAGTCGTGGTCGAGGTCGTGGTCGTCGGGTCGCTGGAGCGCGTGCAGGCCGCGACGAGAAGGATCAGTGCGGCGACCAGCACGAAGAGCCGCCTCACCGTGCAGCCTCCAGAGCGGCTTCGACCAACTGGGTCTCGGTCATCTCGTGGGTCAACTCCAATTCGACGTCGGGGCGGAGGCCTCCGTTCCCGACCGATGCCCCTTCAGGGGTGAGCCAGCGCGCCACCACCACGGCGAGACGACCTCCGTTGCGCATGTCGAAGGGTATTTGCACGGCGTCCTTACCGAAGGTGGGAGTCCCGATCACGACGGCGTCACGACGGTCCCGAAGAGCCCCCGTCAGGATCTCCGCCGCCGAGGCAGTGCCCCCGTTGACCAGGACGATGATTCGACCAGAAGTCGCCAGACCACCGGGTCCCAGAGACTCCACGGGGAACGGGTCGCCAAGACCCTCGTCCTCCAGGAAGACAGGCCCGTCGGAGATGAACTCGCTGGCCACCTCGACCACCGCGGAGACCAGACCGCCAGGGTTGTCCCGGAGGTCGAGCACCATCGTCGACCAGTCGCCCTCGATCGAGGAGAGGGCATCGAATACCAGACCGGGCACATCACCCTCGAAGTCGGGGATCCGGAGGTAGGCGACGCCGTCCTGGACGATGCCGCCTGTCACGGTGGGGACGTGGAGCCGGGCGCGGACGATGGTGAACTCCAGCCGCTCACCGTCGCGGTCGATGGTGAGGTTCACCTCCCCCGTCTCATCGCCGGCGATCCGGGCCGCGGTGGCGGCAAAACCCTGGCCGTCGACGGAGATGCCGTCGACCTCCAGGACGACGTCGTCAGCCTGCAGGCCGGCCGCTTTGCCGGGGTTGTCGTCGAGGGTGAAGACGATGCGGAGGGGACAGGTTGGCCCGAGCCTTGCGCACTTCGACCCGGCGGGGTCGGTGGCGTCGAGGAGGACCCCGATGCCGCCCACCACGCCGTTGTCACGGATCGTGGTCACCTGGTCCGGTGCCAGGTAGTAGGTGAACGGGCCATAGGCGTCTTCGATCACGGTCCCCACGACCCGATCCATCAGCGCCTGGACGTCGACCGGACGCTCTTCGACCAGGTCTGCAAGCGCCTCGCAGAAGGGAGCGAAGGTCGGGTCCGGGACCGCGCAGAACAGTGTCCGCGGTGCCTCGGTCGGAGCAAGGTCCGACAGGTCCTGCACCAGCGCATCCCGTGCCAGGCCGACGAGGCGCACCCGATCCACGGGACGGTCGACGTACCACTCCTCGAGCAACTCGAACGACTCGCACAGGGCGGAGAAGGTCACCGGCGGTTGGTCGCAGTCCTCGAGCTGGACGTCTACCTGCGGGATCGTCGTCGTCACCGGCGGGAGGGTGACCCACGTGCTCGTCGTGGTGGTGTCGGAGTCGTACGACCCGGTGCAGGCGGCCAGGAGGAGGCACGCGGCCAGGACGAGCCGTCTCATCGGGTCATTATCGGCAGCGGATGCCGGGTACCGTCGCCCGTCATGAGAGTGATCCTGCGCACGCCCGACGACGTGGTCGTGACCCGCGACATCGTCGATGGTCGCTGGACCGTGGCCGAGGGTGAGGCCGACACGATCATCGGCGGCGGATCCTGGGCCCTGCCGGGGCTCGTGGACGCCCACAGTCACATCGCCAGAGAGAGGCTCGACTACCTGGCCGGCGACCCGGTGGGCGCCGAGCAGAGGGCGAGGGACGTCCTCCGCGCCGGCGTCATGCTCCTCCTCGACAAGGGGTGGATGGACGACACCGCCGCGCGTGTCGCCGAGAGGGTCCCGCCCGAGGAGCGCCCCGACATCGAGGCGGCGGCCCGGCTCCTCAGCGTCGAAGGTGGATACATGCCCGGCGTGGCGCTCGACGTCGACGACCGGACCTTCGAGGAGGCGGTGAAGGAACAGGCGCGGGCCGGCAAAGGCTGGGTGAAGCTGGTGGGTGACTGGCCGCGCAAAGGGATGGGGCCGGTGGCCAACTTCACCGAGGACCAGCTTCGCCGCGCCGTCGAGATCGCCCGCGAGCACGACGCCCGCGTCGCCATCCACACCATGGCCCGCGACGTGCCGTCGATGGCGGTCCGCGCCGGTGTCCACTCGATCGAGCACGGGTTGTTCCTCACTCCCGAGGACGTCGAGGCACTCGCCGAACGCGACGGGATGTGGGTGCCCACGATCCTCCGAGTCGAGCACACGATCGGCCAGCTCGGAGCGGAATCGTCCGGCGGCCGGCTGCTGACCGAAGGGCTGGAAAACGTGCGTCGGCTGCTCGATGTCGCCGCCGAGGCGGGTGCTCACGTCCTCGCCGGCACCGACCTGGTGGGCACACCGGCGAACGTGGCATCCGAGGCCGCCAAGCTGATCGAGTACGGGCTCCCGGCGCCCGCCGCCGTCGATGCCGTGTCGGTCTCGGGTCTCAGGGCAACGGGTCGTCCCGCCAGGTTCGAGCCGGGGACGCCGGCGAACGCGGTCCTGTTCCCGGCCAACCCGTACGAGGAGCCAGGGGTCCTCGCTCATCCGGTGGCGGTGATCAGGCTGGGGAGGCTGCTCTGAGACTGGTCCTCGCTTCGGGCTCGCCGCGGAGGGCCGCGATCCTGTCCGCCCTCGGGCTCGCCTTCGAAGTTGCTCCGGCTGAGGTGGACGAGACCCGGCGTCAGGACGAGCCTCCACCGCACTACGTGGAGCGCCTGGCACGGGAGAAGGCCGTGGCGGCCGCCGCACCGGACGTCCTTGCCATCGGCTGCGACACGGTCGTCGTGCACGGCGGGAGGATCCTCGGCAAGCCCGGACACCCCGAGGAGGCCCGCTCCATGCTGCGTCGGCTCCAGGGCGACTCACACGAGGTGGTCACGGGTCTGGCCGTTGCCGGGTACCGGGAGGGCGCCATCGCCGTCGAGTCGGCGGTCGACGTCACCGAGGTCGTGATGCTGCCGATGACGGAGGAAGAGATCGCCGACTACGTCGCCACCGGCGCGCCCATGGACAAGGCCGGTGCCTACGCCCTCCAGGAATATGGCGGTGTCTTCGTCGAGGCCGTTCGTGGCAGCGCCCACACCGTGGTCGGGATGCCCGTCCACCTCCTGCCGCGGCTCGTGGCGAGATTCGGTGTGCCATTGAGTTCCTTAAGGGCCTCTGGGTAGCTTGCGGGCATGAGACGCTCCCTGGCCCTGCTGCTCGTCGCGGCCCTGGCGGCCTGTGGCGGCTCCTCGACCGAGGGGTCCACGTCCACGTCCACGACCCCGACCACGACGACATCCACCACCGTTCCCGAGACCACGACCACATCGACCACCACGACGACGACGCTTCCCTCGACCACCACGACGGCTGCGTCGCCTCCGAGCACGGTGGCCGGGAGTTGGGCGCCACAGCCCCTGGTCGTCGCCAACTGGGGCGCCCTGGGCTGGTGGTCGGAGTCGGGATGGGTGAGCTCCTTCGACACCCTGCCGATTTCCGGCGGCGAGGACTACCAGGTGGTGTCGGTGTCGGGATCCGGGATCGTCGCCGGAGGGCCCGAGGTCGAGGTCTGCGAACCGATCATGAACCTCGGAGTGGAGCTGAGCGACCCGTCTCAGCTCGGTGAGTGGCCCGGCCCGTTCGGCGTGGCCGTCTCGGCGCCGTGGGTCGTCCAGCCGAATCTCGTCGAGCAGTTCACCGATGACGGCACCTATGCAGGGCACGCCAGGGATGTGCTCGAGGGGCAGGGGATGGACGTCGCCTCTCCGGTGATCAAGCAGCTGTATCGGGTCGATCTCGAGGGTGACGGCGTCAACGAGGTGCTGGTGATGGCGGAGAACTTCACCAGCCCGGGATCCGAGGCGAACCCGGGTGACTATTCGATCGTCTTCATCCGCAGGGTGGTGGACGTCGAGGTGCAGACGGCGATCCTCGCCTCGTCCCTCCACCCGAGCGGCGGCGAGGTGCCCTTCTCCCATGCGGTCGGTGGTGTCGGCGACCTCAACGGCGATGGCAAGATGGAGATCGTGGTGTCGAGTCGCTACTACGAAGGAGCTTCGGTGCACGTTTTCGAATGGGTCGACGACGACCTCGGGCCGTTGGAGCAACTCAGCCAGGGGTGTGGCGCCTGATGGAGAACCCGTTCGCGGATCGCCCCACCTTCGTCAGCCACACCGGGATCGAGTTGACCGAGGCGAGCCCGGATCGGGCCGCCGGAAGGCTCGAGATCACCGAGGACCACCACCAGCCGTACGGAGTGGTCCACGGCGGCGTCTACTGCACCCTTGCCGAGACCATCGCATCCACTGGGGCGGCGGTCTGGGCGATGGGCCAGGGCATGGCCGGCGCGGTTGGGGTGAGCAACACCACCAACTTCCTCAAGGCGACCACGGCGGGTGTGCTGGTGGCCGTGGCGACCCCGATCCACCGCGGCCGCTCCCAGCAGCTCTGGAACGTGGAAATCACCCGTGAGGACGACGGGAAGCTGGTGGCCCAGAGCCAGGTCCGTCTCCACAACGTGAAGGACCTGTCGGCGTTCTGACCAGGATGAGGATCGTCGTCATCGGTGGGACCGGCTACGTCGGCTCCGGCATCGTCGCCGAGGCCGTGGCGCGAGGGCATGAAGTCGTGGCGGTCAGCCGGAGCGGCCCGGCGCACCCCGTGGAGGGTGTCGAGTACGTCACCACCGACGCGCACACCGACCTCCCTGACCTTGCGGACGTCGACGTCGTGGTGGCCTGCATGTCGCCTCGCGGTGACAACGCCGGGAGACTCCGGCCGTTGTATCTGGAGATCGGGCGGAGGGCCTCCGACGTCGGGGCCCGTTTCGTGGTCATCGGCGGGTTCAGCTCGCTTCGGCCCGAGCCGGGCGCACCGAGATTCGCCGAAGGCGACATCCCAGCCGCCTACGCCGCCGAGGCCAGGGAGATGAACTCGGTGCTCGACGCCCTCCAGGCCGGCGAGGTCGACGTCGACTGGCTCTTCGTCAGCCCGGCGGCCAGGTTCGGGTCGTTCAACCCGGGGACGGACCGGGGCACCTACCGGGTTTCGGGAGAGGTGGCCCTCTTCGACGAGACCGGGGAGTCCGACATCTCGGGTGTCGACTTCTCCCGGGCGGTTCTCGACGAGATCGAGAGCCCGAGGCACAGTCGGGCCCACATCGGCGTCGCCTACTGAGTCAGCCCAAGCGGTCCTGAAGACGCTGGAGACGCGCCTCCCACGTCGAGCCGACGCGCACGATCCACTCGGACACCTCGTCGAGAGCCGCGGGGTTGGCGACGAAGCGGGTCTCGCGGCCGGCCCGCTCCCTGGTGACCAGGCCGGCATCCTCGAGCACGGCGAGATGCTTGGCGACTGCCTGGCGGCTCACCGGGAGCCGGTCGGCGAGCCTGGTGGCGCTTGCCGGGCCCGATTCGACGAGAAGATCGAAGACGGTGCGCCGCGTCGGGTCGGCCAACGCGGCGAACACCTGCTCGGTCATGCCGCCAGCGAGACCTCCGGCAGCCAGTGCGAAGAGTCGACGGGCGGTCGGAGGTCTCGGGCGTCGGTGATGGTGTAGGGGAGGAGTCGCTCGGTCACCGTGAGCCGGGCCCCGCCCCCGTCCGGTTCGACGGTAATGGTCACCTGGGACGGGTCGCGGTCCGGGTGCCGCCACGACCAGGTGATCGACCTTCCGGGATCCACCTCTTCCACGGTGCCCAGATAAGGCGTGCCGTCGGGGGCGAAGTCGACCTTGCCGCCGGGTCGCGGGTCGATGGAGATCGGCGCACCCATCCACTCCCCGGCGAGCGCGCCCTCGACGACGTTCTCCCACACCTCCTCTGGCGACGCCCCCAGCGTCACCGATCTCTCCACGGTCACATCGTCCATGGCGCTCCTTACTGCAACCACACAGTTGCGGGTGGTGCTATTGTCAGACTGCAACCCAACAGTTGCACTATATCGCCGAGGAGGCCGAAACGTGTCGCTGATACCAACCGTCATCGAACAGTCGTCCCGTGGCGAGCGGGCCTACGACATCTACTCCAGGCTGCTGGCGCACCGCATCATCTTCCTGGGGAGGGAGTTCGACTCGGCGCTGGCCAACGTGATCGTCGCCCAGCTCCTCCATCTCGAGAGCGAGGACCCGGAGAAGGAGATCAGCCTCTACATCAACTCCCCGGGCGGGGACGGGTCGGCGATGATGGCCATATACGACGCGATGCAGTACGTGCGACCGCCGGTGGCGACGACCTGCATCGGGATGGCGGCGTCGGCCGGTGCCGTGATCCTGGCGGCGGGTGAGCCGGGTCGTCGGAGGGTCCTCCCGCATTCCCGGGTCCTCATCCACCAGCCGGCGATCCTGGGCGGGGGGATCAGCGGCCAGGCCACCGACATCGAGATCCACGCCCGGGAGCTGTTGCGTCAGAAGGAGGAGATGCACCGGATCCTCGCCCGGCACACAGGTCAGCCGCTGGAGCGGATCGCCGAGGACACGGAGCGGGACCGGTGGATGAACGCCGAGGAAGCGGTGACGTACGGTCTCGCCGACGAGATCCTGGTCAAGGTGCCCATCTAGTCCCCCGTCGCGAAGCGACGGGGGAAGGTACCGCCGGCGGAGCGAGGTGAAGCCGGGGGTAGGGGGGTGGTTCCCACCCGGCAGCGTGCGATCAAAGGAAGGGGGCCCCGAAAGGCCCCCTCCATCGTTCTGTGGACGTCTCGTCAGCCGATGACCGGCTGACCGAGCATTGCCTGGCCGAAGTAGACCAGGAAGGCCAACGTGACGACCCACATCAGCCAGTGGACCTCGCGAGCCTTGCCCTTGATCACCTTGATCAGGGTGTGCATGACGAAACCGGCGCCGATCCCGACGGTGATGCTGAAGGTGAGCGGCATCAGGATCATGGTGAGGAGGGCGGGGAAGCCCTCTTCCATGTCCTCGAAGTCGATGCCCTTGATCAACCCGGCCATCAGGAAGCCGACCAGGATCAGGGCCGGCGCCGTTGCCTGCGGGGGAACGATCCCGGCGAGCGGCGACAGGAAGATGGCCAGCAGGAACAGGATGCCGGTGACCACCGAGGTGAGACCGGTCCGGCCACCCTCGGCGACACCCGCCGAGCTCTCGATGTAGCTGGTGTTCGAGCTGACACCGGCGAAGCCGCCCGCTGCGGCACCGATGGAGTCCACCAGCAGGATCCGCCCGATCCCGGGGACGTCTCCCTTCTCGTCGACGAGGTCCGCCTGCTCCGCGATCGCGGTGACGGTTCCCATCGTGTCGAAGAAGTCGGTGAGCATGAAGGCGAAGATCGTCAGCAACGCCGCGGTGGTCCCCAGCACTGTGAAGACGTCCCCGAAGTCGAACATCCCCAACGTGTCGAACGAGGGTGTCGCACTGATGTTCGCGGGAACGCTGGCCACGTCCATGATCAGGGCGATCACCGTGGTGGCCAGGATGCTGATGATCAGCGCCCCCGGCACCTTCCTCGCGTAGAGGATCACGGTGATGGCGAGACCGATCAAGGCGACCCAGGCGCCATTCGAGTCGGGGAACACGAAGTGGACGATGGGGTCTGGACCCTCGGGCCGAGCGATGAGCCCCGCGTTGACGAACCCGATGAACAGGATGAACAGACCGATCCCGACACCGATGGCCCGCTTCAGAGACGTCGGGATGGCCTTCATGATGGCCTCCCGAGCCCCGACGAGGACCAAGGCGGTGACCACGAGGCCTTCGAGGACGATCACGCCCATGGCGCCTGCCGGGCTGAGCCCGGAGCCGCGCACCAGGGTGAATGCCACCGCGGCGTTCAGACCCAGGCCGGCCGCCATCGCTATGGGGATGTTCCCGACCACCCCCATCAGGATGGTGAGGACCCCCGCCACGAGGGCGGTGCCTGCGGCCACCGCCTCGGGCGGGAACCCGGCTGCCCCGAGGATGTTGGCGTTCACGAACAGGATGTACGCCATCACCAGGAAGGTGGTTATCCCGGCGCGTACCTCGGTGCCTACCGACGTGCCGCGCTCGCTCAGTCTGAAGAACGAGTCGAACCCACCGCCCGCGGACGGGGCCTTGGGCCGCTCCTGGGTGTCCGTCATTGTCTCCTCCTCTCGACGGCCACGCTCCCGCCGCCGACCGGGCCAAAGTAGCCAGGAGCACCCGACCGCGTCGTCACGATCGGCGACTTTTCGGCTGTTCGACTCGCGAATAGCGCGCGATCGTTACGCGATCGCGCTCACGATCCAGAGGACCGCCATTCCCACGATCGTGGAGAGGAGGTAGTTGCGGGATCTCCACACGGTGATGGAGCCGGCGACCAGGGCCAGGATCTCCGGGATCCCTATGGTGAGCCGGCCCTGGGCGTCTACCACCAGCGAGACCACGAGGGACGCCAGGACCGCGGGGGCGACGTATTCCAGCGCGGACACCACCGACGGTGGGATCTCCCTGTTGGCCAGGGCGATGATGAACACCGCCCGCATGATGTACGAGCCGAGGCCGACCGCGAGTATGGCGATGAGGGCGGCCGCCGGGCTCATCGCTCCATCCTCTGGGCGATCACGCCCGCAGCCACGCCCGCTATCCCGCCGATCATCAGGCCGAGGCGGTTCGGCAGCCCCATGGTGAGATAGGTGGCGGCCGCAGCGACCAGGGCGGCCACCACCTTGGTGCGGCGGTTGATCCCCGCGATCAGGAGCGCCAGGAAGATGAGCGGGATGGCGAAGTCGAGCTGCCAGGACTCGGGAACCCGGGGGCCGACGATCAGCCCCAGGGCCGTGGTGGCGTTCCATCCGACCACGTACACCAGGGAGGCGCCCAGGTAGTAGGCGCGGAATGCGTCCGGATCCTCGTCGGCCCGGGTCATCGCCATGGCGAACACCTGGTCGATGAGCGAATAGGGGCCCAACCACTGGAACCAGCGCGGCTGCTTCTGGAAGATGGGCGCCAGGGCCGCCGAGTACATGAGGTGGCGCGCCTGGACCACAAGGCCGGCTGCGGTCGCCGCGGCCACCGCGGTGCCGGACCCGAGCAGGGTGATGAGGACCAGCTGCGCGGCTCCGCCGAAGATGATCGGGGAAGAAGACCACCCGATCAGGGGATCGAGGCCGGAATTCACCACCGCCAGACCCAGGACCAGGGCGAACGGGACGACCGTGATGAAGATCGGGATCGCCTCGCCGACACCGCGGCGGAACATGGAGCGGTTGAACGACATGGAGGTGCGAGGGCCTACCTGGCCGTATCGATCAGGATGGCCCCCAGGGCCACCTCGATCATGTCGGTGAAGGTTCGCTCTCGCTCCTCGGAGGTGGTCGCCTCGCCGGTGCGGACGTGGTCGGAGACCGTGGCGATGGTCAGGGCGCGACCACCTTTCTCGGCTGCCACGCCGTAGAGACCGGCGGCCTCCATCTCGACCGCGAGCACGCCCATCGCCTCCATGCGATCGAACGCCTGCGGGTCGGGGTTGTAGAACAGGTCGGCCGAGTGGACGTTCCCCACCTTGACCTCGACACCTTTGGCCTCTGCCGCCCGCACTGCCGCATCGAGGAGCCAGAAGTCGGCCGTGGCGGCGAAGTCGTAGCCGCCGTAGCGGACGCGGTTGACACCCGAGTCGGTGCAGGCCCCGATGGCGATGACGATGTCACGGATCTTCACCGAGGGGAGGATGCCGCCACACGAGCCGACCCGGATCAGTCGCTCCACCCCGTATTCGGTGATCAGCTCGGTGCAGTAGATCGAAGCCGATGGGATCCCCATGCCGGTTCCCATCACCGACACGGGCACACCCTGGTAGCTGCCGGTGAAGCCGAGCATGTTGCGGACGGCCGTCACCTGGCGTGCCTCTTCGAGGAAGTTCTCGGCGATGTACTTGGCCCGCAGGGGATCACCGGGCAGGAGGATCGACGGGGCGAAGTCACCCTTCTCGGCAGAGATGTGCGGTGTCGGCAATCAGCTTCTCCTTGTCGTGACCGCCCCAAGTTATCCGATCGGACGGCGGGTCCGGCACGGTGGGTACCGTTGCCGCCCTGATGGACACAGAACACTTCTCCACGGTCGCGGCCGCCCTCACCGAGTCGGGTCGGGACATGCTCCCCGGTGCGATGGGCTTCGAGATCGTCGAGCTCGGGCCGGGCCGTGCCGCCCTGCGCGCCGACATCCGCCAGGACCATCTCGCCCCCAACGGATACCTGCATGCGGGCGCCGTGGTGGCGCTGGCCGACACGACGGCAGGGTTCGGCTGCGTCGCCAACCTGCCGGAAGGGGCGACGGGATTCACGACCATCGAGCTGAAGACCAACTTCCTGTCCACCTTGCTCGAGGGTTCGATGACGACGGAGGGCCGAATGGTGCACGGTGGTCGTACCACCCAGCTCTGGGACGTCGAGGTGAAGGACGAGGTCACGGCCAAGACCCTGGCCCTGTTCCGCTGTACCCAACTCCTCCTGTACCCGCGCGGTTGAGCCGGCTCTAACCTCGGACCATGGCAGACGTCTACGAGCAGATCCTCTCTCTTCGCGCCATCCGGGACTACGAGAAGCGCCCCCTTTCCCAGGAGGACCTCGATGCCATCCTCGAAGCGGCCAGATGGACGGGAAGCTCCAAGAACCGTCAGGACTGGTCATTCGTGGTGGTCACCGATCCGGACAGGCTCCAGGGTCTGGCCGAATGCGGTGACTTCACCCAGCCGGTGCGTGATTCGGCTGCCACGGTCGTGCTGGTCAGGGAGCCGGGTGGGCACGACTTCGACCTGGGTCGGGCCGCCCAGAACATGATGCTTGCCGCCAAGGCGGTGGGTGTCGCCAGCTGCCCGATCACCCTGCACCGGTCGGCCGAAGCCCGCCAGTTCCTGGGCTTGTCGGCCGACCAGGAGGCGCGCTACGCGGTCGCCTTCGGCTACCCGGCGCCGGGCGCCGCACCCCGGAAGTACGGGGGCCGAAAGGACCGGTCCCAGGTCGTCCGATACGACCAGACCTGACCTTCAGGCGACGCCAGGTAATCCGGGCGGGATTGTCAGGGTGCACTGGTACCTTGACTCGTTGCATGCCTGAGAACCTCGTCGAGGCCCGGGGCCTCACCAAGACCTTCGGATCCTTCACCGCCGTCGACGCGATCGACTTCGACATTCGCAAGGGCGAGGCCTTCGGGTTCCTCGGTCCCAACGGAGCCGGGAAGACGTCGACCATGCGGATGATCTCCACGGTGAGCCCGGTCACGGACGGCAAGCTCACCGTGTTCGGGATGGACCCTGCCACCCAGGGCCGGGAGATCCGGAGACGCATCGGCGTCGTCCCCCAGGAGGACAACCTCGACCTGGAGTTGACCGTCGCCGAGAACCTCTACGTCTACGGCCGGTATCACGACATGCCCCGGGCCACGATCCGGGAGCGGATCGACGAGCTCCTCGACTTCGCCCAGCTCGGCGATCGTCGCAAGAACCAGGTGGAGGCGTTGTCCGGGGGGATGAAGCGACGGCTCACCATCGCCCGGGCGCTGATCAACGACCCCGACCTGGTGATCCTCGACGAGCCGACGACCGGTCTCGACCCCCAGGCGCGGCACCTCCTGTGGGACCGTCTCTACCGGCTGAAGCGGCAGGGCGTCACGCTGATCATCACCACCCACTACATGGACGAGGCAGAGCAGCTCTGCGACCGCCTGGTGGTCATGGACCAGGGGAAGATCGCCGCCGAGGGATCACCGGCCGAGCTGATCCGTCGCTACTCGACGCGTGAGGTGATCGAGCTCCGGTTCCAGGAGGGCGAGCAGGACGATGCCATCCTCCGCCTCGACGGTCTCGCCGACAGCTCCGAGGTGCTGGCCGACCGCGTGCTCCTCTACACCGATGACGCCGACGAGACGCAGCGGGCCCTCCACGCACGTGACATCAATCCCGAGCAGGTGCTGGTGCGCCGGTCCACCCTCGAGGACGTGTTCCTCAAGCTCACGGGTCGAAGGCTGATCGACTGATGACCGTCCTCACCCGCGCCAGGCACACGGTCGAGGCGGAGCTGATCGCCTATCGCCGCACCTGGCGCGGCACCGTGATCTCCAGCTTCGTCAACCCGGTCTTCTTCCTCGCCGCCATGGGCCTGGGGCTCGGGGCACTGGTCGATCGCGGCCAGACCAACCTCAGCGTGCCCTATCTCACCTTCGTGGCCACGGGTCTGATGGCGGCGAACGCGATGCAGGCGGGCGCCAGTGACGGGGCGTTTCCCGTCATGGCCGGGATCAAATGGCGCAAGGAGTTCTTCGCCGTGATCACCACCCCGATGAACCCGGCAGACATCGTGATCGGCCGGATGGTCTGGGGGGTGATCCGCCTCGCGTTCGTCCTCTCCGTGTTCACCGTGATCGCCGGGCTGTTCGGGGCACTCGACTTCTCCACGGCCCTCATGGCCATCCCGCCCGCCGTGCTCACCGGGATCGCCTTTCAGACCGCGATCACCGCGTTCACGGCGACCCAGGAGGACTCGACCAGCCTCACCACCCTGTTCCGGTTCGCCATCACACCGCTCTTCCTCTTCTCCGGGACCTTCTTCCCGCTGACCAACCTGCCCGAGTTCTTCCAGTGGATCGCCTACGTCACGCCGCTCTTCCATGGTGTGGAGCTGGTGCGCAAGATCGCGCTGCCCGGGATCGGTGGCGACCTGGTCACGACGATCCCCTTGTGGGTTCACTTCGCCTACCTGACCGTCATGACCGCGGTCGGTCTCATCCTGGCCGCCCGGATACTCGACCGGAGACTCCGCCCGTGAGCGTGTCGGCACCGACCAGGATCACCCCGTCGGGGAGGATGACCGAGCTGCGCGCCCAGCGCATCTGGGAGCGGAACTACCTGGTCTATCGCCGCATCTGGAAGGTGATCTTCTCCGGGTTCTTCGAGCCGGTCTTCTACCTGCTCTCCATCGGAGTCGGCATCGGCGCGCTGGTCGGCGACATCACCCTCCCCGGGGGCCACGTGGTCTCCTACACCGCCTTCGTGGCCCCGGCGCTGATGGCCACCTCCGCCATGAACGGCGCCGTCATGGAGACCACCTTCAACATCTTCTTCAAGCTGAAGTTCGGCAACGTCTACCAGGGCATCCTCACCACGCCGATGCAGCCGATGGACATCGCGGTGGGCGAGATCGGCTGGGCGCTGTTCCGGGGGTCCCTCTACACCTCGGTCTTCCTGGCGGTGATGGCGGTGATGGGCCTGGTCGAGTCGTCGTGGTGGTCGCTGCTCGTGATCCCGGGCGCCGTCCTCATCGGCTTCGCGTTCGGGTCGGTGGGGCTGGCCGCTTGCACCTTCATGCGTTCCTGGCAGGACTTCGACCTGGTGTCGCTGGCGACGATGCCGCTGTTCCTGTTCTCGGCGACCTTCTACCCGATCGACGTCTATCCGCCCGCCCTCCAGATCGCGGTGATGTTCTCGCCTCTGTATCACGGGACGGAGCTGCTCCGCTCCCTGACGCTGGGGATCTTCGACCTCAGCCTCGTGGGCCATGTCGCGTTCCTGGTGGTGATGGGCCTGATCGGCGCCACCGTCGCCTCCCGTCGTCTCGACGGGCTGCTCAGGAAGTAGAAAGTCCCCATGACGGGGCACGCAGACGTCGAGATCAGGATCGTCGACCCCAACGGCGAGGACGCCCGGTTCTGCCTGACGTCCTACTACGCCGAGATCGACGAGCGGTTCGAGACCGGCTTCGACCCGGGCTCCAGCCTCGACCCCCATGCCGCGGTCTTCTCCACGCCAAAGGGGGCGTTCCTCATCGCCTACCGCGACGGGGCGCCGGTCGGCTGCGCCGGGATCAAGTGGGAGGCGGACGCCTCGGGGATGGTCAAGCGGATGTGGGTCTCACCCGACGCACGGGGCCTGGGCCTGGGGAGACGTCTCCTCGCCGACCTGGAGAGGCTGGCCCGTGACCGCGGGATCGAGATCCTGAGACTGGAGACCAATCGGGCCCTCTCCGAGGCCATCGGTCTCTATCGCTCGGCGGGATTCGTCGAGGTCGAGCCCTTCAACGACGAGCCCTACGCCCACCACTGGTTCGAGAAGCGTCTCTGATCACCAGTGTTCCCGGTGGACGACTTCGTCGAAGGGCCGCCGGTTGGGCTTCATGATCGGCTTGATCGGTCGGTCTGCGGGCCTGCCCACCGAGAGGATCATGGCGCACTGCCGCCCCTCCGGGAATCCGAGGAGCTCACGGGCCAGGTCCTGGTTCTCGACGGCGGCGTGGCCGGTTCCCAGCCCGAGGTCGGCGGCCATCACCATCATCGCCATCACGGCGTGACCGAGATCGAACCAAACGAGCTCCCGGTGTCTCTCCGTCTCCTTCATGGGTGTGACGAATGCGATCGCCGCTGCTGCTCCGGCGATGTGCCAGGCGCCCCGCCACACTCCGGCCAGTTGCTGGAGCCGTTCCCGTTCGGTGACCACGACGAAGTCCCACGGCTGCTCGTTGCTCGCCGATGGGGCCCGCCGTCCCGCTTCCAGGATCCGGTCTAGATCCTCCCTCGACACCGGTGACGGGTCGAATTCCCTGACGTTCCGGCGTGCCCTGATTGCGTCCCAGGTCTCCATGGCGGCGAGTGTACGTGGGACGTCTACAGTCCGGCCCCGTGCCCAGGATCGCGGTTGTCGGCAGCTACGGCGTCGGTCTCACCATGCGTCTCGACAGAATCCCGGTGGCCGGGGAGACCCTGGCGGGTGGTGTCTTCTCCTCGGGTCACGGTGGGAAGGGATCCAATCAGGCGGTCGGGGCGGCGAGGCTCGGGGCCGACGTCACCTTCCTGACCGCGGTGGGCGACGACGCCATGGGGCGGGACGCCCACACGCTGTGGGAGGACGAAGGTGTCGACGCCGGCAAGGTGGTGACGATCCCCGGCGCGGCGACGATGGTCGGGGTGATCCTGGTCGAGCCGTCGGGGGAGAACCGCATCATCATCGCCACCGGCGCCCTCGATCATCTCACCCCTGAGCACGTGGAAGGCTTCCGGACCGAGATGGCCGCGGCCGACATCGCCGTGGTCTCGATGGAGATCCCGCTCCCCACGGTGCTCGCCGCCCTCAGAGCCGCCTCCGAGGAGGGAACCAGGACCCTGCTCAACCCGGCGCCGGCCCAGCCCTTGCCCGACGACGCCTGGAGTCACATCGACTTCCTGACACCAAACCGGACCGAGGCAGCGATCCTGCTCGGACACGACCCCGACAGCGGGGAGGCACCGGAGAATCTGGCGTCGGAGCTCCGGGGGCGCGGGGTCGGGACGGTGGTGGTGACCCTGGGCGGCGATGGCGCCCTCGTGTCCGACGACGACGGTGTCCGGTCGATCCCGGCGGTGCCCGCGCCGGCGATCGTCGACACCACGGGAGCCGGGGACGCTTTCACGGCGGCCCTGTCCGTGGCCCTGGCGGAAGGGAGAACCGTCGACGACGCGGTGCGATTCGCGGCCGCCGCCGGTGCGCATGCGGTGTCCATCGCCGAGGTGATCCCCGCCCTGGCGAGACGTACCGACATCGAGGAGCTCCTGTCCCCATGACCGATTTCCGCTCCTCGAGCCCGCGGGACCTCGCCCCGTACATCCAGCACACCCTGATCGCGGCCGGCACCACCCGGGAGCAGGCGGAGGAGCACGCCCGCCAGGCGATCGAATACGGGTTCGACGCCGCCATGGTCGCCGGCTCCTGGGTCGAGCTGACCGCCGGCATCCTCGAGGGCACGGGCATCAAGGTGGCCTCCGCACTCGATTTCCCGACCGTGGGGGTGATGACCAGCGCCGGGAAGGCGGCCGAGGCGGAGGAACTGGTCCGGCTCGGGGCCCAGGAGATCGACATCGGGGTGCAGATCGGATGGCTCAAGAGTGGTGACTACGACGGATTCAAAGAGGACATCGCGGGGGTCGTGCGGGCCGCAGGGGTGCCGATCAAGGTCATGCTCGAACTGCCGCTGCTCACCGAGGACGAGAGGCGGTCGGCGGTCGAGCTGTCGGTGGAGGCCGGCGCCGCCTATCTGAAGAACGCCAGCAGCGGCGCCATCGAGACCGCCTCGCCGGAGTCGATCCGCTACCTGGTGGAGCGGGCCCCTGAGGGGGTCAAGGTGAAGGCCTCCGGGGGGATCAAGACCCGCCGGCAGGTGGTGGAGCTGCTGGAGGCCGGTGCGGCGCTGGTGGGGACCAGCGCCGGCATCGCCATCGTCACCGACACGGCAACCGACGAAACGGAGAGTTACTGATGCCGATCCCGTTCATCCTCGACACCGACACGGCGCAGGACGACTGCATCGCCATCATCGTGAGCATGATCGACCCCGAGGCCGATCTGCGGGCGATCACGATGGTCGTGGGGAACGTGGGCTTCGAGCAGCAGGTGCGCAACGCCCACCTCACCCTCAACGCGCTCGGTCGTCTCGGCGAGGTCCCGATCCACCTCGGATGCACCAAGCCGATGGTGGTGCCGTGGGTGTCGGCGGAGCACGTGCACGGGACGGGGACGGGTGGCCTTCAAATGGACTTCTCCGGCTGTTCCGCCGAAGAGGAGCACGCCGTGGACGCCTTGATCCGGATCACCGGCGAGCGCCCCGGGGAGATATCGATCGTGGCCATCGGGCCGCTGACCAACATCGCCATGGCGGCAGTGAAGGACCCGGCGTTCGTCCGCAACGTCAAGGAACTGGTGATCATGGGCGGGTCGAACAACGGGCGGGGGAACATCACGGCCGCCGCCGAGTTCAACTTCTATGTCGACCCGCACGCGGCCAAGGTGGTGTTCGAGGCCGGGTTCGGGCGGATCACGGTGGTCCCGTGGGCGCCGCTCACCCTCAACGACGCCGTGTTCCCGAGGGACCGGCTGGCGCGGATCGACGCCCTGGGGACCACGCTGGGCAAGTTCTTCACCAGGGTGAACCAGGCCACCCTCGAGTTCGACGAGCGGGTCGGCATTCCCGGTTCGACGCACCCGGACTCGCTGGCGGTGTCGCTTCTCCTCCATCCGGACATTGCGCTGAAAGTGGGCGAGTACCACGTGGCAATCGAGGCCGACTCGCCGCTGACCCGCGGGTATGCGGCGATGTCGTGGGGCGTGCACGGTCTCGAGCCCAACGCCCGGGTCGTGGAGAAGGCCGACGGCGAGCGGTTCTATCAGCACATCCTCGACGTCTTCTCCACCCCCACCGTGCCGTCCCGCCCGTTCACCACCCCGCTGGGATAGGCCCCGTCGCCGCGGCGACGGGGGAAGGTACCGCCGCCGAAGTCGGGGGTAGGGGGTGGTTCCCACCGGGGAGACTCCTAACCTTCAGCGCCGATGATCGCTCTCGACCCCCCTTACCACGCACCCACCGGGACGGACCTCAACACCAAGGGGTGGCTGCAGGAGGCGGCGCTGCGATGCCTGCTCAACAACCTGGACCCGGATGTCGCCGAGGACCCCGAGAACCTGATCGTCTACGGCGGACGCGGCAAGGCCGCCCGCGACCACGACGCCCTGCGCAAGATCGTCGAGACCTTGCAGCGGCTGGAGAGCGAAGAGACGCTTCTCGTCCAGTCGGGCAAGCCGGTGGGCGTGTTCCGGACCCACGAGATGGCGCCGCGCGTCCTCCTGGCCAACAGCCTGATCGTGCCCCGCTGGGCCAATTGGGACACCTTCGACCGGCTCGAGGCCGAGGGTCTGATCATGTACGGCCAGATGACCGCGGGGTCGTGGATCTACATCGGCACCCAGGGGATACTGCAGGGCACCTACCAGACCTTCCGCGCCATCGCCGACAAGAGGTTCGGCGGCACGCTCGCCGGGACCATCACCCTCACCGCCGGCCTGGGAGGGATGGGTGGCGCCCAGCCCCTGGCCATCACGATGAACGGTGGCGTCGCCTTGTGTGTAGAGGTCGATCCCCACCGCATCCAGCGCAGGCTCGCCACCGCCTACCTGGACGAGGTGGCCGACTCCCTGGATGAGGCCGTCGAGCGGGCCATCGAGGCCAAGGCGAAGAAGGAGGCGGTCTCCATCGGGGTCCTCGGCAATGCCGCCGACGTCTTCCCGGAGCTGCTCGCCAGGGACGTGGAGATCGATATCGTCACCGACCAGACCTCCGCCCACGACCCGCTATACGGTTACATCCCATCCGGGTACGACCCCGACGAGGCCGCGGCGCTCCGTGAGGACAACCCGGAAACCTACATCAAGGCCGCCCGGGAGTCGATGGCCGCCCACTGTGAGGCCATGGTCGGCTTCGCCGACAAGGGCGCCGAGGTCTTCGACTACGGGAACAACCTCCGGGGTGAGGCCCAGACCGCCGGGTTCATGAGGGCTTTCGACTACCCGGGTTTCGTCCCCGCCTACATACGCGACCTGTTCGCCGAAGGCTCCGGCCCGTTCCGCTGGGTTGCCCTGTCCGGCGACCCAGCCGACATCGCCGCCACCGATCGGGCCCTGCTCGAGCTGTTCCCCGAGAACGAGGCCCTGCACCGGTGGATCACGATGGCCTCGGAGAAGGTGAGGTTCCAGGGGCTTCCGGCGCGCATCTGCTGGCTCGGGTACGGGGAGCGGCACCTGGCGGGGCTGCGATTCAACGAGATGGTCGCCTCGGGCGAGGTGTCGGCGCCGATCGTCATCGGGCGCGACCATCTCGACTCGGGCTCGGTGGCGTCACCTTTCCGGGAGACCGAGGCCATGGCCGACGGGTCAGACGTGGTCGCCGACTGGCCCATCCTCAACGCCATGCTCAATGTCGCCTCCGGAGCCGCCTGGGTGGCCGTCCATCATGGGGGTGGAGTGGGCATGGGGAACTCGATTCATGCCGGCGCCCAGGTGGTCGCGGACGGCACGGACCAGGGAGCGTTCCGTGTCGAACGCGTCCTCACGAACGATCCCGGCACCGGCGTGATGCGACACGCCGATGCCGGGTACGAGAAGGCGATCAGAGTGGCTCGGGAGCGCGGCGTCGATCTCCCGATGCTGGACTGACGCGCTCGTGGGGAGCCTTCCGGTCCCCCACGAACTGCTCCGCCGTCAGACGATCAGGATCGCCGTGAACACGACCGCGGCAGCCAGGGCGAGGATCGCCACCACCGTGGTGGTGACCACACGCGCCGTCCATGCCCGATCATCCCTGAACATCTGACGGGCAAACAAACCCGCCGCCAAGGCGATCAGAACTCCGGCGCCGATGAACATCCCGAGGTACCAGGCCTCGGCGAGCCCGCCGAGGAACCAGTCCGCCGGGACGTAGTACATCCAGGCGCCGAGGGCAGCCGCCAGGATGCCGACGATGCCGAGTGTCCACTCGGCGACACGGGTCCGGCGTGCCCTTTCGAGGTCTGCCGTCTGACGCTCACGCAGAGTTGTCATGGCATTCACCTCCTTCTTCAACAGGCCCATGTCTTGGGCTGTCAGCCCAATCGTCTCGATTTCGGTTGGGAGGGTATAGGGGATTTCGTCACTTCCGAAGGGGCCGGAAGCGGAGGGGCTCTAGCCTGCGGCGGACATGGCGATCATCGATCCCCACTGGCCCCGGGCCGACGTCTGGCTGGCGCGGGAGGACGCCGAACCGGCCCTGACCGTGGTCGGCGTCCCTTCGTCGAAGGCGTCACTTTCGCCGTCGCGGGCCGACATGGCGCCACTGGTCGTGCGCGAGCGCCTGGGCCGGTTCTCCACCTTCCACGGGGAGACCGGTGTCGACTTCTGGGATGTCCGAGTGCGGGACCTGGGCAACTGGCCGGTCTCGGAGTTGGCGATGGAGAAGATCCCCTTCGAGGTTCGCCGACTCGCCGAGCGTCTCGACCCGTCGGTCTTCACGACCTACCTGGGCGGGGACAACGCCATCACCCGCCCGCTCGTGGCGGCGATGGGGGATCTGGAGAAAGTGGGAGTCCTCACATTCGACGCCCACCACGACGTGCGGTCATTGGAGCGGGGCCCGACCAACGGGACTCCGATCCGGGGGTTGGTCGAGGAGGAGGGCCTACCGGGCGAGAACGTGGCGCAGGTCGGGATCCACTCGTTCGCCAACTCGGCGACCTACCGGGCGTGGTGTGACGGGCATGGGATCGGTGTCTTCACCATGGCCGAGGTGGACGCCATGGGCATCGATGCCGTGGTCGACGAGGCCCTGGCCCGGCTGGACCATTGTGGTCGCATCTACGTCGACGTCGACATCGATGTGCTCGATGCGGTGTTCGCACCCGGCTGCCCCGGTGCCAGGCCCGGTGGGATGACCGTGCGTGACCTGTCCCGCGGCGTCTTCCGTTGTGCAGCCCACCCGAAGGTGGTGGCGATGGACTTCGTCGAAGTCGACCCGGAGCGGGACGTGTCCGGCCGCACGGTCGACGTCATGGCCCACCTGTTCCTCACCGCCGCAGCCGGCCTGGCTAGCCGCCGCTGACCGCTTCCTCGGCCTCCGCCGGCAGGGCGCCGGTCTCCCGGCTGTCGAGGAACCCTTGCGGGAGACGGACCGGCCGCGGCCCCTGGCTGTGGCCCCGGACCATCCTCTCCGCCTCCATCGGGTAGGGGATATCGGGGTCGAGCTTGCCGACGAGGTCGGCGAGTTGCTCCAGAGACTCGACGTTGGCGAAGGCGTCCCGGAGCGCCGGTCCGACCGGGAACCCCTTCAGATACCAGGACGTGTGCCGTCGGAACATGGTGATCCCGCGTTCGCCAAAATGGTCCACCAGGAGCTGGGCATGTCGGAGCATGATCCGACCCACCTCGCCGAGACCCGGCGGAGCCGACCTTTCTCGCCCGGCGAACAGCTCGGCGAGATCCCGGAACAGCCAGGGACGGCCGAGGCAGCCCCGCCCGACCACGACGCCGTCACAGCCGGTCGCCTCCATCATCGCCCTGGCGTCCTCGGCGACCCATATGTCCCCGTTCCCGAGCACCGGGATCGTGGTCACCGTCTCCTTGAGTCGGGCGATCGCCTCCCAGTCGGCGTCGCCGGAGTAGAGCTGGCGGGCGGTGCGGGCGTGGAGCGCCACCGCGGCCGCCCCCTCATCCTCGGCGATGAGACCGGTCTCGAGATAGGTGAGGTGGTCGTCGTCGATGCCCTTGCGGAACTTCACCGTCACCGGCACGCCACCGGCGTTGGCCACGGCGGCACGGACGATCCGGCGGAAGAGGCCGGTCTTCCACGGCAGTGCGGCACCGCCACCGTGACGGGTCACCTTGCCCATCGGGCAGCCGAAGTTCATGTCGATGTGGTCGACGCCGTGCTCGGAGACGAGGAGGGCGACTGCCTCGCCGAGCGAGCCCGGGTCGGTCCCGTACAGCTGGATGGAGCGCGGGGACTCGTCCGGCCCGAAGCGGACCAGGTCCAGGGTCTTCTCGTTCCCCTCCACCAGCCCCCTGGCGCCGATCATCTCCGACACGTAGAGCCCGGCACCGAACTCCCGGCACAAGGTCCGGAACGGCGCGTTGGTCACACCCGCCATGGGTGCGAGGACGACGGGTGGGTCGACGGTGAGGGCGCCGATACGCAGGGCCATCGAGGAAAAGGTACCCAGACGGCGCCTCGTAACCGAGACGGATGTCAGGTGGAGACGATGGCGCGGCCGTCGGACAGCTCGACGACCCGGTCTGCCAGCGCCATGGGCGCGGGGTCGTGGGTGGCGACGATGGCAGCCACGCCGTCCTCTCTCACCACGTTGAGGATCAACTCGACGATCGTCCTGCCGGTCCGGGAATCGAGCTGTCCGGTGGGCTCGTCGGCCAGGAGCACTTTCGGCTGGTTGGCGAGGGCACGCGCGATGGCGACTCGCTGCTGCTCCCCACCGGAGAGCTCGTGCGGGCGGTGCTTGACCCTGCCTCCCAGACCGACGTGCTCGAGCAGGCCCGCCGATCGGCTCCGACGTGAGTCGTGGTCCGCCTTGGCGAGCCGCATCGGGACCTCGACGTTCTCGGCCGCGGTGAGGATGGGGAGAAGGCCGAAGGTCTGGAAGACGAAGCCGATCGTGTCCCGTCGCAGCTCGGCGAGCCTGTTGGCGGGGAGCTGGTGGATGTCGACGCCATCGACCATGACGGTGCCGGTCGTGGGCTTGTCGAGACCGCCGAGGAGGTTGAGCAACGTCGTCTTCCCGCTTCCGGAACGACCCTTGACCACGGTCAGCGTGCCCTCCTCCACGGTCAGGTCGAAGTCACGGAGCGCCACCACCGGCTCGGGACCGGTCGTGTAGGTCTTGCCCAACCCGCGGGCCTCGAGGATCACCGCCATGTCACTCCTGGTGGTTGTTGTTGCGGTCGTCGGGCCAGACGTTGACGTGGTCGGGGTCGAGGGTGAGGCGGACCCGGTTCTTCAGATCGAGCGCCTCCATGTACTCGTGCGGGAGCTGCATGCGGCCGACGCGATCCAGCACCACGTACTCCTCGGCCATGATCCGGTGCTCGCCCTCCTCGTCTATCTCGGTCCACCGCAGCACCTCGCTGCTGGTTCTTCCGTCACGGATGGCGACGGTTCGCTTCACGTGGTGGGCGACCAGGGGGTCGTGAGTGACGACGACGATCGTGGTGCCGGCCTCGTTGACGGCCTTGAGGGTCTCGAAGATCTCGGAGCTGGTGGCCTCGTCGAGCTCGCCGGTGGGTTCGTCTGCGAAGAGCACGGTTGGCGAGTTGGCCAGGGCGACCGCGATGGCGACACGCTGCTGCTCGCCACCGGAGAGCTGGTGGGGGCGATGCCTGGGCCGGTGGCTCATCCCGACCAGATCGAGGAGCTCCATGGCCCGGGGTCGCCACTCCCGCGCCGGTCGGCCGTCGACAACCATGGGCAACTCCACGTTCTCGACGGCGCTGAGATAGGGGAAGAGGTTGCGCCCGGTCTGCTGTCTGACGAAGCCGATGACCCCGCGTCGATAGCGGGTCCGCTGACGCGGCGTCATGTTGAGGAGGTCGATGCCGGCGACCCGCACCGTGCCCGCGGAAGGCGTGTCGAGACCGCCGAGGATGTTGAGCAGCGTGGACTTGCCGCTCCCCGACGCGCCGACGATGGCGACGAACTCGCCCGGGTCGACGGTGAGGTCCAGGCCCTGGAGCGCGACCACCTCGAGGTCGGCGACCTTGTAGATCTTGACCAGCCCATCGCACACGATGACGGGTCCGGTGCGCGGCTCACGGGCAATCATCGGTCACCCACCCGCAGCACCTGGCCGAGGTCCTGGCGGCGATTCACCAGCACAAAGATAACCCCGGTCGCCACCAGCAGGAACAAGGCGGCACCGAACAACACCGCCAGGGCAACCCAATCGATCGTCAGCGGGGTGGCCCGGTCACCGGTGAATGCGGAGAGATCGAGGGCGGGCCGGAGTGCGAACGAGGTGACGGCTCCCGTCACCAATCCGAGCGCCAGAGCCAGGGCGACACCGGGGATCTGTTCGATCAGGGTCATCATCGTCGCCTGCGGGCCCCGGAGCCCCAACGTCCTCAGATAGCCGAGGTCCTGGCGTCTCCGTGCTGCCCCGATCACGAAGGCGGCGATGATGCTGATGACACCGACGACCGCGGCGAGGAGTGCGGCAGCGGCGATGCCACGCGTGGCCCAACGCACCATTGGGTCGGCGGCGAGCTCGTCGAGGACATCGTATCGGGAGACCAGCGTTGCGCTGGATCCGGCGACCAACTCCGAAAGGGATCCACCCAGGGACCGCGGGCCCGAGATCAGAGCCATCGTCGTTGCCAGGGTGGTCTCCGCTGCCTGCTCGATGGCCGCCCTGTCGACGATGACGAACGGAGCCCGGATACCGGCGTACTCGTCGATCATGCCGATGATCTCCAGATCGATCTCGGCATCTCCCACGGGGATCATCATCTCCTGACCGACGAACGGCCTCGTCCGGGAGGTCCACGTCGACGAGACGATGGCGGGGATGGCTCCCCTCGCCGTCGGAGTCGCCAGCCTGCCGAAATCGGACGCCGCCGGGGTTTCGCCGAAGACCTCGTCGTGGCGTGGTGCGTCGATGGCGACCACGTTGGCATTGGTCCGCTGTCTCTCGATCCTCGTCCGTGACCTGAAGACGGCGGCATGGACGGTCTCTCCGCCCGCGACGTCCGTCAAGCCTTCGGGGAGCGGGAGGCCCGAGTTGGTGAGCACGTAGTCGGCGCCGACGGTCAGCCAGGACCCTTCGAGTTGGCCGTCCTCGATGGACCGAGTCATGACGACAGAGAGACTGGCCGTGGCCATGCAGACGACGAGGACTGCGAGGGGGACCCGCACGCGCGGCGGCTGCTGCACCACGCTGCGGAGGGCGACGAACGACACCGCTCCACGGCCGCGGGAGGCCAGCCAGGACATAACGGACGAGATCGGCCCGGCGAGGCGGACCGCGACGATGCCCGCGGCCGCGCCGACGAGCGCAGGCGTCGCCACGAGCAGCCAGTCGAACCCGACCGCAGTCGTCGGGTCACGTCGCCGGACGAGGAACACGCACGCCACTGCGACGAGGACCAGGAGCACCTCGAAGACGACGCGTCGAGAGTTCCTCTGCGGCGGCCAGGTGACCTCGCTGCGCAGTGTGCGCAGGGGCAGGCGCGCCAGGTTCCAGACCGGGACCACAAGTGCGGCCATCGCCGCCACCGCGAGGAGGACGGCCATCAGGCGCGGCGTGCGGGCGGCCGTGTCCGGGATCAGGGCGGCCACCGCCGCATAGGCGGCTGCTACCGGCACGGCAGTCATGGCCGCCGCCTGGTACAGGCGGGACATGAGGACCTGTGGTGCGGATGCGCCGCGGTCCCTGGCGAGGATGAGCTGTTGGCGCTGTCGCTCCGTGGACAGGATGCCCAGGGCGAGCAGGGCGAACGTGACCGTCGCCACTATCCCGGCGATGGTCAGCGCCATGATTCGAAGGGTCTGCTCCCGCTGGTCCAGGTGGATGCCGATGAGCTCGGGGAGGCTGGTGCCCACCGCGGAGCTCTGGGTGCCGGCTTGGACCACGGGGTTGGCGAGCCGGAGTCGGACGAGGTCGTCGCGGATCGCGTTGACGTCCGAACGGGCGACTTGCTCCGGGTCGAAGAAGTAGCGCCATTCGAGTTGCCACCACGGCGGCCCGCCGCCACCCACGGCCTGGAGGACGTCGGGGTACGCCGCGGGGTCGATGAGGCCGGTGCTCTCGGTCCACTGATGGTCCAGGTCGACGAAAACCTCGCGCGGGAAGTGGAGCGTCCGGTCCCCGAACCAGATGTCGAGGGAGGGGTCGGCGAGTTCGATGATCCCGGTCACCTCCATGACCAGGCGGATCCCCTCGAGGACGGAACCGGGCACGCTCTCCCAGGCGGCGTCTCCGACGACGTTGGGCACCAGGAGGACCCTGTCGCCGACGGCGAGGTGGGACTCTTCCGCGGTCTCGGCGGTTATGCCCACCTCGATGACCTGTAGCGAGACGGGCCGACACTCGCTCTCGTCGGGAGGGCACGGGAACTGGACGGTGAGGTGATCGCCGCGGGCCGGCAGCCGACCCTCTCTCACCTCCACCAGGTCCCAGACCGCATCCTGATGGCGGAAGTCGATGAACACCTGCTCGGCGGGGCGCTCCGGGCCGTCGGGGAGGGGGAGGACCTCGAACTGGGGCGACGTCACCACCATGTCGGTGGACGCGACGACACTGTTCACCAGGGGCGTGGATTGCTCCTGCAGGAACCGCTCACCGAACCGGCGGGCGATTTCCATCGGGTCGTCGCGTCCGGGCCGGTACCAGTACTGCTGGGTCACCGAGAGGTTGCGGGGTGCCGGGAGCGACTCGGTGAGCGTGGCGATGAGGTCTTCCCTCGAGGCGGTCTCCAATGACCGGGGCAGGAGGGAGAGGCCGAGGGCGGCGACGAGAACGATCACGACCACCGAGGCGACGATGGCGGGCTGGGAGGCGAGCTGGCGCCCGACGGTGCGGAGCCCGATGCTCGGAGAGGGGAGTCGTCTGCTCATGGCTCGTCCCCGAATCGCAGGCTGGACGCCACACCCCGGCGCGCCACCGTGGCGACAAGGGTGCCCAGGACCACGCCCAGGGTGATCAGCAGAGCCATTTGGAAGCCCCAGATCGAGCCCCACTCGTGGATCACCAGCAGCTCGGGCACGGCCTGGCTGCCGTCCTGGTTCAGTGTCACCAGCGGAAGGAGGAACTCGCCGATGCCGAGGCCGACCCCGAGGCCGAGGACCAGGCTGACCACGACCAGGGCGGCCTGCTCGAGGAGGAGCCATCGTCCCAGCTGGCCGCGCTTCAGACCGAGGGCGTGGAGCAGTGAGAACTCGACCTGACGCTCCCTCGCGGAGACGAAGGCGCTGATGGCGAAGCCGATGACTGCGAAGACCGCCGCCGACGTGAACCCGATGGCGAACGCGCCGACGGTGCCGAGGGCGATCGGGTCGGAGATGAGCTCCTCCGTGACCCTCTGACGGTTGACTATGGCCCCGCCCGAGATGGGGGGCTGGCCGATCTGCGCCGCCACCTCGTCAGGGTCCTCGGCTGCCACCCAGTACTCCTCGGCCTCCACGATCGGCTGGCCGGGCACGTAGCTCAGGGCCTGGAAGGTGGGAAGGTCGACGAGGACCACGAGGGGCGGCTCCGGTTCGACACCCGGGAACGTGGGGAGCCTGCCGATGATCACCCCGGTGGCCTGACCGAGGCCGAGGGCGCGCAGGTTCAGCCTCGCGCCCTCGACGAGTTCGTCGCCGCCGGCCTCCGTGACCACGATCGGAAAGCTCAGGGGTATGCGGCTCGAGCCTGGCATGACGGCCACCGTCACATCGGTCGGGCTGCCGGTGAAGCGCCGAAACGACAATCCCGGGCTGACGGCGAAGGTGAGGCCCTCGCCTGCCTCGAGTCGGGCGGTGGGTGGCGTGAATATGTCCGAGGTCTCGGGGAGGTGCGCCCCGACCGACACCTCCGAAGGGGCCAGTTCCAGTGCCGTCGTGCTCCCGTCACCGTCCACGGCCTCCAGCGACAGGACGGAGACGATGGCGGAGATCGAACTGGAGTAGTTCCCTTCGGGGAGTGGCCTGCCGGCGTCGGTGGTGAGCTCGATGACGGAGAGGCTGAGCGGGTAGGTGGGCGCTCGCCCGTCCATGCCCCTGAGGTCGACCTCCAGGGTCACCGGGTCGTGGCCCCCGTAGACGTGCCCCGCCTGCATCCGGTGGATGGCGCCGTCGCCGTCCCGGATCACCACGGCGACCGAACCGTGGAAGCAGGTCGGGAACTCGACCACTTCCGGGCAGGGTTGCGGCGGTGTGTCCGGTGTGGTCGGGTCCTGCAGTTCGGTGGCCTCCCACACCATCCGAAGGGCGGTCGGCTCGCCAGGGAGGGGAATGGACGGCAGGCTGGTGCGCGCGGCCGCCATCTCCTCCGCCAGTCTCTCGATGTCGCCGGCGACGTCGGCACGCGGCCGGACCACGTCGGTGAGCGCGCCGGCATCGGTGAGAAGGAACCGCCCCTGCAGCCCCCGGGCGAGCGGTCCTCGAATCTGGAGGACCGGTATCGCCGCGGTCACCCCCGGTATCTCCTCGAGCGTGTTCCTCAGCTCGTAGTCGGTGAGGGAGTCCGCGGTGCGGCGGGCGAGGAACTTGACGTCGGCGCCAACCCGGTGACTCGCCTGGTCCATCTGCGAGGTCGTCCAGCTGGCGGAGAAGGAGGAGGCGAAGACCCCGAGGGCGACGGCGGTCATGAGAAGCAGTGCCGACCGCGAGTAGCGATCGGGGCGGCGGGCCACCTGCCACAGCGCCAGCGCCGGGACCGCCGGGACGCGAGCCGACACGACCCGCTCCGAGAGCCGTGCGAGACGGGGGATGATGCGGAGGGCGAGGATGACGCCGGCCGCCAGGCCGAGGGCGGGCGCGATGACGAGGAGCGGGTCGACCCCGAGGCGCCCTCTGACGGTGGCGCTGACCCGGGGCCCGAGCTCACCCAGCTGCCAGATCGCCACGGCGAGGAGTGCGATGAGGGCGATGTCGATGCCGAGCTTCTGGGTCGCCCCGCGGCCGCTGACTCGGCGGGTCTTCTTCTGCTGATCCGGGAATGCTCGGGCGGAGCGAAAGGCCGGCCACAACAAGGCGAGCACCGAGACCCCGGCCGCCACCGCCGCCAGGGCGTAGGCCGTCAGGTTCGGCCTCGGCTCGATGGTGAGGTCGATCGAGGCGAGTGGGCCGAACCCGCTGAGCAATGCGACGAGACGGGCGGCGAGGGGCGGGCCGAGGAGGATGGCAGGCACGGCGAGGAGGATCCCCTCGAAGAACGCCGGGACTGCGACCTGGGTCGGGCTGGCGCCACGTGACCTGGCCAGCGCCGTCTCCGTGGTCCGGGTGTCCACGACCAGACGGGAGGTCAGGACGAGGGCATACAGGGCCAGGAGCGACAGCTGGAGGATCACGGCGAGGATCGTGGAGCTGGTCACCGTGAGGGACCGATCGATGGTCGCCAGCCTTTCGTCTATCCGGGAGAGAAGGCTGAAGTTGATCACCTCGGGAGCCTCGATGCCGGGCGCGTCGGCTTTGCGGGCGTTGAGGGTGTCGGCGAGCCGGGACATGGCGCCGCTGAAACGGGTGATGTCGTCGACCTGGAGGGTGTTGTAGTCGGGGGCGATACGCCAGGTGACCCGGAGCTCGTCGGAATCGAGTCGGGAGACGACCGTGTCTCGCGAGGCGATGAACGGTCCGTACACCACCCGGCCCCCACTGGTGATGCTCCCCTCGATGATCATCGGGTCCTGGAACCAGGCGATGTCGTCGACATCGTCGACCGTGAACACGCCGACCACCGGCAGGTCGTAGGTGGCGGGCCCCGAGCCCCGTGCCGAGAGGTGGAGCGTGTCGCCGGGCGCGACGCCGAGGGCCTCGGCCACGGCGGCGGGGAGGGCGACCTCGGCCGGCCCCTCCTCGGACGGCCACCGTCCCGCCGTCAGGGTGGCCAGCTCTTGGATGCCTTCGACGTGCCAGATCTCGGCGAGGTCCCGATCCTCGGCGTCGGAGATGATCTCTTTGATCGACGCCCTGGCGATGGCCGTGACCCTGCCTTCGGCCGAGCCCATGGCCGCGGCCACCGTGTCCTCGACGAGGCGGTCGGCTCCTTCGAAGTCTCCGGATGGCGGGCTGGCCGAGATCGACAACCCGGATTGCTCTGGTGGGGCGTTCTCCATGGCCCGGGCGAAGGCGCTGATGGTGATGGCCTCGCCGTAGATGGGACCGGCACTGAGGAGGGTGGCGGAGAGGACGACCGTGGCCAGGGCGGCGGCGACCACGGGCCAGTCAGACACCATCCTCCGGGTGGCTGCCTTGAACCCTCGCAGCAGACGCCTAGGCGTCATCGGGCCATCGCAGGCGACATGAGTTGGGGCACCTTAGTTAGACCCCGTTCGGCCACCCCAAGTTCACGGTCTTCGACCACAGGGCCCGGGCGAGGGGCTGCGCCAGGCGCTCGAGGGAACCGACGGGACACCCAGCGCATCGGCCCGACCGTGAGGTGGCCTAGTTCAATCCCGGCTCGACGGTGCAGATACAGGACTGGTGGGTGGTTCCCACCGGCGGGGCCTCGAACCATGACTCCGGGTTGCCCCTAGATTCATCCTTGTGAGCGAATCTCGCTACGACGAGGCGGTCTTCGGGCCCAATGCGTCCCTGGTGGACGAGATGTACCGCCGCTACCTGGCGGACCCCAAGGACGTGCCCGAGGCGTGGCGGGAGTTCTTCGTCGACTACGAGCCCCACAGCCCCCTGCTGCGGAAGGCGAGAGAGCGGGAGCTCGCCGCCGGGTCGGAGAGTCTCCCCGAGGTGAAGCCACCGTCGGCGGACGGTGCCCCGGGGCAGACGGCGCCCGAGCCGGTAGCGACGCCCCTGCGAGCCGGGGCGGGCGCGGTCGCCAAGCACATGATCGCCAGCCTCGAGGTTCCCACCGCCACGTCGGTGCGGACCATTCCCGCCAAGCTGCTCGAGGTCAACCGGGAACTGATCAACTCCTACCTGGGGACGGGCTCGAAGCGGGGCAAGGTCAGCTTCTCCCACATCATCGGCTACGCCCTGGTCAAGGCATTGATGGACATCCCCGAGGTGCGGATGATCTACTCCGAGATCGACGGCCAGCCGCACCGGGTCTCCCTGAGCCACGTCAACCTCGGCATCGCCATCAGCGTGGAGGGTGGGCCGGACCAGGCGAAGCTGGTCGCTCCCAACATCAAGCACGCCCAGGACCTCGGCTTCTCCGACTTCTGGCTCGCCTACGAGGACCTGGTCGACCGGGCGCGGCAGGGCCGTCTCACCCTGGCCGACTTCGAGGGGACGACCCACTCGCTGACCAACCCCGGGACCATCGGCACATCGCATTCGGCCCCGCGGCTGATGACGGGCCAGGCGCTGATCCTCGGCGTCGGGGCGATCGCCTATCCGCCGGAACGCCAGGGATCCGACCCCGAATACCTGGCGATGGAAGGCGTCTCCAAGGTGCTCACGCTCTCGTCGACCTATGACCACCGCGTCGTCCAGGGCGCCGACTCGGGGCGTCTCCTCGCCCGCATCGCCGAGCTGCTCACCGGCGCCGACAACTTCTACGAGGAGATCTTCGCCTCGCTCGGCATCCGCTACATGCCGTTCCGCTGGGCCCAGGACGACTGGACCGGGCCCGACGAGGAGAAGTGGGCCGAGAAGCAGGTCGCGGTGAGCCGCCTGATCACCGCCTACCGGACCCAGGGCCATCTGATCGCCGACCTCGACCCGCTGCGACAGCACCCGCCGAGACTGCATCCCGAGCTCGACCCGGGCTTTTACGGGCTCACGATCTGGGACCTGGACCGGCGCTTCTCCACCGGCGGCCTGGCCGGCAGCGAGGAGATGCCGCTGAAGCGGATCCTCGCCCGGCTGCGCGCCTCCTACTGCGACACGATCGGCGTCGAGTACATGCACATCTCGGACCCGACGCAGAAGCGTTGGATCCAGCAGTACGTCGAGATCCCCGAGGTCGCCCTGTCGCGGGACGAGAAGCTGCGCATCCTCCACAAGCTCAACCAGGCCGAGGCGTTCGAGACGTTCCTGCACACCAAGTATGTGGGTCACAAGCGGTTCGGGCTCGAAGGCGCCGAGTCGCTGATCCCGCTCCTCGACTCCATCGCCGGTGCCGCCGTCGACGACGGGGTCGAGGAGATGGTGATGGGAATGGCCCATAGAGGCCGTCTCAACGTGCTCACCAACATCGTGGGGAAGAGCTACGCCCAGGTGTTCCGGGAGTTTCAGGGCGACATGGAGCCCCGGGCGATGGGCGGCTCCGGCGACGTCAAATACCACCTAGGGGCGGAGGGCAAGTACGAGACGGCGAGCGGCCCGATCGACGTCCACCTCGTGGCCAACCCGTCGCATCTCGAGGCGGTCGATCCCGTCCTCGAGGGCGTGGCGCGGGCAAAGCAGGAGCGGCTCGGCGCGGACGGGCACACAAGGGTGATGCCGGTCCTCATCCACGGCGACGCCGCCTTTGCCGGACAGGGCGTGGTGGTGGAGACGCTCAACCTCTCTCAGCTCCCGGGCTACCGAACCGGAGGGACCGTCCACGTCGTGGTCAACAACCAGGTCGGGTTCACCACCTCGACCATCGACGCCCGGTCGAGCTTCTACGCCACCGATGTCGCCAAGGCGATCGAGGCGCCGATCATCCACGTCAACGGTGACGACCCGGAGGCGGTGGTGGCTGCAGGTCGGCTCGCGGTCGCCTATCGCGACACGTTCTTCCGGGACGTGGTCATCGACCTGGTCTGCTACCGGCGCAGGGGGCACAACGAGGGCGATGAGCCGTCGTTCACCCAGCCCCTCATGTACAAGCTGATCGACGCCCACCAGCCCGTCCGCAAGATCTACCTGGCCCAGTTGGTGGACAACGGGGACATCTCCGTCGAGGAGGGGGAGGCCGCGCTGTCGGAGTTCCAGGAGATCCTGCGCGCCGCATTCGCCGAGACCCAGCAGCCGGCGCCCGAAGTGCGAACCGAGCACGCGCCTCTGGAGGTCGCCGAGCCGGTGACCCGGGTGTCGCGGGATCGGCTGGAGGCGGTCATCCAGCACATCACCACCCCACCCGAGGGCTTCGTGATGCACCCGAAGCTGACCAAGCTCCTCGAGTATCGCCGCGGCGCCCTCGACACGGGCATCGACTGGGCGACGGCGGAGGCGCTGGCTTTCGGGACCCTGGCCCAGGAAGGCGTCGACGTGCGGCTTGCCGGTGAGGACTCGAGGAGAGGCACGTTCTCCCACCGGCACGCCGAGATGATCGACTACGAGACCGGCGACCGTTGGATGCCCCTCGCCGAGCTGAAGGGAGAGGGCTACGGACGGGTGGCCGTCTACGACTCGCTGCTGTCGGAGTTCGCCGCGGTCGGCTTCGAATACGGCTATTCGATCGAAGCGCCCGACAGCCTGGTCGTCTGGGAGGCGCAGTTCGGGGACTTCGCCAACGGCGCCCAGGTGATCATCGACCAGTTCATCGCCTCGGGTGAGGCCCGCTGGGGCCAGGCATCGGGTCTCGTCCTGTTGCTGCCGCACGGCCACGACGGTCAGGGCCCGGACCACTCGTCGGGTCGCCTGGAGCGGTTCCTCCAACTGGCAGCCGAGGACAACATCCGGGTGGCCGTTCCGTCGACCACCGGTCAGTACTTCCACCTGCTCCGACGTCAGGCGCTGTCGCCCGTGAAGAAGCCGCTGGTGGTGTTCACCCCGAAGACGCCGCTTCGGACCCGTGCGTCCTTCTCCGACGTTTCGGTGTTCACCGACGGCAGGTTCGAGCCGGTGCTGCCCGACCCCGAGGTGACATCGGGAGCCCGGCGGGTCGTCCTATGTGCGGGCAAGATCCATCACGAGCTGGTCGACCGCCGGGCCGAGCTCGGCATCGGCGACGTGGCGCTGATCCGGGTCGCCCAGCTCTATCCGCTGGCCACCGAGCAGATCGCGTCGACGGTGGCTGCACACGAGGGAGCCGAGATCGTGTGGTGTCAGGAGGAGCCGGAGAACCAGGGCGCCTATCGGGTCATCGCCCCGCAGTTGGAGCGGATCCTCGGCGTGACGCCCACCTACGCCGGCCGTAAGGAGTCGGCCTCGACGGCCACCGGTCTCACCAAGGTTCACGAGGCCGAGCAGGCC
>DASVBU010000040.1:0-113223 GCA_036375695.1 Acidimicrobiia bacterium | reverse complement strand
GCCCTGCGAGGGCACCACCGGGAGGATGTCCCGATCCAGCATCTCCAGGAGTTTGGCGACCACCTCCGGGCGGACGCCCGAGTGGCCTTGGGCGAGGGTGCGCGCCCGGAGGAGGAGCATCGCCCGCACCATCTCGTCGGGTAGCGGGGTGCCGACGCCGCTGGCGTGCGACCTGACCAGGTTGACCTGGAGGGTCTCCGTCTCGCTCCGCCCGATGTTGGTCCCGGCGAGGGCGCCGAAACCGGTGGTGATCCCGTAGACGACCTGACCCGAGTCGACGGCCCGGTCGACCACCTCCCGCGCCGGGGTCATGCGTCGATCGAGATCCGGGGCGGGGACGGCGCGGAGACGGCGGTGGGCGACGGCTACGACCTGATCGGGGGTCAGGGGCCCGCCGTCGATGATGAGCGTGTCCACGGGCCAGGACGGTACCTTGCCAGCCATGCCGACCGTCCAAAAGATCAGATACAGCGATTGCGACCCTCAGGGGATTGCCTTCAACGGCAACTACACGCGGTATTGGGACGACGCCATCACCGACTGGCTCGAGGAGGCCGGCTTCTCCGGGCCCGGTCTCGGGGTAGGGGCGGAGATGGTCACCGCCCGCATCGAGATCGATTTCAAGTCGTCGGCGCGGCTCGGTGATGTGCTGGTGACGACCCCGTCGGTGGAGCGGGTGGGGAACACGTCCATGACCGTGGGTGTGACCACCCGTCGCCAGAGCGACGACGATGTCGTATGTGAGGGCCGGGAGGTGATCGTTTTCGTCGATCCCGAGACGTTTCGGCCGGTCTCCGTGCCCGACGAGGTGAGGGCCAGGCTGGCCTGATGGAATCTCGATGCCGATGAGATGGTTGTGACCGATATGAACGATCTGCGCCAGTTGCTCGAAGATCCCGAGGTCTCCTTCGCCATCGTGGGGGCCACCGACACCCCCGGCAAGTACGGCGGGAGGATCTACCGGGACCTCAAGGGCAAGGGCTACAAGGTCTTCGCCGTCAACCCCCGGGCCGAGACGGTCGACGGCGACCCCGCCTACCCGACGCTGAAGGACCTCCCCGAGAAGCCGACCATGGCTGTGCTGGTGGTACCGGCACCGGTGGGGATGCGTGTCGTCGACGATGCCACCGAGATCGGTCTGGAGAACATCTGGGTGCAGCCGGGTGCCGAGTCGGAAGAGCTGATGGCCAAGCTCGACGAGAAGGGCATCTCCTGGATCGGCAACGGGCCCTGCGTCATGGTGGAAACCCGGCGGATCGCGTAGCGAGACGCATGGACTTCTCCTCCGTGGAGCGGCGGCGAAACGGGGGAGTACCGGCGAAGCCGGGGAGGGGGCGCGCCGCAGGCGCTAGATCCTGCCCCGGAACAGCTCGCGGGCGATGATGTTGCGCTGGATCTCCGAGGTGCCCTCGTAGATCCGGAGGGCCCGGACCTCGTTGTAGAGGTGGGCCAGGCTGGATTCTGCCTTCAGACCACGGGCACCCAGCACCTGGATAGCCGTATCGACCGCCCGCTGGGCCATCTCCGTGGCGAAGAGCTTGGCCATCGCCGACCGACCGGTGAGGGCGTCTCTCTCCCCGGAGTCGTAGGTCTGCGCCGCCGACTCGACCAGCAGCGCCGCGGCCTCGATTCCGGTCCGAACGTCGGCCAACTGATGGGACACGCCCTGGAAATGACCGATGGGCGATCCGAATGCCTCCCGTTGCCGAGCGTGCTCGACCGCGACTCGCAGGGCCGCCTCGGCCATACCCAGCGCCGCCGCACCCACGCTGGGGCGGAACAGGTCGAGGGTCGCCATGGCCACGCGGAACCCGCCGTCGAGCTCACCCAACAGCTGATATGGGCCGACAAAGACCCCGTCGAAGGTCCAGCTCCCGATCGGGTGCTGTGACAGAAGAGGGATGTGCTCGCCGGGGATCCCCTCCATGGGCACCACGAACGCCGAGACGCCTTTGGATCCCTGATCGGAGGTGCGGGCGAAAACCGTTGCCACGTCGGCCTCGGGGGCGTGGGAGACGAACATCTTCTCGCCGGTGATGCGCCAGCCTTCCCCGTCCCGCTCGGCCCGCGTGGTGATGGCGGCGGCGTCGGAACCTGCTCCCGGTTCGGTGAGGGCGAACGCGGCCACCGCCCGGCCGGAGCGGATCTCGGGCATCCAGCGTGCGCGGATCTCGTCGGATCCAAACAGCTGTATGGGCACGGCGCCCAGTCCCTGCACCGCGAAGGCTGTCTCGGCGGCGGGACAGGAGCGCGCCAGGCCCCGGCGGATCACGCACAGCTCTGCGGCGGTGACCCCGTCATCGGAGAAGACCCGGTCGAAGAGCCCGCGCTCGGCGAGGGCTCCGACCAGCGCCCGGTTCACGCGGCCGGCCTCACCTCGCTCGGCGACTTCGGTCAGCTCCTCACCGAGTCTCTCCGCCCTCTCGACTGTCGTGGACATGCGGCGCCAAACATAACCGTCCGGCCGGCACGCGCCCGGTGTCGGTCGTAACGTTCGCGGAACGCGGGTCATGCAGGATCGGACTGTCGATCGCCGGGTCTGCAGCATCGGTCGAGAGACCCCTGTATCGAGAAAGGCTGGGCCAATGGCGGACGGTGTGCGGCTCCTGTTTCGGGGTGCCCTGGTCATATTCATCCTGACCGTCGTGATCGGGATCCTCAACGGTCTGGATGTCTGGGAGGTCCCCCGTGACATCCTCCTCACCCACGTGCACTCGGGCACTTTGGGCTGGATCACCCTCGGCGTCTTCGGCGCCGCCGGAGCCATGCTGGCCAAGCCCGGGGAGAGCGTCCGGTCGATGGCCGTGTTCGGCGTGGTGGCGATGACGGCCTACATCGTCGCCTTCGGCTCGGTGCACTGGACGGGGACGTCGATGCAGCGGCCCATCGGTGGGACCCTGGCGCTGATCTCGATCGTCTGGTTCTTCGTCTGGGCGATCCGGTCGAAGAAGGGGGTGCCGTACACGGTCGCCGATTTCGGGATCGTCCTGGCGCTCGGGTTCCTCCTCTTCGGTGCAGTGCTGGGCGTCCTCCTCGGTCTGCAACTGGGCGGCGTCGAGATCGTGCCGCAGGAGAGGACCGACGCCCTCTACAGCTCGCACCCGGGGGCGATGGTCATCGGCTACGTCATCCTGGCCGGTGCGTCGCTGATCGAGTGGCTGATCCAAGGACGTCCGCCGCGAATCTCTGAATCCCGTTCCGGGATGATCCAGATGCTGCTGCTGTTCCTGGCCGGGCTGATCTCCGTGATCGGCTTCCTCGCCGATGTCGAGGCCCTGATCCAGGCCGCCGTTCCGCTCCAGGTGGTCGCCACGGTGATGCTGCTGGTTCGGCATCGCTCACGGTTGGGGGCGTCCAGTTGGGGACCGGGCCTGGGGCCAAAGCTCGTCCGCACCGCGATCGTCGGACTGATCGCGGTGGTGGTGCTGATCGCCGCCCTGGTCGTCCAGCTCAGCGGTGGTGCCGACATCGAGGAGTTGGAGCCCGTGCTCCTGGCCATGGACCACACCAACTTCGTCCTGGTGATGACCTCTCTGATCTTCGCCGTCCTCCTCATCGAGTCCGACGTCAGGGAGCGTCTCATCACCATCTCCTACGGTCTCATGGTCGTAGGGGCGGTCGGCTTCGTCGCCGGTCTCCTCACCCAGTCCGTGACCTTGAAGCAGATCTTCACTCCGATCCTCGGCCTGGGTCTGCTGCACGGCATCATCTCGTTTCTTCGGGCGCGGGCCAGAGAGGCGGTACCGTCGGGCGCGCCATGAGCCCACATCGCGCATCGGCCCGCTTCACGGAGAGCTGGGAGCACTTCGGATTCGCCGTCGAGGACGGCGTGGCGACCGTGACCATGGATCGCCCCGAACGGCTCAACGCCCTCACCTTCGAGGTCTACGCAGACCTGCGCGACCTGCTCGCCGAGATCGAACATCGGGAGGACGTCAGGGCACTGGTGATCACGGGCGAGGGTCGGGGCTTCTGCTCCGGCGGCGACGTGGACGAGATCATCGGCGCGCTCCAGGGCGCCGACGCCCGAACTCTCCTCGATTTCACCCGGATGACGGGGGCGGTGGTGGAGCGCATGCGACGCCTCCCGATGCCGATCATCGCCGCGGTCAACGGCATCGCCGCCGGGGCCGGGGCGGTGATCGCGCTCGCCGCCGATCTCCGTCTCGTGGCCGAGTCGGCGACGTTCCACTTCCTGTTCACCCGGGTCGGTCTCGCCGGCGCGGACATGGGCTCGGCCTACCTCCTGCCCCGGGTGGTGGGGCTGGGAAGGGCCACCGAGATCCTCCTCCTCGGCGACCCCATCGAGGCGCCGGAGGCCCATCGCATGGGGCTCGTTACCAGGGTCGTGCCAGACGCCGACCTGCCTGCCGAGGCGGCCGCCCTGGCTCGGCGGCTCGCCGATGGCCCGGCCACTGCCATTGCGGCGACCAAGGTCCTGATCAGCAGGGAGCAGGACATGGACCTGGGGTCCGCCATCGAGATGGAGGCCTTCGCCCAGGCCCTGCTCATGTCGGGCGGCGACCACGCCGAGTTCTATCGGGCATTCAAGGCCAAGGAAGACCCGAGGTGGTCGGGCCGATGACACGGCATCACCTGTTCGACCCAGAGGGGCTCCCGGAAGCGAGGGGCTTCTCCTACGGGGCCGTTGCAGCTCCGGGTAGGGCCCTGTACCTGGCGGGCATCACCGCCCAGCAGCCCGACGGGACCTTCCCGGAGGGCATCGTCGCCCAGTTCGGCGAGGCGTGTCGCCGGGTGGCTATGGTGATCCGGGAAGGCGGCGGCCAGTCGACCGACCTGGTGTCCATGACCATCTACACCACTGCACCATCCGACTACAAGGCCAACCTGTCGGGGCTCGGTGAGGTGTGGAGGGAGGTCTTCGGCCGCCACTATCCGCCCATGGCCCTCATCGGCGTCGCCGGGTTGTTCGAGCCGGATGCCCTGATCGAATTGGTCGGTGTCGCGGTCGTGCCCGACGGTCAGACGCCCGGGTAGGCGGCCCGGGCCGTCGCGATGATCGGCCAGGTCTCTTCGATCGACCGCCAGCCGATCGTCGCCGTCTTCGTGTCCTCCAACTGCTTGTAGACCTGGAAGAAGTGCTCGATCTCGTCACGGAAGTGAGAGTCGAGGTCCCCGACGTCGTTCACGTCGGACCATCGTGGATCGGCGATCGGCACCGAGATCACCTTGTGGTCGGCGTCGCCGTCGTCCTCCATCAGGAAGATGCCGATGGGTCGCACCCGGATGCGGCAACCGGGGAAGGTCGGCTCGGTGACCAGGACGAGGGCGTCCAATGGGTCGCCGTCTTCGGCGAGGGTCTCGGGGAAGTAGCCGTAGTCGGCCGGGTAGCGGGTGGCGGTGAACAGGGTCCGGTCGAGGAAGATCTCCCCGGTCGTCTTGTCGATCTCGTATTTGTTCCGGCTCCCGCCGGGGATCTCGACGACGGCGATCAGTGCTTCTTCCACGGGCGCAGCGTACGCGTCGCCGATGATCAGTCGTCGAGGATGACCACCGTCTCCTCGTAGCGGCGGACGCGTCCGCCGGCCGATCGCTCGTCGATGAGGCGATCCAGGGCCTCCTGATCTCCCGACTCGAGGAGCTCGATCGGTGCGCTGAGGCGGAGCACCCTCTCCGGGACCAGGAAGCGGGTCACGCCGGCCGGAAGGAGGTCGGCGCCCAGGGCCGCCTTGACCACGTCCTCGACCCGGACCGCGGGGAACTCGACGATCACCGACCAGTCGGGGAAGCGGGTGGTCACGGTGCCCGGATGGGGGTCGATGATCCTGCTGGTGAGCCACTGGCCGATGTAGGAGTCGACCAGGGCGTTGAGCGTGGTGTTCGGGCTCATGTCCATCCCCAGCACCGAGAACCGCTCGCCGTCCACCGTCGTCACCTGTGGCTTCCCCTCCTCCTCGCTGAGCAGGATGCTGGGCACGGCGCGGATCCGCTCCACGACCTGCTGCGGGGGGCAGTCCCTGATCACGTGATGCCACGTCTCCAGTGTCACCGTGGCCGGGTCGACGGGCTGGACGACGATGTGTGACAGCCCCAGGCTCCGCACCGCCTCGGTGCGGCTGGCGCCATCGAGCACGACGAAGCGTTCGTCGGCCTCCATGCAGATCACGGGGTTCATCTGGATCCGCTCGGTGGCGATGCGGTCACGCAGTTCGGCGACCCGGAGGGGATCGACCTCCTCGTGACGTCTCACCGAGTCGATGGGTACGACGCGAAGGGCCGGTACCAGGGACATCCCGGAATTATCGCCTGTCGACGCCCGCTCGGCCACAGGCGTTGCATTCCAGCGCGTTCAACGATCTGTGGCGATAGTTGTCAGTATCTCGACCAGGCGGTCGACGTCGGCATCGTCGTGATATACCCCGAAGCCGAGACGGAGCCGGTCGCGGCGGTAGTCGGTGACGACGCCCCGCTCGTGGAGCTTCCGGTAGAGGTCACCGGCGTGACCGGTGCGGAAAGTGAGGAAGCTCCCTCGTCTGTGGTGGAGAGGTGGGAGCAACTCGCCGGGGGACACGTCGGACTCGAGGAAGCGCTGCTGGAGGGCACCGACGTGCTCCGCGATCTCGGCCGGGCTCAAGCCCTCGGACTCCAGCCAACCCAGAACGGCGTTCATCCGGTACAGCCCCGACGGGTCGAAGGTGGCGCCCAGGAAGCGGGATCCGTCGCTGCCATAGGCGACCTTGTCGATCCCGCCCTCGAGTTGACCGAAGCCGGCGTACCAGCCGGTGTCGACCGGGCGTGGGCCGAAACCTGGCGGGCAATGCATGAAGCAGACGCCCTCCCCGCTCATGGCGTACTTGTACCCGCCGGCCATGTAGAACGCCCGGTCCTGGACCGCGCCCAGGTCGAACGGGATCGCCATGAAGCCGTGGTACCCGTCGATGACCACGAAGGTGCTCTGGTCGGGGACCGACGACACGATCCGGTCGAGGTCGGGCACCACGAACCCGGAGTCGAAGAACACCTGGCTCAGATAGACGAGGTCGTGTGACCCGCTGCGGGCCTCGACGGTGAACCGGTCGGCGAATGTCTCGAACGGCTCCACCGGAACCCGGTCGACGATCGCCAGCCCGGCTTCCTCCCACCGGCGGGTCTGGCGGACGAAGGAGTGGAACTCCCCGTCGGTGCTGAGGATCCGCACCGGCGGCTCGAAGCAGGAGAACAGCCGGAGCAGGAACGAGTGGGTGTTGGGGCCGAATGCGATCGTGCCGGGGCCTTCGACCCCGATGATCCGGGCGACCCGGCCCGCCACCTCGGGCATCAACTCCTCGAAGACCGGGCCCCACTTGTCGTCGGCCAGTCGGGCCGCGTCGAGCCACGCCTCTTGGTGGGCCTCGAAGGAGACGTCGGGCCACGGATGGTGGGAGTGCGCCGCGAAGTGGAGGCGGTCGGGGCCGGCCTCGAAGAACCGGGAGAACCCGGGCTTGAGGTTCACTTCTGGTAGCGGAAGCGCATCGCTTCCCGGATCTCTTCGGGGAGCTCGGGACGATCCGCCCTCGGGACCAGGAAAGTCGAGAGGTTGAACAGGTCCCGGTACACCCGGCTACGCTCGGCGGACCGCTCCAGGTACTTGGCGCCGGCCGAGCCACCCGTGCCGACACGGCCGCCGATCATGCGGAGGGTCATCTGGGCGTGGCGGTAGCGCCACATGGTGAAACCCTCGTCGACGTCCATGAGCAGCTCCAGCATCTGGAACGGGAGCTGGAGCGCCGGCTCGTCGCGATAGAGGCAGATGAAGAGGGCGGCCTGGAATGCCCGATGGCTGAGCCGGAGACGGCCGGCTGCCACCTCCTGGGCGTGTCGCTCCGCGTCGAACACCGCCTCGTAGGTGGAGAGGATGGCGTCGAAGTCACGATCCTGGGCCTCGCGCTCGGCATCGGTGAGGTTGGGATTGGTGGCCACGAGCTTGCGGTCCAGCTCGATGTGATGGCGCACCGCCTCCTGATACGCCTTCCAGAACTCGAACTCGCCGTGGTCGAGGAACGGTGTCCGCTCCAGCCACCTCTCGACCAGGTCGAAGAGGGACGGCTTCTGCTCGTAGGTTTCGACGCGCTCCCGATCCTCGTCGGTGAGCCTTTCCGTGTACACCGCCCCCTCGAGCTTGAGACGATCCTCGCGGCGAAGCCCCAGCTTGTTCTCCACGATGCGGAACTGCGCCGACTGGAACCCGGAGGCCGGGTAGAGGTAATCCCGGAAGTCGAGGAAGTCCATGGGTGTCATCGTCTCCAGCACGCCTATCTGGTCGATGAGCAGGGCCTGGATCTCCACGATGCGGCGCAGCCTGCCGACGACGGTCCCCATGTCCTTCTCGTCGAGGACCGGCTGGGACAGGAGCTCCATGATCGAGTCGAGCTCCCAGTCGATCTGCTTGAACCACAGCTCGTAGGCCTGGTGGACGATGATGAACAGCATCTCGTCGTGCACCGGGTTCCCGTGCTTGGCGCTCTCCAGTTCCTGGCTGGAGAGGAGCCGGTCGAGCTGGAGATAGGAGGCGTAGTAGAGAGGCTCGCTGCTGCTCATGCCCGGGAAGCTAGTGGAACGAACGGCACCACTCTTCCGAACGGGCCCACAGCTCCGCGGCAAGCGAATCGTCCCGGGCGGCGGCCGACGGCTCCCGCTCGGCTCGCTTCGCCCAGTAGCCGCCGGTGCTGTCGCCGAGACCCGGATCGGTGGCGCACCACACCACGGTGTCGGCCCCCTGCTCGGGTGTCAGGGCGTTGCCGAGGAAGGGTTTGACGAACCAAGGGAAGATCCCCGTGTCCACCAGGCCGGGGTGTACGGCGTACGTCCGAAGCTCGGGACGACGCCTCGTCAGCTCCCTGACGAAGAGCAGGTTGGCGAGCTTGGAGACGGAGTAGGCATCGATGCCCCGCCAGGGGCGGGTCGGCCGGCGGAGGATGCCGAAGTCGATGCCGTCGGCGCGGCGGTGCAGCTCCGAGGTGACCTGGACGATTCGCGTCCCTGACCCCAGCGCCGGCGCCAGCAGCTCGGTGAGGTGGAAATGCCCCAGATGGTTGACGCCGAACTGGATCTGGAAACCGTCCGCCGTCTGACCGGGGCCGGCGCCGACGCCGGCGTTGTTGACCAGCACGTCGATCCGGTCGTGGCGATCGAGGATCTCGGCCGCGGCTTCTGTGACCGAGCTCAGTGAGGCGAGGTCCAGCCTCACCCACTCGGCGGACCCGCCGGCCTCGTCGATGTCACCCATCAGAGCCTCGAGCTTCGCCACCGACCGGCCGGCAGCGATGACGTGTCGGCCCGTCCGGGCGAGGGCGAGCGTGGCGGCGCGCCCGATCCCCGATGTGGGCCCCGTGACCAGCACCTTCTCCATCTCCGTCACCCTATCCGCGCTACCGTCACGGGCGGTGTGAGCGACTGGCCACGGATCCTCAACGCCGACAGCTTCTTCCTGCGTGACGGCCTGGAAACCAAGGCCGACCGCATCGCCCTGCGTCTCGACGATCGCACCGTCACCTATGGCGAGGTGGACCGGCTCGCCTCTGGTTACGCAGCCATGCTCCTCGACCTCGGGGTGGGGAAGGGCGACCGGGTGCTGGTCCTCCTCGACGACGCGATCGACTACCCGGCCGTCATCTTCGGTGTCATGCGCGTCGGGGGAGTCGTGGTCATGCTCAACCCCGGCTTGACTCCCACGACCATGTCGGGGATCAACGGCATGGCCAAGCCAGGGGCAGTGGTCGTGGCCCGGAGGTATGTGGACGGGTTCCGGTCCGCGGTCGGAGACGACTCCCCACCGCTGCTGGTGCTCGAGGAGGGCTTCACCCCGCCGGCGACCGACGTGCCCACCCAGGCGACGGCACCAGAGGATCCGGCGGTGTGGCTGTTCAGCGGGGGGACCACCGGACTCCCCAAGGCGGTGCCTCAGACCCATCGCAGCCTGGTGAACACGACCCGGCTCTACGGCCAGGGCGCCTTGGGCCTGCGACCAGACGACATCACGATCGCGGTCCCCAAGCTCTACTTCGGCTACGCCACCGGTTCCAACCTGCTGTTCCCGTTCTCGGTCGGCGCGTCCTGTGTGTTGTTCGCCGAGCCTTCTACCGCCGAGGCGATCTTCGACCGGGTCGAGGCGCACCGTGCCACGGTCCTGGTCAACGTCCCGTCGGCGATCAACCAGATGGTGGGCCACCCGGACGCCTCCAAGCGTGATCTCTCGTCCTTGCGGTTTGCCACCTCGGCGGGGGAGGCCCTCCCGGAGACGCTGTACCACCGCTGGGTGGACACCTTCGGGGTGGAGCTGCTCGATGGTCTGGGCACGGCCGAGATGTGGCACATCTTCGTCACCAACACGCTGGGCGAGGTCAAGCCGGGCACGCTGGGGAAGGTGGTGCCGGGTTACGAGATCAAGGCCTGCGACGAGGACGGCAACGAGGTGCCGCCTGGCGAGGTGGGCCGACTGTGGGTCAAGGGAGACTCGCTCGGCCTCGGCTACTGGGGCGATCCGGAGCGCACCGCGGAGGCGTTCCGGCCGCCATGGTTCGTGGGCGGGGACCTGGTGTCCATCGACGAGGACGGCTACGTCACGCACCGGGGCCGCGCCGACGACGCCATAAAGGTGAAAGGGAAGTGGTTTCGGCCCCAGGAGTTGGAGTCGGTGCTGCTCGACCATCCGGCAGTGGCCTCGTGCGCAGTGGTCGCCGTGGAGGACGAGGCAGGGCTCAACCGTCCCGTGGCTTTCGTGGTCCGGTCCGGGGAGGTCGGCGAACAGGCGCTGATCGACTGGTCGCTGGAGCGTCTCGAGGCCTACAAGCACCCACGCCGGGTGTTCTTCGTCGACCGGCTCCCGCTGACCCATCTCGGCAAGGTCGACCGCGGCGCGCTCAAACGCCAGGCCATGGATTGGTCCCCATCGCCTTCGGCTTCGGGAGAGATGTAGCATCGAACGAGTGTTCGATGAGCCGACCATCCTGCACGCCGACCTCGATGCGTTCTACGCGTCTGTAGAGCAGATGCTGAACCCCCGGCTCCGGGGTCGGCCGGTGCTGGTGGGTGGCGGGATCGTCGTCGCCGCCTCCTATGAGGCGAGACGCTACGGGGTCAGGGCACCGATGCCGGTGAGGGACGCGCTGGCCCTGTGCCCCGACGCCGTCGTGGTCGACGGCCACTTCGAGGATTATCTCGAGCTGTCCGCAAAGGTCATGGAGATCCTGGAGTCGGCGACGCCGGTGGTGGAGCAGATCTCCGTGGACGAGGCGTTCCTCGACGTCTCGGGCTCCGTCCACCTTCTCGGGCCCCCATCGGAGATGGCCCGAGAGCTGCGCCGACGCGTCCGGGTCGAAGTCGGTCTGCCGCTATCGATAGGGATCGCCTCCACCAAGTTCCTGGCCAAGATCGCCTCCGCCCGGGCCAAGCCCGATGGTCTCCTCATCGTGCCCCTCGGTTCGGAGTTCGAATTCCTCCATCCGTTGCCGGTCGAGGCGATGTGGGGGGTGGGGAGGGTGACCTCGCGGAAGCTGCGCCGGCTCGGGATCGAGACCATCGCCGACCTGGCGATGCTCGGGCCGGAGCGACTGGTCCCGGTACTGGGCCCACATGCGGCGCATCGGCTCACCGCCCTGGCGTGGAATCGGGATCCCCGATCGGTGGAAGGCGGGAGGCGAGCCGGGAGCGTCGGCAGCCAGACCGCGCTGGGGAGAGGACTCCGGTCGCTGGAGGAGATGAACGTGGTGGTGCTCGGCATAGCCGATCGTGTCGGCAGACGCCTCCGCGCCAAGGACCGGATGGGGACCAGGCTGACACTCCGCATCCGGATCCCCGGGCCCCGGATCTTCAGCAGGTCGTGCACCCTCCCCGGGCCCACGGCGTCCACCGCAACCCTCCACGAGCTGGGGATGTCATTGCTGACCCGAGCTCTCGAGGCCACGGGCGGCGAACCTGTGACCCTGATCGGCATGTCGGTATCAGGGCTGCGAACCGACACCACGCTCCAGCTCGCCCTTGACGTCGACGGGACCGTCGCTGCCGGCGCCACGGCCGATCAGAGGCGCCGGTCCCTGGACTCCTCGGTGGACGCCGTCAGGGAGCGCTTCGGCCGCGACCTGCTGCGCCTCGGCAGGTCGGGACGCGACGACGACGCCTTCCGGCGGCTCTCGGAGAAGGCCTAGCCCTCCTCGACCACCCGGATCGGTCCCTGGAGCTCCGGGCGCTTGCCCGTAGCACCGGCGTACGCCTGGCGGATGCGCTCCATGAAGGCGACCACGTCGTCCTCGATGCGGATCGGCGGCGCCAGTGTCACCGTCTTCCCGCCCCAGTCGAGGACGCCCGGGACCACCGGCACGTCGGCGGCCCGCGCCATGGCGAGGAAACCGGACTTCCACCGCGGGGCCAGGCTCCGGGTGCCCTCCGGTGCGATGACGAGGGTCATCTCCTCGGAGGTGGCGAACGCTTCTGCCACCTGTCCCACGACCCCTCCGGGCTTTCTGCGATCCACCGGGATCCCGCCCAGCGCACGGAAGAAGAAGCCCAGAGGCCACCGGAACAGCGAATGCTTGCCGAGGTACCGGGCACGGATGTCGAACGCACCCATGGCCGCCATGAAGACGAGGAAGTCCCAGTTCGACGTGTGGGGCGCTCCTATGACGATCATCTTGGGGTCGTCGGGGAGGCCGCCCTCGAACTTCCAGCCGAGACGCCGGAAGACCCAGTGGGCGAGGCGGTTCAGGAGCACGCCACTCCCGTCAGCGGAGGTGGGCTACCCGGAACCCGGTGTCGTCGACCCAAACCACCGCCGACCGGTTGTGCACGGCGGCCACGATCTGGTCGGCCATCTCATCGTCGATGGCACCGTGGGCGTCGTCGCGGTACATCACACGCAGCTTGGCCTGACGCGGGAAGAGGTTGGCGATCCTTCCCGGGTGCGACGTGATCAGGATCACGTCGAACGGCTCGATCTCCACGCCCTCGTCGAACATCGCCCTGTCGGCGCTGTAGGCGCGGAGCAGATGCCAGGCGGCCAAGCCGGAGGTGACGAAGAGAGAGGCCACCGGAGCGGCCGCGTCGGACAGTCCGTCGACGCCCAGCGCCGCCCGGAACACCATGACCAGGAACGAGATCAGGGCGATCGCCGACGTGACCGCCGTGATCACCCCCAACACCAGCAGGTAGAGGCGGCGTGCGGTGGAGGCGGCCTCCTCACTCCGGGGCGCATCCTGCCCCCGGCCCCAGTACCGGTGCCACAGGCCCAGGGCGGTCAGGCCGCCAACCACCGACAGGAAGACGAGGTTGACATTGGAGGCGAACAAGCCATCGGTGAACACCGCGGTCACCAACAGGCTCGACATGGAGACGAGGCCCAACATCCCGATGGCGGCGAGCAGGTACTCGTAGAACCGGACCGAGTCGGTTCGCTCCCGTCCCAGGATGCTGCGATGGTGCTGCCAGGCGGCGTACCCGACGATGGCCACGGTGAGGGCGGCGGGAAGGAAATCGAAGTGTCTGGCAGCCCCTGCGTCTGGCCGGTCCACCAGATAGGTGAGCACATTGGTGAGTGTCAGGGCCCCGGCGCCGAGGATGGCCGTCATCGAGCCGACGGCAACCACGATCGCCCACGCCCGCCGCGCCGGCCCGGGTCCGCCTGCCCATCGATGGAACCACCGGTAGGCCCAGACGGGCAGGCCCGTGAGCAGCATGGCGATCGACTCCAGGGGGCCGGGCCCGAAGTAGGGCACGTTGGCCAGTCCCTCGTAGATGGCGGACAGACCCTCGAAGATGATCCCCCCGACGCCCCAAACCAGGGGCACGAACCCGATGAGTGCGCCCAACGTGAGCGGGATCTCGTGGGCGGTCTTGGGCAGCGGAGTGTCCCGCACTGCGTACTCGTGGAAACCGAACACGGCCAGGTAGACGATCAGGTCGGACAGGAAGAAGTCGCCGGTGCCGGTGAAGAGACCCTCGAGGAGCTGGTGCCAGGCCACCAAGAGCGACGTGGTGAAGGCGACTTCGATCAGTGCCAGGTAGATGGTCCAGCCACCGATGCCACCACCCTCCAGGCGGCGCCCGCGTTGACGGATCCAGAGGATCACGGAGACCGGTAGCGACACCGCGATCGAGGCCAGGGCCGTGGCCACCCGCGTCTCCGGGTCGAAGACGAACGGGCCACCCGGGAAGGCAGTCCTGGCGAGTGAAGACACCGAGAACCCGAGAACCATCACCGCCGCGGCCAGGATCAGGTACGTGACCACGTCCGCCCCGACGGCGACATCGTCCCGCTTGTGCTCGGGCCTGCTCCGTCGGATCACCGCCGCCGCGCCGATCACGACGACGGCGACGAGGACCATGAGCAGCAGGGCGATGAATGTGATGCTTGCCATCGTTCCCCCTCAGCAGTTCCACCGGAAATGCGGCCACGGGTCACCGCGCACGTACCAGAAGCCGTCTCGCTCCACCATCTGGAAATCGACCTGATTCGTCCAGGCGAAGAGCCCCTCACCGATACGCAGGTCCATCCGGATCACGGCCGAGCCGTCGTTGAGCCGTGTGGAGCGGTGCAGGGCGGTGAAGGGGTCGACGAAGCCGGCGTTGGCGATGTCGGACGCCTCGCATCCGGGGAAGTCATCGGGATCGAGGAACCGGTAGGCCTTCTCCCAGTCGGCTTCGGCGATGCCCTCCAGATACAGCCGGAGGGCGCCCTCGGGTGTGGTGGGGTCGGCAGAGGCACTGCCCCGGATGAGTGCGACCGCCCCCAGGATGACGATCAGGGCGGCTAGCCCCGCGGGGATCGCCCATTGGGGGATGCGGGGCGTTGTCGGATCGCGCACGTCATGAGAGTAGATGTGCAAAGGGTGGCGAACGGTTCCCGACAGATGGAATCTGGCACCCCACGTCCCCTCTACACTCGGCCGCAGGACCGCCACCCCCGGAGGCATGATCGACATCGCAGTGCTCGCATCGGGAACGGGCACCAACCTCGCGGCGCTACTGGAGTCTCCCGAGGTGCGGGACCATATCCGTGTGGTGGTCTCCGACCGTGCGGGCGCCGGTGCCCTCGATCTGGCCGGCCGGGCAGGGATCCCGGCGAGGATCGTCCCCTTCGGCGGCTTCCCCGACCGCCGCTCTTTCTCATTGGCAGTGGCCGACGCCATCGAGGAGGCGGGGGCCAAGGGCGTGGTGCTGGCAGGCTTCATGCGCATCCTCGCCCCCGAGTTCGTCGAGCGCTTCCCGGGCCGCATCCTCAACATCCACCCCTCGTTGCTCCCTCTGTTCCCCGGGGCCCGGGCCGTGGAGGCCGCCCTGGAGGCCGGAGTCGACGTGACCGGCGTGACCGTCCATTTCGTCGACGAGGAGGTGGACCATGGCCCGATCGTCCGCCAGGTCGACGTCCCGGTGCTTCCCGGCGATGATCCCGAGACCCTCCACCGGAGGATCAAGACCGTGGAGCACCGCATCTACCCCGAGGTGGTCGCCGCCTTCGTCTCGGGCAGGCTGCGTCTGGAAGGTGACCGGGTGGTGATGGAGGCGTGAGGGCCCTCATATCGGTCCACGACAAGACCGGTCTCGTCGACTTCGCCCGTCGCCTCGTCGCCGCCGGTTGCGAGATCGTGTCCTCCGGCGGCACGGCGTCGACACTGCGGGACGCCCGCATTCCGGTCACCGAGGTGTCCGCCGTCACAGGGTCACCCGAGGTCCTCGGCGGACGGGTCAAGACCCTCCACCCGGCGATACACGCCGGGATCCTCGCCCGGGGGCCCGAGGACGACGCCGATCTCGAGAGGGTGTCGGCCCGGCGCTTCGACCTGGTGGTGTGCAACCTCTACCCCTTCGCCCGGACACTCGCCGACGGCGGCACCGACGAGGAACTGGTGGAGATGATCGACATCGGGGGGCCCTCGATGGTGCGAGCCGCGGCGAAGAACCACGCCAGGGTGGCCGTGGTGGTGTCACCCCGGCAGTACGAGGAGGTGGCTGCCGCCATCGAGGCCGGTGGTGTCGACGACGAGATGCGTCGTAGGCTCGCCGCCGAGGCCTTCTTCACCACGGCCGCCTACGACGGCGCGGTGGCCGGCTGGCTCGGTGACGACCTGGTGGTCCCGTTGCGTCGGGTGTCCTCCCTCCGTTACGGGGAGAACCCTCACCAGGACGGCCTGCTCTACGTGGAGGACGGGAAGCAGCCGTGGTGGATGCGGGCCACGCTCCTCCAGGGCAAGGAGATGTCGTTCAACAACTATGCCGACGCCGAGGCGGCATGGCGTCTCGCCAACGACCTGGGCCAGGGATCCGTCGCCATCATCAAGCACACCGTCGCATGCGGGGCTGCCCGGGCCGACACGGTGCAGGAGTCGCTCCGTCTCGCCTGGGAGGGTGATTCGCTCGCCGCATTCGGCGGGGTGATCGGCGTCGCCGGAGAGGTCGACGCCGACACCGCCGAGGACATTGCCGACCGATTCATCGAAGTGCTGGTGGCCTCGTCGGTGACCGAGGAGGCCGGATCGATCCTCGCCGGCAAGCCCAGGTTGAGGGTCATGGTGGCTCCGGCGCCGAGCCCCGCCGGCGACTTCCGACGCATCGAGGAGGGCTTCCTCGTCCAGACCCCGGACCGGATCGGGGAGGTTGGGTGGGAAGTGGCGACGGGCGAGGAGCCGTCGGACGAGCTGCGGGAGGCCCTCGACTTCGCCTGGACCCTCGCCGCCCATGCCCGCTCCAACGCGGTGGTGCTGTGCCAGGGCCTCCAGGCAGTGGGGATCGGCGCAGGAGACCAGTCCAGAGTCGGCGCCGCCGAGCGGGCCCTCGCCAAGGCGGGAGACAGGGCACGAGGCGGGGTCGCCGCCTCCGACGGGTTCTTCCCGTTTCGGGATGGCATCGACACCCTGGCCGCCGCCGGCGTCACCGCGGTCGTGGCGCCCGGTGGCTCCCGCAACGACGCCGAAGTGATCGCGGCGGCCGAGGAGCACGGGATCACCCTGATCCTGGCCGCAGAGAGGCACTTCAAGCACTGATGGCCGCGCAGATCCTCGATGGCAAGGAGGTGGCGGCCAGGGTTCGGGCCGAGGTGGCCGACGCCGTCGCCAGGCTCGACTACGCCCCGGGTCTCGCCACCGTGCTCGTCGGCGACGACCCGGCCTCGCACGTGTACGTGAGGGGGAAGCGTCGCGACGCCGCGGAGGTCGGGTTCGCCTCGTTCCATCACGAGTTGCCGGCGACCACCACCCAGGCGGAGCTGGAGGCGCTGATCGACGACCTCAACGTCGATCCCCAGGTCGACGGCATCCTCGTCCAACTTCCGCTCCCCGACGGCCTCGATTCGGAGGCAGTGGTGGAACGCATCTCGCCGGCGAAGGACGTCGACGGGCTCCACCCGTTCAACCTGGGGCTGCTCGTGCTCGGTCGGCAGGGCCTGCGGCCATGCACGCCCAGTGGTGTCGTCCGCATCCTGGAGCACTACGGGATCCCCATAGCCGGCAGGCGGGCAGTGATCGTGGGGCGATCCTTCCTGGTCGGTCGCCCGCTCGGCCTCATCCTCTCCGAGAAGGGCGTCGACGCCACCGTCACCGTGGCGCACTCGCGGTCGGGTGATCTGGCGCCCGTGACCCTGGAGGCCGACATCCTCGTGGCCGCGGCGGGCTCACCCGGCCTGATCCGGGCCGAGCACGTCAAACCGGGCGCCACCGTGATCGACGTCGGGGTCAACCGGGTCGGCGACGGGCTGAAGGGCGACGTCGACTTCGACTCGGTCGTGGAGGTCGCCGGGGCCATCACCCCCGTGCCCGGCGGGGTCGGCCCGATGACCCGGGCAATGCTCCTGGTCAACACCCTGACCGCGGCACGGGCCCGACGGGTCTGAGCCCCCTGGCGCCGGGTACCATCCGTGCTTCCCTGATCTCTAGGAGTTCTCTGTCATGGGCACACCGATAAGCATGGGTGCGGAGGGGCTCAACGTCCCCGACGACCCTGTGATCCCCTTCATCGAAGGCGATGGCACCGGTCCGGACATCTGGGCGGCCTCGGTGCGGGTCTTCGATTCCGCCGTCGAGAAGGCCTACGGCGGCGAGCGAAAGGTCGCCTGGGAGGAGGTCCTCGCCGGTGAGAAGGCGAACAACCTCACCGGCTACTGGCTCCCGGACGACACCGTGGCGGCCTTCTCGAGATACCTCGTCGGGATCAAGGGCCCGCTGACCACCCCGGTCGGTGGCGGGATCCGCTCCCTCAACGTGGCGCTCCGTCAGATCCTCGACCTCTACGCCTGCGTTCGCCCGGTCCGCTGGTTCACCGGTGTGCCCTCACCGGTCAAGGAGCCGCAGAAGGTCGACATGGTGATCTTTCGGGAGAACACCGAGGACGTCTACGCCGGTCTCGAGGTCCAGGCGGGCTCGGACGACGCACGCCGGCTCATCGAGCACCTGCGTTCCGCGTACGGGTGGGAGATCCGTCCCGACTCCGGCGTCGGCATCAAGCCCATCTCGGAGACGGGCTCCAAGCGACTCATCCGTGCCGCGATCCGCTATGCCCTGGAGAACGGTCGTCGCTCTGTGACACTGGTGCACAAGGGCAACATCATGAAGTTCACCGAAGGCGCCTTCCGCACCTGGGGTTACGAGTTGGTCAAGGAGGAGTTCGACGACGTCGCGGTCTCCTGGGACGATTGCGGTGGCGACCCGGGGGACAGGCTGCTGGTGCAGGACGTGATCGCCGACGCCATGCTGCAACAGATCCTCACCCGCCCGGACAACTACGACGTCATCGCCACACCCAACCTCAACGGCGACTACCTCTCCGACGCTCTGGCGGCACAAGTGGGTGGCATCGGCATCGCCCCCGGCGGGAACATCAACTACGACACCGGTGTCGCCATCTTCGAGGCGACCCACGGGACCGCCCCCAAATACGCCGGTCAGGACAAGGTCAACCCCGGCTCGGTGATCCTCTCGGGCGAGATGATGTTCCGCTACCTGGGCTGGCGTGAGGCCGCCGACCTCATCGTCAAGGGGTTGGAGGGCGCCATCGCCGACCGGACGGTGACCTACGACTTCGCCCGGCTCATGGAGGGCGCCACCGAGGTCAAGACCTCCGAGTTCGGCGACGCGGTCATCGCCCACATGTAGCTAGTGCAGTCTTCCGTCGCGGCGAGGAGGAAGATCAGCGAAGTCGACACGAGCATGAGCCGATCGGCGAGGGCTCGCCTGACCACGGCCTGCAACGGCACTGGCATCGGCGGATGGTGCGAAATCCACGATCGTTCCGGGCAGTACGCTCGGCCCCATGAACGCACCCATGAGAGTCGCGGTCACCGGCGCCGCGGGCCAGATCGGCTATTCACTCCTCTTCCGGATAGCGGCCGGCGAGATGCTTGGTCCGGACACACCCGTCGTCCTCCAGATGCTCGAGATCGAGCCCGCCCTGGGGGCCCTTCAGGGCGTGGCCATGGAGCTGGAGGACTGCGCCTTCCCGCTGTTGGCCGGCATGGTCCTCACCGCCGATCCCGAGGAGGCCTTCGCCGACGCCGACGTGGCAATGCTGGTGGGCGCCATGCCCCGCAAGGCGGGCATGGAGCGCTCCGATCTGCTCAGCGCCAACGGCGCCATCTTCACCAGCCAGGGACGGGCCATCGCCTCCGCGGCGAAGCAGGATTGCAAGGTCCTGGTGGTGGGGAATCCCGCCAACACCAACGCCCTGATCGCGGTCAACAACGCAGCGGGCCGGGACCCGGCCAACTTCACCGCCATGACCCGGCTCGACCACAACCGGGCGATCAGCCAGCTGGCTTCGAAGCTCGACCGCCCGGTGACCGACATCAAGAAGATGACGATCTGGGGCAACCACTCCACCACCCAGTATCCCGACCTGGTGCATTGCGAGGTGGACGGGAAGAGCGCCCTCGATCTCGTCGATCGCGCCTGGGTGGAGGAGGAGTTCATCCCCACCGTCGCCAAGAGGGGGGCTGCGATCATCGAGGCGCGGGGCGCGTCATCGGCCGCGTCTGCCGCCAATGCCGCCATCTCCCACGTCCGCGACTGGGTCAGGGGCACGCCGGAGGGTGACTGGGTGTCGATGGCCGTGGTCTCGGACGGTTCCTACGGGGTCCCGGAGGGCCTCGTCTCCTCGTTCCCGTGCGTGTGTCGCGACGGGAAGTGGGAGATCGTCCAGGGGCTCGAGATCGACGAGTTCTCCCGCGGGCGCATTGACGCCAGCGTCGCCGAGCTAGAAGAGGAGCGGGACGCCGTCCGCGACCTGGGCCTGATCTAGGCGCGCTTGATTTCCACGCCGCCGAAGAGGGCGGTGGCGGAGACCTCGAGTCGGGGTGCCCCCTCGGTCGGGGCCGAGGCGGCCTTGTTCTCGAAGCCGCCGAAGATGGGCAGGCCCTTGACCACCACGTGCCAGCTCGACGGCACCTTGAGCTCCACGCCCCCGAAGGCGACGAAGATGTCGAGTCTGGCGCCCGGTGCCAGCCCGGCCTGTCGCAGGTCGATGTCCGCACCACCGAACACCGCTGTCACGCTCCCACCCTTGAAGGACGGGGAGACCGAGGTCAGTTCGCTGCCGGAGAAGACGTTGAAGCTGTTCACCTCGTCGGCCGCGACTTCCTTCCCGCCGAGTCCGCGACCCACCAGGACGAAGATCCCGATCACGATGAGGATCGCCGGGAAGATCAGGTCGATGGCGTCGATCAGGTCCAGCCTGGCGAGCAGGAAGACGATTCCGATCACGACCAGGATCGCCGCCACGACCCAGTGACGCGGGTTGGCGAGGAACGACAGCACTCCGGCGAACATGATCACGAACGTCCACCAGATGCTGAAGGCGTATCCGGTGTCGATCAGTTCTGCATTGCCGAGGAGCAGGATGATCCCGATGCTCAGGACGACCCCGCCGAAGAAGACGCGACCCCAGTTCATGCCGGCAACGGTACTTGGTGCTTGGTACTTGGTACTTGGTACCTGGAAAGGATGTCGGGAAAAGGAAGAGGCCCCGGCGGAGCCGGGGCCTTTCGAAGTACCAAGTACCCGGTACGGGGTCGGCCGAAGGCCGGACCGATCAGTACTCCACATCCAGTGAGGCGATGGCGTTGCTCCACTGGGCGATGGCCGCCTGATGCTGCATCAGCTTGGCCAGGTTGCCGGAGACCTTGATCTTCCCGGTCATGAACGCCATCTGCGTGTTCATCTCGCCCTTGGAGATGGCGGTCGCCGTGTCGTACGACTGCTTCACGGTGACGTCCGGAGACTCGATCCGGCCGAGGGCCATGGTGGTCTGGCCGTCCTTTGCGGACAGGTAGTAGTCGACCTGACCCTCGGGCCCGTCTTCGGTCTCGAACTGGATGCCGAGACCGGCCGTGCCGATGGCGTTCTTCCAGCCGTCGTGCTCGTTGAGGACCCGCGTCACGTCGGCGGCCCACTCGGCGGAGAGAAACTTGGACACTGCTGCTCCTTGTGTTTCGTCGGTGATCGGATCGTACCCCGGCGAGGTGCCTAGGCCAGACCGGCGTTCCTGGCCAGACGACCCAGTTCGGCAGCCGCGGTCTTGGTCATCGGCATGAGGGGCAGTCTGGGATCACCGGGCTGGAGCCCGATACCCGCGGCCGCCGCCTTGACGCCTGGCACGCCGTGAGCCTCGACCGCCGCAGACAGGCTGGTCATCCTTCTCTGCAGGTCGCGAGCGCCGATCGGGTCGTCGCTGGCGACCTTGAGGATGGCGAGGATCAGATCGGGGGCGTAGTTGCCGCTGGCGGTGATCGCGCCGTAGCAGCCCACGGTCATGGCGGAGCTCAAGGCGCGGGATGCCCCGTTGTAGAGGACGAAGCTCGACGGCGTGGCGTCGACGATCGCCTGGAGGCGGACGACGTCGCCGGACGAGTCCTTCATGCCCACCACGTTGCGGTGTCGGGAGAGCTTCTCCACGATCGGGACGGGCAGGCTGTAGCCGGTGTAGGGCGGCACCGAGTAGAGCAACACCGGGACGGGGGAGTGGTCGGCGATTGTCTGGAAGTACCGGGCGACGGCGTCGTCCTTGTTGCGGGCCATGGTCGTGGGGGTGAGTACGAGGAGGCTGTCGGCTCCTGCGTCCACCGCCTCGTCGACGAGCCGGAGCCCGACGCGCACCGTCTCGGCTGCGATCCCCACCATGAGGTGGGTGCGGCGGCGTCGCACTGCCTTCACGAGACGCCCCCGCTCCCCGGGCTCGAGGTAGGGGCCTTCGCCGGTGGAGCCGCCGATGAGGAACCCCTCGATGCCCGTCTCTGCAAGATGGCGCACGTTGTGGGTGTGCCCCTTCAGGTCGAGTTCCCCCTGGGAGTCGAAGGGGGTCACCAGGGCGGGCAGGTAGGTGGGGAGGTCGCGCATGACCCGAGCAGGATAGGGTCGGCGCCGAGGCTCAGATGTTGGGCGGGGGTGGCTCGATGCGGAACACCGCATCGTCCTGCCAGCTCACCGTTCCCGACCACCAGAGGAAATTGGTCTGCCAGCTATGCGAGTAGTCGAGGCGCACCCCGATCCAGAACGGGTCACCGCTCGAGTTGAGACGCTCGTCGAACTCCCAGTTCTCGCCGCCCGACACGTAGGTCCAGTCCGGGCAGTTGGGCAATGCCACGTCGCCCGTGCCCTTGGGCTTGTACACCGCCGCAAGCGGGCCCGCACCGGGGAAGGTCCCGTTCTCGTCCGACTTGTAGATCGTGACGAAATTGATGTTGCCTTTCCTGAAGGACTGGAGCGCTCCGGCCGTGGCCTCCAGGATGGCGCAGTCGGCTTCCTGGTAGTTCGCCGCCGAAGCTGCGACCCGGGCGCCCTCCCTCGTCGCGATCGTGACCGATTGCCAATCCCGAAGGGCCACCCCGTATTCATACGCCCCCAGGGCCAGCATGAGAAGGAGGGTGAATATCAGAGCGAACTCGACGAGAGTCGCCCCTCGCTCCTCCCGTCTCAGGCTGGTCAGGTTCCTCATGGCTCGTTGGGCACCAGTCGGACCGGGTTGCCGACGACCGACACCGACCACGTGGTGCGGTCGTGGGGCTGCTCATTGTCGATCTTCACCTTCCACCAGCAGCCCAGCTGTTGAGTCATGTCGCAGCTGTAGGTCTGTGGGATCTCGACGCGGGCCTCGAGCCATTGTCCGTTGAACCGGCCCACCACGCCGATCCCTGCCTGGAAGTAGGTGGTGCTGATGACACACGAAGGCCAGCTGGAGGGCGGGTCGTTGGGATTGCCGAACGACTCGTTGTCCGATCGCCAGACACACTTGGCCGTCGACCCGTCGGGTCGCTGGATGGTGTACTGGGCGTTGAGGTTGTCGTCCTCGCCGGCATCGTAGAAGCGGACGATGAGGACCTTCCCGGCGTGCACCGGGTCGACCTGGGCGAGGAAGAGACGGGCGTCCGAATCCTGGTCGGTCGTGTAGATGGACACCTCGTTGATGCCATAGACACGAGGCTCGTCCGGGCCAGGACCTTGCGTCGTCACCCTGATGCCGTAGTGATTGTTCCCGCTCCCGTTGTTGGTGGACACTCGAAGCACCCAGATGCCCGCCTTGACGTTGGTCGACAGGGTGCAGAGAGTCGTCCAGTTCAGGCTGGCGCCGGCAGTGGGTGAATAGACCTGGTTGCAGCGACGGCGGCTCATGGTGAGGCCGTCACGGGGGTTCAGAGGCGTCTCGTCCGGCTCATAGAGGCGGAAGCGGGTGTGGGGCCCGACGACAGGGTTCCCGCTGCATCCCACGGCGCTGAAGGTGAGGCAGTCGCTGTCCCAGTTGCTACGCCGGTTGAACATCGGGTCGTAGAGCTCGACGGTGAGCTGGGTTCGGCCAGGCTGGACCTCGATCCCGTAGTAGTAGCCATCCGCATCGTCGCCACCGTCCTCGTCGATGAAGCCGATGGTTCCCTCGCTTCGATACTCGGGATTGAAGGCGCTGGTGTCGCTGTCCACGTCACCCGGGCGGATCTCCGTCGATCCCCAGCCGCTCTGCGGGTCGGTCGAGTCCCGGCAGTCATCGGAGTCCATTGCATTCGGGCCGCTCCATGGCCCCTGGGCCGACCAGTCACAGCGGGTGAGATAAGGGTCCCCGTGGATGTGCGCCAGGTAGCGGCCGCTGATCGAGGCATAGATGAAGTCGGCTCCGTCACCAAAGGTGTTGAACGGGCTGCCGATCGGAACGGGCTTGATGTACTCGGCTGTCGCCCGGCGGGAGATGGTCACCTCGTTCATTCCGAAGACGCGGAGGAAGAAGGTGGGCACCGGTGCCGTGAGACGGACCTCGAGCCGGTTCTCCGAGAGGTCCTGCCAATTGAGCCTGACGTTGGCGTCGCCTCCGGGGATGCCGTTGCCGTTGACCTCGCCCACGTTCCAGCCGTTTGCCTTGGCGCCGTTCACCGACTGCGTGGTGACCTCCGGCAGGTCTCCGGGTAGATAGACCACACCGGCGAGGGCGGCCGCGTCGGCTCCACGCTGGATCCGGGAGCCGTTGAGATAGAGCCATCCCAGGTCGACGGCGAGTGCCGTCATGCCCAGGAGCAAGACCAGCATCAGAGCGACGAACGGGAGGGCGACGCCCTTCTCGTCCATTCTCTCCTCGATCTTCTCTGCGAGTCTTTCCAACATCCCGACCACTCCTTGCTACGGCTGCGGATGGAAAGCCTTGGGCTCGAGGCGTGTGATGGTCCGCTCATCGATCACCATCTCGCCACGGAACGGCGGGAAGCCGGTGATCCAGTTGCGACGCATGCGAATCCGGACACCGATGATGTCCGGCTTGACGTCCGCGCCGACGCCAACTTCCCGGGAGAACGGGGGCCAAGGGTTCGAGTTGACGGTCCAGGTGTCGTCGAAGGCGTTCGGATTGGAGCACTTCGGTGGGTTCCCGTTGTTCCGCCAGTCCCCGGTGTTGGGGCCGGCAGTGACATTGCCCCGGGCGTCGGCCCGATAGATCTCGATGGTCTCCATGCGCTCGAGGACGGCCTGGGTGGCAAGGTCCTCGATACCGAGCAGGATGGCGCAGTCGGCGAGCGGGTCGTTCCCGGCGAGGGCACCGATGCGCGCCGCCTCGCGGGAGAGGTACGACACCGTGAGGTAGTCCTTGAATGCCATCCCCAGCTCGAGGATGGCGATGACGATCAGGATGAGGATGGGAAAGGCGAGGGCAGCCTCGACCAGCGTGGCGCCCCTCTCTCGTCCCCTTCGCCAAAGTCTCATGTCCGAAGAACCCCCAAAATGGCATGGGTGGCCATCACGACCCGATGACCCACCCACCGGGCGGGCCCACGGCCCGGATGTACCGCCGCGTACCGCCACAGGATGACGTATGACGGGTAAAGCCAGTGTCAAGCGCCGAACACCGTTGCTTGGCGGCTGGAATGCGTGATCCGATGGCCATCCCGGGAGGGTCGAGCCGCCCGGATCAGGTGGTTTCGGCTACGTCACCCGCCGACGGGGACCAGGTGGATCGGGTTGCCGACGATGAAGGCCCGCCAGGTGGTGGTGTCGTTGTTAGCGCCGCTGGGGTAGTCGTAGTTGATCTTCCACCAGCAGTTGGAGCTGCACTCGTACGACTCCGGGATCTCGACCTCGAGGCGAATCCACCTGTCGTTGTACTGGCTCGTGGTGGAGGGGAACTCACATGGCGATCGGTTGCCGTTGTCGTTCCAGGCGCCGGTCATCACACCCGTCGGCCGGGTGTACATCCGGCAGGAGCTGAAGATCGACCAGCCCGAGCCGTTGGGCCCCATCAGCTGCACGGTGCCATTCCCCTCACCGGGGTCGAACAGCTCGACGACGAACTTCTTGCCGCGGTAGGTCTCATCGACCTCGGCGAGGTAGAAGTCGGTGACGCTGTCGCTGAAGTTGTTGTAGATCGAGATGTCGCCCAGCCCGTAGAGGCGGGCTCCCGTTCCCAGGACACGAAGGCCGTAGCGGTTCAGCCCCGAGTAGCTCCAGTTCGTCGGCTCCAGGGTCTGCACCTGCAGCACGTAGATGCCGGGCTGGGCATTGTTGACCGTGAAGCACGATGACGGGGTCTCGGGCGTGTAGGCAGAGCTGGCGCCGACCTGCGGTCGGGGCTCCCACGTGTATGTGCAGAGCTGCGTGTTGTTGGTCGGGATCAACGGGTCGGCGTCCGGCGCATAGAGCGTGGTCTTGACCCGCTGACCGCATGCCGAGTTGCTGTTGCCCCAGTCCTCACAGCCGCGGTCGCCCGTGCGATGGGTGTCGCTGGTGGTCTGGCCGCCGGAGATGTTGTGGAAGGCCATGTCGACGAACTGGACGGTGAACGAGCTCCCGGGGGTCGCCTCGATCCCGTACAGGTACCCGCGGTCGCGGTACAGGGGGTTGGGGCCCGAGCACCCTGAGCCGCTGCCCGACGTGCACCACGGCCCGTAGGCGTCGCCCATGCCGCGCTGGGTGTACTTGCCGTGGATGTTCGCCCAGAAGTTCGGCTGGCCGGTGCACCCGGACTGCCGGGGGTCACACGTGTTCCCGAACTGGTTGGTCGGGCTTCCCAGCGGCAGTGGCGGCACGAACTCGGCACGGGCGGCGCGGGAGATGACCTGGGTGTCCCGGCCGAAGACCTTGAGGAAGAAGGTGCCAACGGTGTCGGTGATCCTGACCTCGAGCTGGGCAGGCTGGTCCTCGACCTCGAGAACCTCCACCGAGGTCACACCCGTGGTGTTGACGTAGCCGTTGATGTCGGCGAGCTCCAGGGCGTCGACCTGCGCCTGGGCGAAGTCGTGCGGCATGTTCACCACGCCGGCGAGCGCCGCGGCGTCGGCGGCGCGCTGGATGCGGGTGGCGTTGAGGTAGAACCAGCCGAGGTCGACCGCGAATGCCGCCAGCCCCATGAGGACGAAGAGCATTCCGGCGACCAGTGGCAGCGCCGCGCCCTTCTCCCCTGTGATGGTCCGTCGAACCCAAGCCCTCACCTCAAGCCCCCCTCGTGTCCGGTTCGAGCCGCATGATCGCCGTGTCGACGCGGGTGCCCCCGAAGAACGGGAGCAACCCGGTCACGCTCTCGTGCTCGAAGGTGATCTCCACCGCGAGCCGGTCGAGATTTCCCATCTCGTTGTTCCTGCCCTCCGGGTCCCAGCCCAGGCCGATGGTGGTCCAGGTAGACGTCTGGGAGGCGCAGTTGATCGATGCGGGCTCGTATGTGTTCACGTAGGGCGAGATGAGCTGCCCGGCGTCATCGACCTTGTAGATCCGCACCCGCAGCAGCTCCCCGCCCTGGATGGCGCACGACGCCTGACCGACCACGGAGAGGATGAAGTCGTCGGCGTCGGCCTCGTTGCCGGCGGCCGCCCCCACGCGCGCCCCTTCCCGGGCCGCGTTGGAGACCGCCAGCCAGTCGACGACGGCGAAGCCGGTCTCGGCGAGCCCGATCGCAAGCACGATGAGGACGGGCAGCACCATCGCCGCCTCCATGAGAGTGGCGCCCTTCTCGGCGGCCCGCTTGAACAGCCCTCGGAGCACGATCACCCGTCCGTGTCGAAGACCTGGGGCTCGAGGTGGTACTCGACCGCCGCCGTGAAGACGGTCTCGTCGGCGAAGAAGCCGGTGAACCACTCGTGCGTGTACGAGATCTCGACGCCCAGCGTGTCGGTGTTGGGCGCGGCGACGTCACGGTTGATCGGTTTCCAGGTGGGTGGCGTGTAGGGAGGTGAGGGGAGGTCGGGATCGGGGCACGGGGTCCAGTCGCAGCAGTTGCTGCCCGAGCAGTTGGCCCCGGGCGTGTAGTTGTAGGTGGTCCCCACCCCGGTGTCGGCGTTGTAGATCCGCACCTCCTCGACGTCGATGGCGGCCGCGCTGAGTTGCTGACCGATCTCGCCGAGGATCAGGTAGTCGGCTGCGATGTGGTTGCCGAATGTCGCTCCCGCCCGGGCACCCTCCCTGGCTCCGTGGCTGACGGTGAGCCAGTCCTTGAACGCCATACCGAACTCGACGATGGCGAAGAGGGCGAGGAAGAGCAGCGGGAAGACGATGGCGGCCTCGACCAGGGTGGCGCCCCTCTCCCTCTGCCTTCTCCAATGCTCCATTCCGAGAAACCCCCATGCGGCAGACGCCGCATTTGTGACTCCGCGTTATCGGCCCGTGAGGTGGCTTTCCTTAACGGCAGATACCGCCATGCGCGGCCAGATGATGACGGTCGGGGGTAAAGGCGCCGTCAAGCGACGGCTGTCAGTGCTGGGCGGCCAGACGCCGGTTCTTCAGCTTCGCCCGGGCGTAGTCGACGTTCATCATGGCGATGAAGTCGATGGAGATCCCCTTGGGGCACGCCGCCTCGCATTCGGCGTGGTTGGTGCACGAACCGAAATACTGTTCCATGACCTCCACCATGCGCTCCGTCCGGGACCAACGCTCGGCCTGGCCCTGGGGGAGGAGGTTGAGGTGGGCGATCTTGGCCGCGGTGAACAGGTTCGCCGCCCCGTTGGGACAGGCCGCCACGCAGGCGCCGCAGCCGATGCACGCCGCGGCGTCGAATGCCGTGTCGGCGACGGTCTTGGGGACCGGGGTCAGGTTGGCCTCGGGCGCCGACCCGGTGTCCACCGATATGTAGCCGCCGGCCTCGATGATCCGGTCGAAGGCCGACCGGTCCACCACGAGGTCCTTGATCACGGGGAAGGCCGTGGCCCGCCACGGCTCGACCACGATCGTGGCGCCGTCGTCGAACTTTCGCATGTGGAGTTGGCACGTCGCCGTGCCCTTCTGCGGGCCATGGGGTATGCCGTTGATCATCACTCCGCAGGAGCCGCAGATCCCCTCGCGGCAGTCGTGATCGAAGGCGACCGGCTCCTCGCCCTGGGCGATTAGCCGCTCGTTGAGGACGTCGAGCATCTCGAGGAACGACATGTCCGGCGAGATGCCGTCGACCTGATAGGTGTGGAACCCGCCCGGCTGGTCGGGCCCCGGCTGTCGCCACACCTGCAATGTGATGTTCATGGCCGGCTCCGCCTCCCTTGAACATCGGTACCGATTACCTGGTACCGGGTGCCAAGACCGGCACCAGGGCTTCGAAGTACCAAGTACCGAGTATCGAACACGGCCGCAGGCCTCATTTGTAGCTCCTGGTCGAGGGGGTCACGTACTCGAAGACCAGGTCCTCCTTGTGGAGGGTGGGCTGAGCCGGGTCCCCGGTCCACTCCCATGCCGACACGTGGGCGAAGTTCTCGTCGTCCCTCAGGGCCTCGCCTTCCGGGGTCTGGAACTCCTCCCGGAAGTGGCCGCCGCAGGACTCCTCGCGGTCCAGGGCATCCAGGCACATGAGCTGGGCGAGCTGGAAGAAGTCGTCGACCCGGCCGGCCTTCTCCAGGCTCTGGTTGAGGTCCTCCGCGCTGCCCAGGACGCGGACGTCGTTGCGGAACTCCTCGTAGAGCGCCGGGATGTCCGACAGGGCCTTCTGCAGCCCCTCGGCGGTGCGGGACATGCCGCAGTAGTCGAACATGATCCGACCCAGCTCCCGGTGGAACCAGTCCACCGACCGGCTCCCCTTCACGGAGAGGAGGCTGTTCACCGTGTCGGCGACTCCCTGCTCCGCCTCGTCGAACACCGGGTCTTCGGTGGGCACCGGGGGCTGGTTGAGGAAGTCGGCCAGGTAGTCGCCGATCGTGGCCGGAATGATGAAGTACCCGTCGGCCAGGCCCTGCATCAGGGCGGAGGCGCCGAGGCGGTTGGCGCCGTGGTCGGAGAAGTTGGCCTCCCCGAGGGCGTACAGCCCGGGGATGGTGGTCATCAGGTTGTAGTCGACCCAGAGGCCTCCCATCGTGTAGTGGGGGGCCGGGTAGATGCGCATCGGCACCTGGTACGGGTCGTCGTCGGTGATCCGCTCGTACATCTGGAAGAGGTTGTCGTAGCGCTCGGCGATGACGTGGCGCCCGAGACGGCCGATGGCGTCGGCGAAGTCGAGGTAGACGCCGTTCTTGAGGGGGCCGACCCCGTGGCCGGCGTCGACCATCCGCTTGGCGGCGCGGGAGGCGACGTCGCGGGGGACCAGGTTCCCGAAAGCGGGGTACATACGCTCCAGGAAGTAGTCGCGCTCGGTGGCCGGGATCTCGTTCGGCGGCCGGTCGTCACCGACCCGCTTCGGGACCCAGATGCGCCCGTCGTTGCGCAGGGACTCCGACATCAGGGTCAGCTTCGACTGGAACTCGTCCGACGCCGGGATGCACGTCGGGTGGATCTGGGTGAAACAGGGGTTGGCGAAGGCCGCGCCCCTGCGGTGGGCCCTCCAGATGGCCGTGGCGTTGGATGCCTTGGCGTTGGTGGAGAGGAAGAAGACGTTGGCGTAGCCGCCGGTGGCGAGGACCACCGCGTGGGCGCTGTGACGCCGGATCTCGCCGGTCACCAGGTGGCGTGTGACGATGCCGACGGCCCTGCCCTCCTTGACCACGAGGTCGAGCATCTCGGTGCGGGTGTGCAGCTTCACCGAGCCTTGGTCGACCTGGCGCATCAAGGCCTGGTAGGCGCCCAGCAGCAACTGCTGGCCCGTCTGGCCCCGGGCGTAGAAGGTTCGGGACACCTGGGCGCCGCCGAAGGAGCGGTTGTCGAGCAGCCCGCCGTATTCACGGGCGAACGGGACGCCCTGGGCGGTCGCCTGGTCGATGATGTTGAGGGAGAGCTCGGCGAGACGGTGGACGTTGGCCTCACGGCTCCGGTAGTCGCCGCCTTTGATGGTGTCGTAGAAGAGGCGGTAGACCGAGTCGCCGTCGTTGTGATAGTTCTTGGCCGCGTTGATCCCGCCCTGGGCGGCGATGGAGTGGGCCCGCCGGGGAGAGTCGTGGAAGGTGAACACCTCCACCTGGTAGCCGAGCTCGCCCAGGCTGGCCGCGGCGGAGGCGCCGGCGAGACCGGTCCCCACCACGATGATCTTGAACTTCCGCTTGTTGGCCGGGTTGACCAGGCGCACCGAGAACTTGTGGTTCTCCCACTTCTCTGCCAGGGGGCCCGGCGGGATCTTGGAGTCGAGTTCGACGGTCATTCCAGGATTCCGAGGACGATGGCGATGGGCGGGGCGAGGAAGCCGACGACGATGACACCGGATATGGCGATGGCCAGGATCCGACGCAGCGGGTTGAACCGGGGGTGGTTCACCCCCATGCTCTGGAACATCGACCACGCCCCGTGGTAGAGGTGGATGCCGAGGAGCAGCACGGCGATCACGTAGAAGGCGGTGACGGCGGGGCGCTGGAAGGTGGCCACGAAGTTGGCGTACACCTCGCCGTGCTCCCATGTCTCCGGAGCGGCCGGCTCGATGCCCCAGGTGAAGTCGGCGAGGTGGAAGACGAGCCAGGCCAGGAAGATGGTCCCGCTCCACCTCATGGTCCGGCTGGCGTAGTTGGCGGCCACGTAGTGCCGCGGGCTCTGGTAGTCCACCGCCCGGGCCCGGTGGTTCATGACCGTCAGGGAGTAGGCAGCGTGGACGTGGAGCAGCACGGCCACGATGAGGCCGGTGCGCAACAGCCAGAGCGTGACGTGCTCGGGGACGATGGGGGAGAAGAGGCGCCGCAGCGTCTCGGCGTAGATGTCGATGTCCGGGATCCCGTTGACGTCCGGTAGGAACATCTTGAGGTTGCCCAGCATGTGGGCGATGACGAAGAGGATCCCTATGACCCCGGTCACCGCCATCACCCATTTCTTCCCGACGGCGGAGCGATAGAACTCGACCGGCAGGGGGGCCTTCCTCGTCTTTGGACTCGTGGTGGTCACGGGGGTCCCATTATTACAACTCCGAAGGGCGCCTCATCCACTACCAACGGTATGGGTCTCCCGCCCCTCTTGACGGCGCGCGCGGTCTCACATAATGTCACGCGTGTAATTACACGGTTGTTAGGAGACCTGATGCAGAGCAAGCTCGTTGAAGCGCTGGCCGTAGGCGAGCTTTCCTGGCAGGACTACGCCAACTGCCGTGGTGCCGACGCCGACCTCTTCTTCCCCGAGCGGGGGGCATCCACCCGCAAGGCGAAGGCGATCTGCGCCGAGTGCGAGGTGAGGCAGCAGTGTCTGGACTACGCCATCGAGATGGGCGAGAAGTTCGGCATCTGGGGAGGCCTCTCCGAGCGCGAGCGCAGGAGGGTGCGTCGGGAGCGGGCCATCCGCGAGCGCAAGGTCGGCTGAAGGGGTCCCTACAGGTAGAGACCCGAGGGCTCGTCCTCGGACCGGCGTGGCTTCTCGATCGCCTGTCGTTGCATCTGGGCGAGTTGTGCCTGGGCGGCCATCTGCTGGCTCCACAGCGACGCCTGGATCCCGTGGAACAGACCCTCCAGCCATCCGATGAGCTGGGCCTGGGCCACCCGCAGTTCCGACTCCGTCGCCCCCGATTTGTTCAGGGGCACCATGACCTCCTTGAACTCCTCCTGGAGGTCGGCGGAGAGGATCTCCTCCAGTTCCGACACCGAGCGGGCGTGGACCTCGGCCATGCGCAGTCGTCCGCCCTCGTCGAGGGGTGCCTGACGGGCCTCCTCGAGCATCGCCCTGGTCATCGATGCGATGCGCAGCAGCTTCGACGGCTCGGTGATCAGCGGCTCTTCCTGCGCCAGGGCGGCTTCGACTTCTGACTGGGTTGGCTGTTGTGGCTCCTGGGTCATCAGGAGATGACCTTACCCGGGCCGTCGTGTTGCCCCACGGCGGGTTACCTTGGCGCCCCTTGATGAGCCGGGTCGTCGTCTTCACGCTCGCCTACACGTTCCTGCTCCTGGCCTACGGCCTGGTCGCAGACAGTCCCCTCACCCTGCTCTACACGGGGGTCAACCTCGGGCTGATGGGGCTGCTCGCCCTGCTCCATCGCAGCATCACGTGGTCGCCGCGTGCCCTGTGGTCGGCCTCGCTGGTCGGCCTGGGGAACATGCTCGGCGGGGTGATCCTGATCGGTGGCCGGACGCTCTACCTCACCAACGTCATCGGCCCGGTCGGGTACGACAAGATCTATCACTTCGCCGCCGCAGCCGGGCTCAGCCTCCTCGCCTGGGAGGCGGTGGAGAAGATCGCCGGCCCCGGGGCGAGGGGTGGGGTCGCCGGTCTCCCGATGCTGGTCTGGCTCACCGTGCTCGGTGGCGGCGCCGTGGTGGAGATCGCCGAGTTCATCGGTGCCAGCATCGGCGACGTCAACGTCGGCGACTACGTCAACAACGCCCTCGACCTGGTGGCCAACGCCACGGGCGCACTGCTCGGCGTCTTCCTGGTGGCAAAGACTCGCCACATCCCGGCGCGGCCCTAAGACCGGTCGTTACCCTCCCGGCCATGCGCAACCCGTTACGCGCGCTGGTCCAGGCACCCATCGTGCAGCGTGTGGCGTGGCATGTCAGGCGCATCGCCTCGCGCATCGAGGGAGGCTTCTTCCGTCCGCTGCTCGCCGCATTGGCCGTCACGCTCGCGTTGGCCAGCGTGGTCGTCTGGTTCTTCGAGACCGAGCGGACCCTCGTCAACCTGGGCGAGGCCATCTACTGGGCGTCGACCACCGTCCTCGGCCAGGGCGACGCGGGCTTCGCGTCGGGCCCGGTGGGGTGGGTCGTGGGCTGGCTCCTCGGGCTGTTCGGCGTGGGCATCGTGGCCACGATGACCGGCGTCCTCGTCGGTTTCGTCATCGAGTACCTACTCAAGGAGGGACAGGGAATGGGCGCATCCGGCTACCGGGACCACGTCGTGGTCTGCGGATGGAACCCCACGGCTCGGGAACTGATCGACGAACTGGCCGCCGACGACAGCACCACCCGGATCGTGGTCATCTGCGACACCGAGAAGACGCCCACCGAGAAGGCGTATTTCGTGCGCGGCGAGACCACCAACGAGGAGGACCTGAAGCGGGCGGGGATCGAGTTTGCCCGCTCCGCCATCGTGTGCCCGTCGGACTCCTCCAACGAGGCCGACATCCATTCCATCCTCACCGTGCTCGCCATCGAGAACCTGGCCCCGCAGGTGCGCACCGTGGTCGAGGTGAACAATCCGGCCAACGTCCCCCACTTTCGTCGGGCCAACGTCGACGAGTTGCTCGTCACCTCGAGGCTGTCGTCGCGACTCCTGGCCAGGTCGGCCCTCTACCCGGGTCTCGCCGAGCTGGTCACCGACATCGTCGGCGGCGCAGGCAACGACGAGGACGCCGAGCTCTATCGGGTGCGCATGCCTGAGGAGGCCGCCGGCATGTCGACCACGGAGCTGCAGGCCCTGATGCGGCAGGAGCACCATGCCACCGTGCTGGCAGTGATCCGGGCGGGGCAGACCATCCCCAACCCGCCCCACGGCTTCCGGATGGAGCCCGACGACGAATTGGTGGTTCTCGCCTATGACCTCGGCTCCATGGAGCCTGTGGTGGACGAGAAGAAGACGAGGGACGGGGCCGACCCCGTTCTCGGGATCGACCCCGCCCCATCACCGGCCTGATCAGGATTTCTCGGGCGGAGTCATGGATCAGTCGCCGGCGATGAAGAACCTCCACCTCCCGTCGGCTGTGATCCCGGTGCGCCAACCGGCGTAGCTGCCGAACTCGGCGAACATGTCGAGCTCTTCCTGGGTGTGGATCCTCAGCAGCTCTTGCCTCTGCTCTTGGGTCACGTCTTCCCAGGTGTCGGCTGCGAAGGCGGAGGGCCACCAATACCAGGTCTCCCCGTTGTCGTACGACTGGGTGGCGTACGACATGCCGAGGATCTCGAGCAGGATGTCCAGCTTGCCCTCTCCGCGCTGCTCCCACTCCCTGAGCAGGGTCTCGTCGCCACCGCCGAAGCTCGTGCTGAAGAACTCGTCGGCCAGTGCCTCCAGTGCGTCGAAGTCACAGGCCATTGCCGCCTCGATGATCGCCTGCCGCTTCTGGGCCACGGGCTCGGGCAACCCCGGCTGCTCGGCAGGCGCCGGCACTCCCGTGGCGGAGCACTCCGCGACGGGCGAGTCGGTGCCGGGAACCGTGCTCTCCGGCTCGGTGCTCGGGGGCTCGACCGGGAGCGTCGACGATGGCGGCGAGGCCACGGGAGAACCCTGTCGGCCGTCGAGGAGCGGCAGGACACCGATGGCCAGCGCCACCACGGCGAACGCTCCGGCGAACACCAGCCAGCCCCTGGCGGCGGGCAGCGCCCGCGGCTTGGTGCCTGGCGAGGGCGGCGGGCTCAGCGTCCGCATGGCCTGCCGGACCTCCTCAGCGGCCTTGGTCAGTCTCTTGTCGAGTGCGTCGAACTCACCCATGATCACTCCCTGTCCCAATCGGCGAGCCGGTCCTTGAGCGCCATGCGGGCCCGGTGGAGGTGGCTCTTCACCGCCCCGGCGGAACAGCCCATGGCGTCTGCGATCTCGTCCGTTGTCAATTGCCCCACGTAGTGGAGGACGACTGCTTGTTGCTGACGACGCGGCAACGACCTCACCTCGCGCCACACCTCCTCGGTGGGCAGGCTGAGGTCGTTGACGACCCCCCTGGCCGGGTCGTGGCCCGCCCTGGTGACCGCCCGCTTCTCTGCGCCGAGACGACGGCGTAGCGAGGTCGCCCGGTTGATCAACACCCGGCGCACCCAGGCGCGCGGGTCCTCATAGCGGGAGATCCGGTCCCAGTGCCGGTGGGCGGCGGCGAAGGCCTCCTGGGCGAGGTCCTCGGCCGCCGATCGATCCGGTGAGAAGGCTCGGGCCACGGCCACGATGTGGTGGTACTCGCTCCTGTAGAAGCCTTCGAAGGGGATCGCGCTGTGCCTGGCGGGGATGACGGTTCTCCTCGAATGCGGTGGTGCTGTCATCTCGTACTTAACACGCACACCACGGCATGTCGGTTTACGGGGTTTCCCAGGACGACCAGAACGGGTACGCGGTGGTGTCCCCTAGTGAAGGTTTGCGATGACCTATGAACCGTATGAGCCGACGCCTGAGCCGCCGCCGGGTTCCTCGCCCGTGATGGGATACGTGCTCACGGCGATCCTGATCGTCCTTTTGATCGTGTTCGCGGTGTGGTTCTTCGGCCGCGACGGGTCCACCGGGACCACCGCGCCGGGTGGCACCACGGGCACGACCGAGCCCGGTGGGAGCGGTACCACGCTTCCCGGCTCGACGACGGTCCCCGATGTGACGACCACGGTGCCGGGGTCGACCACGGTGCCGGAGTCGACGTCGACGTCTGGATGAGGGCGAACCGATCGGGTGATGTCCCAGGTAGTGACCGGAAAGACCCGACGACCCTCTTCTACTACCGCTAGGAACGCCTTACGATCGAGAGACGAAAGAAGGATGACTCATGGCTGAGGACTACCCGCCGATTCTCGACGCAGCCCAGGTAGCCGAGCTCCTGGGCATGAACGTGCAGATGGTTCGGCGCTACGCGCGGGAGGGCAGGCTCCCTGCCTACAAGCTCCCGGGCGGGCGCACCTTCAAGTTCTTCCGCGACGAGATCTACGAGTTCATCCGGGCCCACCCTGCGGCGGCCGACGCCGAGGGTGAGGTCATTGACTCGACGAAGATCTGAGGATCGCCAGGATCAATCCGCCGGGCACGTAGAGCGCCCGATCGTCTGCGTCCGTCAGCTCGACGTGGTCCTGGGCGACCACGGTCACCCGGCCGATCACGATCTCGCCACCGGCCAGGGCGAGCCTGACCATGCCTCCGCGCTCGGCGGCCTCGGCGAGCCGGGCCATGATCGTCTCGTCGGTGGCCACCCGGTCACCACCGCCCTCGTCCGCCCCGGGGAGGATCGACCAGTAGCCGGCGTCGAGCCGGATGTCACCGATCTGCCCGGCCCCCTCGACGGTGACGTGGTCGGACCCGCCGCCGATGACCAGACCGCTGAAGGTGTGGCCGGAGAACACGACCGACACCCGGGCACCCCGGTTGACCATGTCCTTGGCCACCATGGCCATGTCGAACCGCCGACGGTCGTAGGCGGCGGTGAGTCTCTCGTCCTCGGCCGCTTCTTCTGCCAGCTCCCGGCCCAGGGAGCTGCTGAGCCCGGCCAGGTCAGGGTCTTGTTCGAAGGTCATCTTTTCGCGCTCTCGACATCCGTAGGACAACGTGGGATAGGTTCGGAGCGTTGACCCAGGGACCCTCACTCGTGACGAGGGAAGCGGGCACCTCACAGCCGACGCTCCGGCGTCGCCGACGCCGGATCTCGGCTTCGCACGTTCTCATCGCACTGGCCGTGGTCTTGGCGTTCGTGCTCAACATTCTGGCCCTGAGGGATCGCGACGCAAGGGTTTTGGTGGCAGTGACCGACCGCCCGATTGCGGCTGGATCGGTCCTCGTGTCCGACATGGTGCGACTGGCGCCCGTGGATTCGAGTTTCCCGGGCCTGCAGGGTCTCGTCACCCAGGAAGAACTGGAGGCGGACCTTGGCTCAGTGGTGACCCGTAGCTTGCCGGAGGGGTCCCCGGTCGATCGCGCGTCGCTGACTGCGCCGGATTCGGGAGCGGGAAAGAGGGTGATGAGCCTCGAGGTCGATGAGTCGCGGGCCGCCGGTGGGACTCTCGCGGCGGGTGACCTCGTCGACGTGATCGCGGTGGTCGACGGGTCTGCGGTCTTCGTCGTGTCCGGTGCCGAGGTGGTTTCGGTGCCTGAGAGGGGGTCAGGGGCCTTGACCGGGGCCGGCTACTACGTCGTCGTCGCGGTGGACTCCGACGAGGCTCTGGCGCTGGCCGAGGCGATGGCGGCGGGGAGGATCGACGTGGTGCGCTCGACTGGTGCGCCTGAGGCGGTTCCCGATGGGGCAGGTTCCTGAACTCGGGCTGGCAGCCTCGGCTCGGGCCTGGCCCGACCGACTCCACAGACACGTGCTCGACCACGGCGGAGCCCGCATCGCCGGGAGGATCCTCACCGCGACCCAGGCCTTGGACACCGCGTACGACGTTCTCCTCATCGACGACGTCTGCTCGTTTCTCAGCCCGGGGCTGGTCGACAGGCTCCGACGTGACGGCCGGCAGGTTCTTGGCGTGTTCGACTCGGGTGACGGACCGGATGCGAAGCGGCGGCTGCTGGAGTGTGGCATCGCGGACGTCATCGAAGCCGACGCGTCCGCCGACGAGTTCCTGGGCCAGGCCGCGGCCTTGGTTCTGTCCGGCCGCTCCGCCCCTCTGATCGGTCCTGGGCCCCGCATAGGTCGCACCATCGGCGTCCTCGGGGTCGCCCCTGGCGTCGGGGCCACCGAGATCGCGGTGGGGCTCGCCTGGAGTCTCTCACATGCAGTGGACACCGTTCTGGTGGACGTCGACCTGGCGATGCCGAGCGTGGCCCAGAGGCTCGACCTGCCACCACATCCCAACCTGCTGACCCTGATCGACACCGTGGTCCATGGCTATCCCCATGACGAGGTGGAAATCGCCTGCGGAGGTCTTCGTGTCGTTCCCGGGATGGCTCAGCCGGATCGACAAGGGTTGCCACCCCATGAGATCGAAATGGCATTGGAGGCGATGGGCGCTCGCAGCGATGTCGTGGTGGCCGACCTCGGGGCCGCGCCGCATGTCGGGCATGGGACCTTGGGGAACTTCGACGCCCTCGTCGTGGTCGCCACCGGTGATCCGGTTGGGGTGACCCGTCTCCTCCGGCACTCGACTCGATTGCAGCAACTGGCGGAGACCGCTTCGTTGTTGGTGGTTGCCAACCGGTGCCCCCCGATGCGGTTCCACCGCGGCGAACTCGAAGACGAGATCGAAGCAGCATTGGGGGCCGTCCCCCTCATCGCTCTCACACATGACAACCAGGTGACGCGGAGCTCGTGGGAGGGCGAGCCCGTGGCCAAGGGCAGATTCGCCAGAGAGATGAAAAGGATGGCGAACCTCGTCGCGGCGGCGGTGAGACGATGACGCCCGACGTCTACGAGGTGCTCCGGCGCGAGGCATTGGAGCGGATCGACGACAAGGGGATCGACCCATTGCGTGACCCGGCGGCCACCCGGGAGTTGCTCCGGCGGACGGTGGATGAGTATCAGAGGCGAGCACATCTCGGAGAGGTGCGTCTACTCGCCGATCCGGCCGCCACCCTCGAGCGTCTCACCCGCTCGGTCACCGGCCGCGGTCCCCTCGTCGAGCTGTTGGAGAGCCCCTCGATCGAGGAGGTCTTCATCGAAGGTGATCGCATCACCTACATCGAAGCCGGTGGCGCGCTGCGGAGTGCCGAGATCCCCACCACCGAGGAGGAGAACCGACAGGCGATACAACGTCTCGTCTCCGAGACCGACCGACGTCTCGATGCAGCGTCGCCGATCACCCAGGCTCGCATCCTCGGCGGATCGGCCCGACTCACCGCAGTGATCCCACCCGTCGCCGACCGGCTCTCGGCCACCATCCGAAAATACGCGCTGCGTCGACAGACCCTCGACGAGCTGGTGGCGCTCGGATCGCTTCCCAGAGCCGCAGCAGATTTCCTCGAGGCGGCTATGCGCGCTTCGGCGTCGGTGATCGTCTCCGGGCCACCGGGATCGGGGAAGACCTCGTTCCTGTCGGCTCTGATGGCAGCCGTGCCGCCGGATCACTGCATCAGGGCATGCGAGGAAGTCCGGGAGTTGCACGTCCCCCTCCTTCACGGGTCGTACTACGAGGCACGGCCACCGGCCATGGGCGGCGGGAACGAGGTCAGTCTCCGCGACCTGGTCAAAGTGACGCTCGCCATGCGCCCCGACCTGATCGTCGTGGGTGAGGTTCGCGGGGCCGAGGCGTTCGAACTGACCAGAGCGGCCAACGCTGGATGTGGCATGGCCTGCACCATCCATGCCAACTCGGCATCCGACGCTCTCGACGCCCTGGTCAACGCCGCCATCATGGCCGGGGACAACGTGCCGGAGCGCGTGGTCCGGAAGGTCTTCGCGTCGTCCATCGACCTCATCGTGCACCTCGACCGCGCCACCGATCATTCAGGCAAGCGGATCATCCGGGAGACCCTGGAGATCCGCGCCATGGTGCCGTCGCTTCATGACGACTTCTCCACCGAGGCGATCTTCTCCCGTGAGCGCGTGGGCGCGCCAATGACCTGGACCGGCGCTCTTCCTCCCGAGCGTTTGATCCGACGGCTGGATCCACACACCCCGTCCGGGCTCTCCCGCATGCTGGACGGAGGGGCGCGGTGATCGGTGTCCTGGCGGCACTTGCAACGGCCGTTGCGGTGGGTGCCGTGGGGGTGGCGCTCACCCGAGTGCGGAAATCGAGTGGGCGGGTCCGGCGCGAGAGGATCGTCGAGGGCATCGACGTGACCCCCGTCCAGTTCTGGGCGACGGTCGTCGGCGTGGCCCTGGCCACCTTCTTACTCGTCTTCGGGCTGACGGGTTTGTTGGCGGTGGCATTGGTCCCTTCCTTGGTGGTGGCGATGCTTCCGAAGGCGTACTACTCGAGGGCGAGGGCGAAGAGGGTGGCGGCTGTGCAGGATGCCTGGCCCGATGGAATCCGTGACGTCCTGGCCTCAATCCGGTCGGGCGCTTCCTTGCCCCTGGCGTTGGAGCAGCTGGCGCGGCACGGTCCGCCGCCACTGCGTGATGCGTTCCAGGGTTTCCCGCTGTACGCCCGCAGCCTTGGCGTCGTCGCCGCCCTCGAGATGGTGCGGGGCGATCTCGCCGATCCCACGACCGATCGAGTCATAGAGGTGTTGATCCTCGCTCACGAACGCGGTGGTTCCGTCATCGGCGAGATCCTCTCCGATCTTGCGGAGGCTACGACCAGGGACGGCTGGGCGACCGAGCAGATCCGCACGGAGGTGCTGGAGCACAAGATCAACTCCCGTGTCGTGTTCGTCCTGCCCTGGCTGGTGCTGATGGCGATGACCGCCCGCTCCGGCGCGTTCCGCGATTTCTATTCGACGCCGGCCGGAATCCTGGTGGTGGCGGTCGGCGGCGTCATGAGCGTGATCGGGATCCTCATCGCCTCGAGACTCGGCTCGATACCGCCCGAGCCCAGGGTCTTCACGGGAGGCCGTTCATGAACCGGCCCGAACCTCTCGTGTTCGCAGCCGCACTCTCGTCGGCCCTGGTGGCCGGTCTCGTCGTGGCGTGGGTCGCGCCACCACCACGCAGGTTGCGGAGTCGCGTGGCGCCGTATCTGACTCCCCGACCGCCGGTCAGAGAGGGCCGCGATGCTCTCTTCACAAAGGTGTTCGGTCCCCTGCTGTGGGATCTCGCCGAGCGGGTCGGTTCGATTCTCGACCGGAGCGCGGCCACGACGATCGCGCTCATGCTTCGTCAGGCAGGCTGGTACCAGGGCCTGGAGGAAGACGAGATGGTGACCAGGTACCGCCTCAAGCAGGTGAGCACCCTGGCGGTGGGGGTCCTCGTCGGGCTGGCGGCGTCACGGGTCATCTCCGCCGGCGTCGGTCCGACCCTCGCGCTCGGGATCCTCGGTGGCGTGGTCGGAGCGAGTCGGCCACGGGGTCGCCTGCAATCCGCCATCGACGCCAGACGTGAACTGATGAACGTCGAGATCTACACGGTCAACCAGCTCCTGGCGATGCGGGTGCGGGTTGGTGGCGGTGTGGTGGGCGCGGTCTCGGCATTGGTGACGAGGGGTCGGGGTGAAGTGGTGGGCGAACTCGCCGAAGCCCTTCGCTTGCATCGGGCTGGATGGTCGGGCCCGGCCGCTTTCCGACGGATCGCCGAGCTGACCCCCGAGCCGTTCTGCGCCAGGACCTACCGCCTCCTCGCCACGGCCGAAGAGAGGGGAGCCGACCTCGCCGGCGCCCTCCTCGCCCTGTCGGAAGACGTCCGGGAGTCGCGCCGCGAGGCCCTGAAGCGGGCAGCCACCAAACGACGGGCGGCGATGCTGGTGCCCACCATCGCCATCCTTGCGCCGGTGCTGATCCTCTTCGTGGCCGCGCCACTTCCGTACCTGATAACCAGCTGGCTATGAGAAGGGAGGCACTGATGCTGCCAGCGATCAGAGCATGGGCGAATGCCCTCCGGGACGATGACCGTGGACTGAACACGGCCGAGCTGATGGGGAATGCAGCACTGGCAATCGCGGCCCTGGTCGTGATCTGGGGCGCGTTGCAGGCCCTCGGGGTCGATATCGTCGGATGGATAAGGGGCCAGTTGATCGGCGGCTGAGCGACGCCGGGCTCACGTCGGTCCAGTTCGTGCTCGCGGCCGGTCTCGGCCTCCTTCTCTTCATCGTCCTGGCGAACCTGGTCGTGGTCCAGTACGGACGCGGGGCACTTCGCTCAGCGTTGGAGCAGGGTGTCCGGGCGGGGACAATCACCCGATCTGTCGAGGCCTGCGAGGCAACGGCCGCCGACGTGGTCTCACAGCTCCTCGGTGGCGCGATGTCGGACGGCCTCGACATCGAGTGTGGAGCCGAGGGTGGGGCTGTTGTGGCCATTGTCGATGCCGTTTTCCAGGCCTGGGTGCCGCTGATCCCCGACTTCGAGGTGACGATCCGGGTGCAGGGCTTCCTGGAGCCGGAGCGGTGAACGAGCGAGGTCATGCTGCGGTCGAGCTGGCGCTCGGGATCGGCCTGCTCCTCCTACCCGTCGCCATCGCGGTCCTCGCCTTCGGGCCCTGGTCCGAGCGCCGGGTGCTCGCGGAAGCGGCCGCCGCCGAAGGAGCCCGCGCCCTGGCTGTCGACCTGGAGCAGGACGCGGCCGAGGCGCTGGTGGTCGGCATGGCATCGGGCCACGGGCTCGATGCAGGAGGCCTCAGACTGGGGTGGTGTGGATCGCCTCCGGCCGCTGTTGGCGCTGAAACGGGCTCGTGCCGTCTGGAGCGAGGATCGGTCGTCACTCTCGAGGTCGAGGTGTGGGCGTCACTGGTTATGACGCCTTGGGGGGCAGTGGGTGGACTGTGGGTCTCCGCCGACCACAGCGAGCCCATCGACCTGTATCGGAGTTTCCCATGAGGACTGAGCGCGGCTCGGTGACCATGTGGATGCTGGGTCTCTCGCTTCTGCTCCTCGCATTCGGTGGGCTGGCCGTCGATTACTGGCGCGCTCTGGCCCTCCAACGCGAATTGGCCGCCGTGGCCGACTCCGCCGCCGTGGCGGGGGCATCCGGAATCGACGAGGGTGCCTATCGGGCTACCGGCGAGTTGATCCTGGATCCTGACCGCGCTTTTGCCCTGGTTGCTCGGTCGATCGACTTCCAGGGAGTGGAGCTGACCGATGTCGAAGTGACGTTCGGTCCCGGCAACGGCTCGGTGACGGTTTCGGTATGGGGGGAAGTGGAGCCCGGGCTTCTGGGCTTATTCATCCAGGACGATGACCCACTGGAGGTCTCCGCCTCGGCTACCGCTTTCCCCGTGCGTGTGCCCTAGGGGGCGAGCCGGAAGCGCTCCCACCCACCCTCGACCTGCCGATAGGCGATCCGGTCGTGGAGACGGTCCGGCTGACCCTGCCAGAACTCCCAGTACTCGGGCGTGAGTCGAAACCCACCCCAGTGTGGCGGGCGGGGCGGGTCGTCACGGTAACGCTCCTGCATCTCCTCGAAGCGCCGTTCCAGGTACTCCCGGTCGGGTATGACTGTGGACTGTTCCGACGCCCAGGCTCCGAGACGGCTTCCGATCGACCGTGAGGCGAAATAGGCGTCGGACTCCTCGGGTGAGACCTTGGCGACCGTCCCCTCTACGCGGACCTGTCGCTCCAGCCGGCCCCAATAGAAGACGACCGCCGCTCGGCCGGTCTCGTCGAGCTCTCGGCCCTTGCGGCTCTCGTAGTTGGTGTACCAGACGATCCCGCGGTCGTCGAAGCCGCGCATCAGGACCATGCGTGCGGCCGGCCTCCCGTCGGGGCCGACCGTGGCCAGTGCCATGGCCGTGGGCTCGGGCTTTTCCACCTCCATCGCCCGACGCAGCCAGGTGGCGAACAACCGGAAAGGGTCGTCGGGGAGGCCGGCTTCGATGAGGGCCCGGTCGGAGGCGCCAACCATCAGTTTATGAACACCCGGTCGGGGTTCTCGGGGTCGAACCAGGGGGCGAACACCGAGATCATCAGACAGCCCTCGGCGGAGTGGACCGGGGCGTGCACCGTTCCCGCCGGGACCGGGATGACGTCGCCGGCAGTCGCATCGAAGGTGTCGTCGCCGAGACGGAACTCCACCGATCCCTCGAGGATGGTGACGATCTCGTCGTGGGTCTCGTGGATGTGCGGTTTGAGTCCGCCTCCGGGGGATATGTCCACCACACCGGTGCTGGAACGCTCCGTGTGGCGGACCCAGGTGAGGAGCAGCCCGGCCTCGGGTGCGGGGTGCTCGCGCCGGACCTCCTGGGCGTGGGCGATGGGGTCGGTCATCGCCCGTCAGGGTACCGGGCGAGGCTTTCGGCTGATCCGGCACCTGGGCTATGATGTGGGCATCCAACACGTCGCCACTCGTGGGTGACGCGTTCGGGGGTGGTGTAATCGGCAACACGACAGGTTCTGGCCCTGTTATTGAGGGTTCGAGTCCTTCCCCCCGAGCAAAGGGAGCGGCCCCTCGGGCCGCTCTCACAGCATGGTCCCGTCGTCTAGCGGCCTAGGACGCCGGCCTCTCAAGCCGGTAACGCCGGTTCGAATCCGGTCGGGACTGCCACGTCTTCGCCGCTGAATCGGCGCTTCGGCCGTAACCGCTCGATTCCGGCCCTCATCGCGCCTGCCTTTACACTCCGGCGCCGATCCAACCTCGGGAGTCGATCCGCTGATGGCTGACATCATCCTCTATCTCGCCCTGGGCGCGGCCGCCCTGGCCCTGCTCCTGGCGGTCTACTTCGCCCGCTGGGTCAACGGTCGCCCGCCCGGGAACGAGCGGATGGTCGAGATCTCCGTCGCCATCCGGCAGGGAGCCATGGCCTTCATCCGGCGCGAGTACAGCTGGGTGGCGGTCTTCATCGTGGTCATGGCCGTGCTGATCGCCACACTCCTCGACTGGGGGCGGCCCTGGGGCGCCGTCGCCTACGTGTTCGGCGCATTGCTCTCCGGTCTCGCCGGGTTCATCGGTATGCGCATCGCCACCGCCGCCAACGCCCGCACCGCCGAGGCCGCACGGATCGGGGGTGTGCCCGAGGCGTTGCCGGTGGCCTTCCGTGGCGGCGCCGTGATGGGCTTCACCGTCGCCGGTCTCGGGCTCCTCGGCATCGGTCTCGGATTCCTCGTTTTCGACCGGGTCCTCGGCGACCCGCAGTGGGTGGAGATCATCACCGCCATCGGCCTCGGGGGATCGTCGATAGCCCTCTTCGCCCGGGTCGGTGGTGGCATCTACACCAAGGCGGCCGACGTCGGCGCCGACCTCGTGGGCAAGGTCGAGGCGGGCATCCCCGAAGACGACCCGCGCAACCCTGCGGTGATCGCGGACAACGTCGGCGACAACGTGGGCGACGTCGCCGGGATGGGTGCCGACCTCTTCGAGTCCTACGCCGGGGCCCTGGTGGCACCCGTCGCCTACGCCGCCCTCGCCTTCACCGGCGCCTCGTTCATCGCCGAGGCGATCATCTTCCCGCTGGCCGTGGCGGCGCTCGGCATGCTCGCCTCCATCCTCGGCTCGTTCCTGGTCAGGACCCGAAACGCGGAGCGCCTGGCGGCGGCGCTACACCGCGGCACCAACTTCGCCATGGTGGTGACGGCCCTCGGCGTCGGCGGGCTGGCGTACTGGATCTTCGGCGGGAAGGTGGACAACTGGGCTGGTCTTTGGCTGGCGGTGGTCGCCGGTCTGGTCGTCGGCTGGTTCGTCGGCAAGATCTCGGAGTGGTTCACGTCGGACCACTACAAGACGGTCAAGGAGGTCGCCCGCCAGTCCCGCACCGGGGCCGCCACCGTGATCATCTCCGGCATCGCCGAAGGGATGCGGTCGGCGGCGTTCTCGGTGATGGCCGTGGCGGGCGGGATCGCCGGCTCCTATCTCGCCGGTGAGTGGGCGATGGGCCCGGGCGGCGGCATCTACGGCGTCGCCATCGCCGCCATCGGCGTCCTCGCCACCCTGGGCATCACCATCTCCGTCGACGCCTACGGCCCCATCGCCGACAACGCCGGCGGCATCGCCGAGATGGCCCAACTCCCGGCCGAGGTGCGGCATGCCACCGACGCCCTCGACTCGCTGGGCAACACCACGGCGGCCATCGCCAAGGGCTTCGCCATCGCCTCGGCCGCCGTCACCGCCCTGGCCCTGTTCAATGCCTACACCCGGGCGGTCGGACTCGACGGCATCGACATCTCCCGACCCGAAGTCACCATCGGGTTGTTCCTCGGCGCCATGTTCCCCTTCCTGTTCGCCGCCCTGACCATGAACGCGGTTGGCCGCGCCGCCGGGAAGATGATCGACGAGGTGCGGCGTCAGTTCCGCGACATCCCCGGCCTGAAGGACGGCGACCCGTCGGCCAGACCCGACTACACCACCTGCGTCGACATCGCCACCCGTGGCTCGCTGCGAGAGATGATCCTCCCCGGCGCGCTCACCGTCGCCCTGCCGCTCATCGTCGGGTTCTTCGACGTCGAGATGCTCGGTGGCCTCCTGGGCGGCGCGCTGATCACCGGCTTCTTGCTGGCGATCTTCATGGCCAATGCCGGTGGCGCCTGGGACAACGCCAAGAAGTTCATCGAGGCCGGCGCCTTCGGCGGCAAGGGCAGCGACGCCCACAAGGCGGCCGTTACCGGCGACACGGTGGGCGACCCGTTCAAGGACACCTCCGGCCCGGCGATGAACATCGTCGTCAAGGTGATGACGATCGTTTCGCTCATATTCGCATCGGCTTTCATCGCCTAGAGAGCGGCCGGGTGCGCCCTAGAGTCGTCGGCGGATGACCCGCAGCAGCGAATACGTCGGCGTGCCCTACGCCACCCGAAAGAACACCAAGGAGATCGTCTTCATCCGCCATGCCGAGTCGCAGGGCAACGTCGACGGTCTCTGGCACGGGCGCACCGACGGCCCGCTGAGCGAGGCGGGTGAGGCCAGCCTCGAGGCCCTGGCCAAGCGGATGTCACGCTGGCGGTTCGATGTCGTCATCTCATCCCCGCTCACCCGCGCCCGCCGCACGGCCGAGGCGGTCTCGTCCGACGTCGTGATCGACGACGACTTCATCGAGATGGACGTCGGCAGATGGGAGGGCCTCAGCTTCGAGGAGACCGATCGCAACCACCGTGACGAGCTGGAGGCCTCCTTCACCAACTGGGACGTTCCCATGGGCGGCACCGGGGAGACCCTCAACCAGGTGGGTCGGCGCGCATACGGTGCGATGCAGAAGGTGCTCGACCGTCTCGGGGATGGGGAGCGGGCCATCGTCGTCACCCACGGCGGCTTCCTTCAGCCGATCCTGGAGCGCCATCTTCCCGGCCGTGGTCGGAGGATTCACCCGATCGCGGCCAACACCGCCATCACCCGCCTGGTCTTCCAGTGGGACCGGACCCGTCTCGCCACGTTCAACGACACCGGCCACCTCGGTCCCCGCAACCGCTTCGTCGAACACCACCTCGGCCAGGGCACGCCGGTCATCGCCCTGGTCCGACATGGCCGCACCCGGGCCAACATCGAGCAGCGCTGGCAGGGTCACGGCGACTGGACCCTCGACGAGGAGGGCATCCGCCAGGCCGAGCTCCTCGGCCGGTGGTACGGAAGGCACCCCACGGTGTACGCCTCGCCATTGCAGCGGGCGATGGAGACGGCCCAGCGCGTGGCGAGCAACGGCGTCGTCCCCGTCCCGGGCCTGCGGGAGATGCACATGGGGGAGTGGGAGGGCCTCACCACCAGCGAGATCCAGGAACGCTGGCCCGACGCCATGGAGGCGATCTACCAACAAGGGGTCGATCTCCGTCGCGGCTTCACCGGGGAGACCTGGGGCGAGCTGACGGCGAGGGTGACCAACACCATCTCCACCCTGGAGCCGGCGCAGGGCGAGCCCACCGTGGTCGTGGCCCACGGCGGTGCCATCCGGTCGTACATCTCGTCGCTGACCGAGACCGACGACGCCTACTCCGAGTCGCTGTACACGCCGGAGAACACCTCGGTGACCCACGTCGCCCTGGTGCCGGAGGGCCCGATCATCCTCGACTACGCGGTCGCCGCTCACCTGGAGACGGACGAGGCCTGACCGTGTTCACGTGTGAGACCTGCGGCGCCCGCTTCGACGTGCGACAGGAGGTCCTCGACCGCTACCCGGGCTGGGTCCCGAAGCAGTGCATGGACTGCCGCGCCTCGAACCGCGCCCCGGCGCCCCCGGAGCGCGCCCCACGCCCCCCGAAGAATCGGGCCCGTGAGCTGACCCTCGCCGAAGTGCTGGAGCGCTACACCGAGGGCCCCGACACGGGGGTGTTCACCGATGGCGCCTCGGAAGGCAATCCCGGGCCCGGCGGCTGGGGGGCGGTCCGCGTCGAGGCAGGCGAGGTGGTCGCCGAGAGGTCCGGGAGCGAGCCCCACACCACCAACAACCGGATGGAGCTGACCGCGATGATCGCCGGGCTCGAGATGGTCGAGCCCGACGAGGAGATCGACGTCTACGCCGACTCCGAGTTGGTGGTGAAGACCCTGACGGAGTGGGCCGCGGGTTGGGAGCAGCGGGGCTGGAAGCGGAAGACCGGCCCGATCGCCAACCTGGAGCTCGTCCAGGAGGCGTACCGGCTCTTCAAAGAGCGGCCCGGTGCCAGGATCAAGTGGGTGCCCGGCCACGCCGGGTACCGGTGGAACGAGTACGCCGACGCCCTCGCCACCGCCTACAGGAGACCCACCCTGTGACCCCCGAGGCGATCGCCAAGTGGACCCGTTTCGCCACCGACTCGCCGCTCTATGTGCATCTCGCCGGTGTCATCGCCGGCGACGCCGAGCTGATGCGTGTCCTCGACGACATCGTCAACCCGCCACCGATCAACATCCTCTTCGGAGCGGTCCACATGCTCCTCGCCCGGGAACCCGGCGATCCCCTGGCCGCCTACTACCCGGACCTGACCTCCGAAGCCCGTCCCATCGACGACGACCTGGGTGGCGAGTTCCGGCGGTTCGTGCTCGAGCACGAGGGAGCGATCGCCGCCATCGGCGCCAGCCGCTACACGCAGACCAACGAGGTCCGACGGGCCGTCGCCCTGCTCCCGGCAGTCTGGATGACCGGTCTCGATCGGTTCCACCTCGTCGAGATCGGGGCGAGCGCCGGTCTGCATCTTGCGCTCGATCGCTACCGGTACCGGTGGGGTGCCGTCGAGTGGGGTGACTCCCGGCTGCTCCTGGAGACGGAGTCGAGGGGTCTCGACCCTCGACCCCGCCCGGTGGAGATCGGGAGACGTATCGGTCTCGACATCAACCCCCTCGACCCCGGGGATCCCGACGACCGTGCCTGGCTCGAGGCGCTCCTCTGGCCGGAGGCGCCGGAGCGGAGGGAGCGACTCCGCGTGGCGCTGGGCATAGCCGCGGAGACCGACATCGAGATGGTGCCCGGTGACGCACTGGCCACGCTCCCCGAGGTCCTCGATTCGCTCCCTCCTGGTGAGCCGGTGGTCCTGATGGACTCCTTCACCCTCTATCAGTTCACCGTCGCGCAACTGGAGGCGCTGGATCGCCTCGTCGCGGCGGCGCGATCGCGAAGACCGGTCCACCGCGTGTCGCTCGGCGTGGTCCCCGATCGCGGCGACGCGGCAGCGCTGGCGGTGGATGACGGATCGGGATGGAAGCTCATCGGCTACGCCCAGCACCACGGGCGCTGGCTCGACCTCTACGTCTTGCCGTAGACGGGGACCAGCGCCCCGTTCATCACGCCGGAACGCTCCTCGAGGATGAACTCGATCACCGAAGCGATCTCGTCAGGGGTGGGCCAGTTCACGTAGTCGGCGTGCGGGAACGACTGCCTGGTGGCAGGGGTGTCGATGACCGACGGCATGAGGACGTTGGCGGTGACATTGGTGTCCTCGAGCTCCTGGGCCACGGTCAGCCCCAGGGAGACGACGCCCGCCTTGGCGATGTTGAAGGCGCCCTGCCCGGCGGGGTTGTCGACCACCGCCCTGCTTCCCACCAGGACGATGCGGCCCCAATCGGACTTGGTGAGGTGGGGCAGCGCCGCTCGCACGGTGTAGAAGGCGGAGCGGAGGTTGAGGTCGATCATGCGCTCGAGGCGGACGTCGTCGGTCTCGACCACGTCGCGACCACCCGCCCATCCGCCGACCAGTGCACAGACACCGTGTATCGACCCCCACGAGCCGGCGACCTCGTCGAAGAAGGCGTTCACCTGCTCGGGGTTGGTGGCGTCGACCCGCCGGAGGATGATCTTCTCGTCGTCTACCTCGAACTCCTCCTCGAACTGCTGGGCCTCGGCCGGGAGCAGGTAGGTGATCGCCAGTCGGTAGTCCTGGCGATGGAGACGGCGAACCAGGGCGGTGCCGAGCCCGCCGGTGCCACCTGTGATCACGACGTTTCTCGTCATCTCTCCCTTTCGAGGTCCGGGCCAATATACGTGGCCGTCACCTCCACACCACCCAAAGGTCGGCGACATTGGTGCCGGTGCGGCCCGTGACCACGAGGTCTCCGATGCGCTCGAGATAGGTGGCGCTGTCGAAAGCGGCGAGCGCCGCCGTCGGATCGCCGCCCCGGGTGATGGTGGTGCCATCCACGATCGCCCCTGCCGCGCCGGAAGCACCGTCGACGCCGTCGGTGGAGAGGGCGGCGAACTCGATGTCCTGCCCCGAGATGCGCACCGCCGCCTCCAACGCGGCATGGGTGTTGCGCCCGCCCCTGCCGTCCCCGCTCACCTCGAGTGTGGCCTCGCCCGCCCCCACCATCACCCCGCGGTCGCTCTCGTCGAGGAACCGGTCCACGGCCTGCGGCACCGCGCCTTCGATCCAACCGTCGGAGAGATAGGCGTCGAGGCCGTCGAGCCTTGCCGCCTCCACCATTGCCTCGCCCGCGTCCCGCCCGTCGGCGATCACCTCCACCGGAGATGAGACAGGATCTGCCGGCACCTCCTCGATGGCGTCCACGACATCCGGCGGCGGCTCGATCCCGTAGCGCCTCATCACCTCGATCGCCATCTCCGGGCTCAGTCCCCGACCGAGGGTCGGCCCGGAGGCGACCATCTCGGGGCCGAGTGACCCGACGTCCATGAGGACGAGGGTCAGGAGATCCGGGCCCGCCGCTCGAGCCAGACCGCCCGCCTTCAGCGCCGACAGGTGGGCGCGGACCAGGTTGGTCTCGCCGATCGAGGCGCCTCCGTTGAGGAGCGCCCTCGTGGTCTCGGCGATGAACTCGGGGGTGATCCCGGGCAGTGGCCATTCGCAGAGGGCCGAGCCGCCACCCGACAAGAGCACGACCACCTGATCGGACTCACGAGCAACGTCGAGCACACGCCGGCCTGCGGCGAAGCTGGCGGCGCCGGGTATGGGATGGTCCCCGACGAGGATCTCGATCCCTTCGGGGACGTCGCCCGGCGCATCGGCGACACAGACCCCGCGCACTCTTCCCCAGGCGTCGGCGGCGCCGGTGACCATGCCGACGGCGGCCTTCCCGATGGCGATCACCGTGGCGGGCGGCCGGTCGGCGAGGCGTTCCGCGGTGAGACGACGGGGGTCGACGGCGTCGAGGGCACGGAGGAACCAGGAGAGGATCGCCGTCCTTCTCATCTCAGCGCTCCGAGGCGGGTGGCCGACTCGAAGTCGCGCGGTGTGTCCAGGTCGTGGAGAAGCCCGGTGCGGACCACGATCACCGGATCGGTGAGCCGGGCGAGGTGACGATGGAAGCTCCCCGGGCCGTAGGAGAAGGCCATGGTTCCGGCCGACGAGAGCACCGACGTGCCGCCGTCGGAGGAGGGGGCGATCACATCCCTGCCCGCCGCGACCAGATCCGCCACGGCGACGAGGTCCTCGGCGGCGATGAGGGGAAGGTCGGAGTGGACCACTACCCAGCGATCCCTGCCGGAGGCCGACACTCCGGCGCGGCACGCCTCATCGAGACCGCCACCGGGATCGGGGACCACCCGGTGGCCGAACTCCGCGGCCCAGGCTGCCACCTCGTCGTCGGCCGTGATCACCAGCGGAGTCATACCCGCCACGACTGCCGCCTCGGTCACCTTCGCCGCGAGCGAGGTCGCCAGGGCGCGGCGCCGTTCCTCGGTGAGATGTGGCGCCAGACGGGACTTGCCCAGCCGGAACGACCGGATGGGCACGATGGCGAACGGGCTCATGGCGCCGCGACGGCGGCGCCGTCTAGGGAACCAGCAGGACGGGGCAGGGGGAGTGATGGCAGACCCGGTCGGCCACCGAGCCGAGGATCACCCTCTCCACCAGCCCGGCGCCGCGACGCCCGATGACCATGAGATCGGCGTTGCGCTCCTCCGCCAGGGCGATGAGACGGCTCGCCGGGTCGCCGAGGTCCTGGACCGTCTCGTAGTCCACGCCCTCGAGGTCGAGGCCGGACACCAGCTGGTCGAGCACCTCCTTCTGCCCTTCGATCAGGGCGGTCGAGAGCGCCTCGGGGGTCGGTGGCGCCCCCCCGACGCCCCACCAGCCCTCCGGTGGGCGGACGACGGTCGTGATGAGGAGCTTGGCTCCGGTGTTGCGGGCTACGTCGACGGCCTGTCGAGCCGCCCTCTCCGCGCCCTCGGAGCCATCGACTCCGAGGATGATTGTCTTGACGTTCCAGGTCATTCGGGCCTCCTGTTTCGCAATCTAGACAAGCCTCTGGACGATGTGACCGGCCAAAAGTCCATAGATCCCGGCCACGAGGTCGTCGGCGACCACCCCCGCCGGGCCCGGGATGTTCTCCGCCCGTTCCACGCCGGGAAAGAAGCGCTTGAAGATGTCGGCGAGGCGGAACACGGCGAAGGCGACGAGCGCGGCCGGATAGGCGGTGACGCCGATGAGGGAGAGGAACGCGCCGGTCGCCTCGTCGACCACGATCCACCCGGCGTCTCCTTCCCGGTCATGGATCGATCGGATGGCCGCCGTCCCCGCCACCAACCCGAGCACCGTCAGACCGAGCACCCAGGGCCATCCCGCCGCACGGCCGAGCCACAGGGCGAGGGCGGCGGCGAACAGGCCACCCACCGTGCCCGACCCGATGTCCTTGCCGCGGATCCGGCGAAGGATGAGGCCGGTGCCGAAGAACGAGGCGATGAGGCGAGCCACGGTCGCCAGCGTAGGGCCCGGACGCGCCACTCCCCGGGCTCGTTTAGCCTTTGGGTCATGGAGACCGCCACCCACATCTGGAGTGATGGCGAGCTGATCCCCTGGGAGGACGCCAGGGTCCATTTCCTGACCCACGCCCTCCAGTACGGAACCGGGGTCTTCGAGGGGATCCGCGCCTATCTCACTCCCGAAGGTCCGGCCGTGTTCCGGCTCAAGGATCACATGGACCGCCTGCACGACTCGGCCCGGGCCTACGAGATCCCGCTCGAGTGGTCCACCGAGCAATTGGTGGCGGGCTGTCTCGAGTTGCTCGGGGTGACCGGTCTCGAGAGCGCCTACATCAGACCGCTCACCTTCTGGGGCGATGGCGACGTCGGCCTCTATCCGACGAACAGCCCCGTCCACACCATGATGGCGGCATTTCCGATGGGCGCCTATCACGGCTCGAACGCGGCCAGGGAGGGGATCACCACAATGGTCTCCAGTTGGCGGCGGATCTCCCACAACGCCTTCATCCCCACCGCCAAGGGCTCCGGGGCCTACCTCAACTCGATGCTGGCGAAGGGCGAAGCGTTGAAGGCCGGGTACGACGAGGCGATCATGCTCAACGACGCCGGGCACGTCGCCGAGGGCAGCGGGATGAACCTCTTCGTCGTCGAGGCAGGTGTGGTGAAGACTCCACCGGTGGCGTCCGGGATCCTCAAGGGCATCACCCGTGACTCGGTGATGACCCTGCTGCGCGCCGAAGGCGTGGAAGTGGTCGAGACAGTCCTGCTCCGCGGCGACCTGTACACGGCAGACGAGGTCTTCCTGGCGGGCACCGCCGCCGAGGTGACGCCGGTTCGGAGCGTCGATGGGCGGCCGGTCGGAGATGGCCGGCCCGGCCCCGTCACCCTCAAGGCCGTGGAGTTGTACCGGGACGCGGTCACCGGGAAGCTCGACGACTACCTGCACTGGCTCAGCTACGTCTGATGGCTCAGCAGCCCAACGTTCGCATCACGGACGCCGATCGCCCGCGGCGGTCGCTGCAGCCCCCCGCTTCCCGCAGGTGGCGGGCGCACAAGCCGGGCGTGCCCGACGCCCCCAACGACCCCGACCGGTTCGGCCCATACGACGTGGTCGGCCCCGATCCGGGCTGGGCCGTGAAGGTGGTGCGGCGATTCGAACTGCCCGATGAACCGGGTCTCGAAGAGGTCGTGACCGGCCTGGTCATGGCCCGGGCGGCGGCACTGGGCCGGGCCGCGGTCCGCTCCGACGTCGAAGCGGTGCTCGCCCTGCTCGGCTATGACCACGAGGCGCCGCCGGAGGTGGTCGAGCGTCGCCGGCGTTGGCTGGCGGCGGTCCCGTACGACAAGCGTCCGGGAGAGACCGCGGTCATGGAGGTCGACCGGCAGCTCCTCGTGGAGTCCCCCGAGCACATCAAGTGGGCGCAGCACCACCGGAGCGGCCGGCAGTGAAGATCGTCCGCATCAAGGCCGACGACGACATCGTCTACGGAGTCGCCGACGCCGAGGGCGTCATGGTCTACAAGGGGAGCCCCTTCGTGGTCTGGGAGCCGACGGAGGCCGTGGTGCCCTGGTCGAAGGCGAACCTCCTCGCCCCGGTGCTCCCCACCAAGATCGTCTGTGTCGGCAAGAACTACGAGGACCACGCCAGTGAGATGGGCGGGAACGTCCCGGACGAGCCGCTGATCTTCCTCAAGCCGTCCACGTCTGTGATCGGGCCCAACGCCCACGTGGTGTACCCGCGGCTCAGCTCCGAGGTGCATCACGAGGCCGAGCTCGCCGTCGTGATCGGCCGGCCCGCCCGCAACGTGAAGGCGGAGGACGCCGCCACCTACATCTTCGGTTACACGGCCGCCAACGACGTCACCGCCCGCGACCTGCAGCGGAAGGACGGGCAGTGGGCTCGGGCCAAGGGCTTCGACACGTTCTGCCCGCTTGGCCCTGTGATCGAGACCGAGCTCGACCCGACCGAGCGGCTCGCCGTGATCTGCCGGGTCAACGGAGACGTCCGCCAGGCGGGGTTCACGTCCGACATGGTGTTCGGGGTGGCCGAGATCATCGAGTACGTGTCGGCGTTCACGACCCTGCTCCCGGGTGACGTGGTGCTCACCGGGACGCCTTCCGGCGTCGGGCCGGTTCAGCCGGGTGACCTCATGGAGGTCGAGGTTGACGGCATCGGGACCCTCGTCAATCGGGTGGTGGCTGCGTGACCGTCCGTGTCCGGATGGCCCCCTCGCCGACCGGGTTCCTCCACGTGGGCACCGCCCGCGCTGCGCTCTTCAACTGGCTGTTCGCCCGGCATCATGGCGGCGTCTTCATCGTCCGGATCGACGACACCGACCTGGAGCGCTCCACCCAGGAGTACGAGGACGAGATCCTCGAGTCGATCCTCTGGCTCGGCCTGGACTGGGACGAGGGCCCGAGGGTCGGCGGCCCTCACGGCACCTATCGCCAGTCGGATCGGTTCGATCGCTACCGCGAGGTGGCCCACTCGCTCGTGGAGTCCGGTGCCGCCTACTTCGACGATCGCACCGCCGAGGAGCTGGAGGAGCTCAGGCAACGCGCCCAGGCCGAGGGGAAGCACCCGGGCCACTACATCCGTCGCCCCGAGAAGGAGCGCACCGAAGGCGCCATCCGGCTGTCCATCCCCCAGGACGCCCCGATCGTGTTCGAAGACCTGGTCCGGGGCCGCATCAGCTTTGAGCCCCAGGACGTCGACGACTTCGTCATCCTCCGCTCCGACGGCACACCCACCTACCACCTGGCGTCGACCACCGACGACGTCGACTACGAGATCACCCACGTCGCCCGGGGCGAGGACCTGCTCCCGTCGACGCCGAAGCACATCCTGCTCACCAGGGCGATGGGTCATACCGAGCCGGTCTATGCCCACCTGCCCCTGCTCTTCGGGACCGACGGCCGCAAGCTGTCCAAGCGCCACGGCGCCACCGCCCTCTCGGAGTATCGGGAGGCCGGCTACCTCCCCGAGGCGATGTTCAACTACCTCGCCAATCTCGGCTGGTCGCTCGACGCCGAGACCACGATCTTCACCAAGGAGCAGGCCATCGCCGCCTTCGACCTGGCCGACGTCTCCAAGAACCCGGCCGCCTTCGACCCCGAGAAGCTGAAGTGGATGAACGGGGAGTACATCCGGGCGTTGGAGCCGGAGCGGTTCCGGGAGATGGTCCGGCCCTGGATCGAAAAGGACGTGGGCCGTGCGCTCGATCCCGAGGAGTGGGAACGCTTCCTCCAGATCTCGCAACTCGTGCAGGAGCGGACACACCTCCTTCCGGAGGCGGCCGAGCAGGTCAGGTTCCTCTTCGTCGACTTCGAGGCGTACGACCCGGCGGCGTGGGAGAAGGTGATGGCCAAGGACGGCGTCGCGGGCGTGCTCGATCGTGCCCTCGACGCTCTCGAGTCCCTGGACGATTGGGATGCCGGCGGCGTAGAGGAACGGATGCGCAAGCTGCCCGAGGAGCTGGGGATCGGTGCGGCCAAGGTGTTCCAGCCGGTCCGCGTGGCGGTGACGGGAACTTCCGTGAGCCCGCCGTTGTTCGAATCCATGGCGGCCCTCGGGCGGGACCGCACCCTGGAACGGATCCGCCGGGCTCGCAGAGAGTTGGGGTGAGCCCCTCCGGGCCGTAACCTCATCGTCGAACCCCTGGTCCCGTCGTCCAGCGGCCTAGGACGCCGGCCTTTCAAGCCGGAAACGCCGGTTCGAATCCGGTCGGGACTGCCACGTCAGACAGGCAACTCGTTTGTTGCTTGGGATCGGACGCCGGGCCCCGTTCATGGCCGGAAACGCCGGTTCGAATCCGGTCGGGACTGCCACAACTTCGCCCCGGACCGGGGCACGCCATGAGGGTCGGCCTTACACTCTCCTGCCGGCATGTACATGATCCTCTACCTGCCTGAGGGAGCAGAACCGGAGGTGTTCGGACCCTTCTCCACCTATCAGATCGCCCTCAACATGCTGCGCAGCCTCGCCGCAGCGGCCGGCGGCACGGTGGATGCGCCTCCCTCGGGTCTGATGGCCAGTGTCGACCTGACCATCGACGGGGAGAGGCATCGCTACCAACTGCTCAAGGTCGCCTCCCCGACCCAGCTCGAGGTCCACGCCTCGGTCATCCAGGAGATGGGTGAGACCGCCGAGGTAAAGATCGTGGACCCGGACGAGCTGTCGCCTCCAGGCCGCTTCTCCAGCTACTGAGCAGCTAGATCTCCACGCGTCGTTACGCTCCGCTGACCATGTCCGATCAAGCCCTCCGCCTCTACAACACCTTCCTGGCGCTGCTCGCTCTGGTGTCCCTGGCCGGCGCCGCGGCGCTCGTGACCTACCGGCTCGCCAAGGGCCGGGAGGCGGCGGGTCGGCTGCTCGGGAATGGCGCCCTCTGGCTGGCCTGGGCGGTGGCTGCAGTGTGCACCACCGGTTCGCTCGTCTACTCGGAGGTCGTGGGGTTCGTCCCATGCCTGCTCTGCTGGGTGCAGCGTGGATTCATGTACCCCCTGTCACTGATACTGCTCGGCGGGGCGATCTGGAAGAAGCCGGCGGTGAAGTATGTCGCGTTGCCCATGTCGCTCCTCGGCCTCGCCACCTCGGTCTACCACTACGTCATCCAGATCTTCCCGCATCTCGAGGGCATCTCCTGCAACCCGACCAACCCCTGTAGCGCCCGCTATGTCGAGGTCTTCGGGTTCGTCTCGATCCCGTTTATGGCCGGAGCCGGGTTTACGCTCATCTCCGTCCTGCTCCTGTTCTACGTGAAGGCGAAGAAGGAATGAACAAGAAGCTGCTCTGGATCGTCGGGGGTGTCGTCGGCCTGGCCCTGATCGTCGGTCTCGCCTGGGCCATCGCCAACGAGCCGGCCAGGGATCCCAACGCCGGTTATGGGGACCCGACCGTGGAAGGCGAGAACCTCCCGATGGTGGAGAACCCCAACGCCGGTGATCCGGCGGTGGGGATGACCGCTCCGACCGTCACGGGGACCGACTGGAACGGCAACGAGATCACCATCGGGCCCGACGGCCGGCCCAAGATCGTTGTCTTCCTCGCCCATTGGTGCCCCCATTGCCAGGCGGAGGTGCCCCGCATCATCGACTGGCTCGAAGACGGCGGGCTCCCCGAAGGTGTCGACCTCTACGCGGCGACCATCTTCACCAACGCCAGCCGCCCCAACTTCCCGCCCCAGGACTGGCTGGAGCGCGAAGGCTGGGACGTTCCCACGGTGATGGACAGCGCCGAGAACGAGATCGTCCAGGGCTTCGGGGTCCTCTCCACGCCCACCTACATCGTGCTCGACGGCGAGAACAAGAATCTGGGCCGGGCGGCCGGTGAGATCGGTGTCAGTGGTCTGAACGCCCTGGCGGCGATCGCCGAGAGTTCGATCGAGGGCTGACCTACTGCTCCAGGGCCCGGATCTTCTCCAGGCGGCGGACGTGGCGATCCTCGCGGGAGAACCGAGCCTCGATGAAGGTCTGGACCACGGTCTCGGCCAAAGCCGGCCCGATGACACGGGAGCCGAGGCAGAGCACGTTGACGTCGTCGTGCTCCACCATCTGCCGGGCGGTGTAGGCGTCGTGCGCCACCCCCGCCCGGATGCCCGCGAGCTTGTTGGCCGCGATGCAGGCGCCGGCGCCCGAGCCGCAGACGATGATCCCCCGGTCGGCCCGACCGTCGAGCACCGCACGCGCCACCGACGCGGAGTAGTCGGGATAGTCGACCGGGTCTTCGGAATGGGTCCCGAGGTCGTAGACCGCGTGGCCGGATTCGGCGAGCCACGCCGCAAGGTGTTCCTTCATCGAGTAGCCGGCGTGATCCGACCCGAGAGCAATTCGCATGGCCACGGCAGGGTAGCCATCGACTGGGGTCCCGATCGCCATCGCCGGCGCCGCCCGCACCCACCACTACATTGACGCCGATGCCCACCATCACCGTCGAGGGGGGTCGCGTCCTTTCCGGGACCATCGGAGTGAGAGGAGCCAAGAACGCGGTCCTGAAGGAGATGGTGGCCGCCCTCCTCGCCCCCGGAAGGCACAGGCTCACCAACGTCCCCCGCATCCTCGACGTCGAGCTGATGGCGGACGTGCTCCGTCACACCGGATGCACCGTCGAGTTCGGGGACCACGAGCTGTGGACGGTGGTCCCCGACGACGTCGACCCGGTGACCCCCATCGAGCTGGTGCGGAAGATGCGCGCCTCGATAGTCGCCCTGGGGCCGCTCCTCTCCCGCTGTGGCCAGGCCCGCATCGCCCTGCCCGGCGGCGACGACCTCGGCGCCCGCCCGATCGAGTGGCATCTCGACGGTCTGGAGGCGATGGGGGCGAAGTTCGAGCTGATCCACGGCGAGCTGGTCGGCCGGGTGGACGGACGGATGCGCGGAGCCGAGGTCGAGCTTCCCTTCCCCTCCGTGGGTGCCACCGAGAACCTGCTGTTCGCCGGCGTGCTCGCCGAGGGGCGCACCACCGTGGTCAATGCCGCCCGGGAGCCGGAGATCGAGGATCTCATCGACCTGCTCAACGCCATGGGAGCCCGGATCACCGGCGGAGGGACATCTCTGGTCACCATCGAGGGCGTCGAGAGGCTCAATCCCGTGGAACACGACGTCATCCCCGACCGTCTCGAGGCCGGCACCTACGCGGTCGCCGCGGCTATCACCGGGGGAGAGGTCACGATCACCGACTGCCGGCCGGGCCATCTCCGCATGGAGTTGCGCAAGCTGGAGGACAGTGGCTGCAATGTGGAGCGGGGGGACGACTGGTTCCAGATCCAGGGCCCGGAGCGTCCCGCACCGGTGGACTTCGCCACCCTGCCCTATCCCGGGTTCCACACCGACATGCACCCCCAGATGGTCGCCTATCTCAGCGTGGCGTCCGGGGTCTCCGTCATCACCGAGAACCTCTACGACGCCCGGTTCCGCTACGTGGGGGAGCTCGCCCGGATGGGTGCGGACATCTCGGTCGAGGGCCCTCACGCGGTGATCCGGGGCGTGGAGCAGCTCCAGGGCTGTCCCGTGTTGGCCCCCGATATCCGGGCCGGTGCGGCATTGGTGATCGCCGGGCTGCGGGCCGACGGAGTCACCGAGGTGGGCGACGTGGCCCACATCGACCGCGGGTACGAGGACTTCGCCGGACGACTCGCTTCGCTGGGCGCAGCAATCGAACTGACATGAGCCGGGTTCTGACACCCTCGTCCCGGCCCTAGGATCGGGAACATCGAAACGGATCCCGAGGTTCGAGAGAACAGATGACACAGCCCACCCCCGTCTCCATCTCCAAGCCCGCCGAGGCCGGAGAGGTCGACCTCGACGCACTCGAGGCCGCCATCGAGTACATCCGCCCGGCCGTCCAGGCCGACGGCGGCGACATCGTGCTGCTCGGCGTCGATGGCGGTCGTGTCGAGCTGGAGATGGTCGGCGCCTGTGGCGGCTGCCCTCTCTCGATGATGACCCTCAAGGCCGGCATCGAGAGGATCCTCACCGACCGGGTCCCGGGCGTCACCGAGGTGGTGGCGACCTCCGAGGTGCCCGGCAGCATGGAAGAGGCCGGCTCCGGGATCCAGCTGCCCTTCTGAGGCGGGGCTTAGGCTCCCTGCCCATGATCGACCCGGGTCTCCTGGAATCGGTGCGCGCCGGTGACCGACGCGCCCTGGCCCGGGCGATCAGCCTTGCCGAGGCGGGAGCGACCCTGGACACCGTCGCGGCTCCCGGACGTCGGGTCGTCGGGATCACCGGCCCGCCCGGCGCCGGCAAGTCAACCCTCGTCGATGCCATCGTCCGGATGCTCCGACAGCGCGGGGAGACGGTGGCGGTGCTGGCCGTCGACCCGTCCAGCCCCAAGACCGGAGGTGCCATCCTCGGCGACCGCATCCGGATGCAGGAGCACACAGGTGACGACGGCGTGTACATCCGTTCCATGGCCAATCGGGGCCACATGGGTGGTCTGGCGCCGGCGGCCGCCGCCGCCCTGAAGCTCATGGCCCTGGCCGGCTTCGATCGCCTCATCGTGGAGACGGTCGGCGTCGGTCAATCGGAGGTCGACGTGATGAACGTCGCCGACGTGGTCGTCCTCGTGTTGACCCCGGCGTGGGGTGACGACGTCCAGGCGGACAAGGCCGGGATCCTCGAGGTGGCCGACATCGTGGTGGTCAACAAAGCGGACCGGCCCGGGGCCGACGAGGTGCGCCGCGCCCTGAACTCCGCGGCGGAGGACCACGGGTTCGAGGTGCTGGTCACCAGCGCCGCGACCGGCGAGGGTGTGGCCGACCTGGTCGAGCGTCTCTAGCGGGTGTCGGTCGTCTCGAGCCCCTTGATCGCCACCTGGGCGGCGGCGAGCCGGGCACCCTCCACCCGGAACGGGCTGCAAGACACGTAGTCCAGGCCGACCTCGGCGAAGAAGGCGATCGATCGCGCCTCGCCCCCGTGCTCGCCGCAGACGCCGAGTTGGAGGCTCGGGTTGGACGCCCGTCCCTCCTTGCAGGCGACCTCCACGAGCCTCCCCACACCGTGGCGGTCGATGGTCTGGAACGGGTCGTTCTTCAGGATCCCCTCCTCCACGTACTGATGGAGGAACAGACGCTCCGCGTCGTCCCGGCTCAGGCCGTAGGTCATCTGGGTCAGGTCGTTGGTGCCGAAGCTGAAGAAGTCGGCCACCTGGGCGATCTCCCCGGCGGTCAGCGCCGCCCGGGGCAGCTCGATCATCGTCCCGATGGGGATGTGGAGCTCGTGGTCGGTCCGGGCTTCCGCCTCCTCGACCTCCTGGCAGATCATCTCCCGCATGCGTCGGAGCTCCTCGACCGTCGAGACGAGCGGGATCATGATCTCCAGGTGGGGCTTGCCGCCGGCGTCGAGGCGACGGCAGACCGCGTTGATCGCCGCCCGGGCCTGCATCCGGTACAGGTCGGGCAGCACCAGGCCGAGACGGACACCCCGGAGGCCGAGCATCGGGTTGTCCTCTTCCCATTTGGCCACCTGATTCGACATGTCCCGGATCTCGTCGATCGGCCTGCCGGCACGCACCCGGCGCAGGGCCTCCTGCTCCAGCTCGAGGCGGGAGGGGAGGAACTCGTGCAGCGGCGGATCGAGGAGACGGACCACCACGGGGAGGCCGTCCATCGCCTCGAGGATCGCCTCGAAGTCGTCCACCTGCTGCTTCTCCAGCTCTTCGAGCGCACGTTGACGGTCGAGCTGGTTCCTGGCGAGGATCACCTTCTGGACGATCTGGAGCCGCTCGCCCATGAACATGTGCTCGGTGCGGGCGAGACCGATGCCCTGGGCGCCCCGCCGTCTCGCCTCGGCGGCGTCCTCCGGCGTGTCGGCGTTGGCCCGGACACCCAGCGTCCGGATGGCGTCGGCCCACTCCAGGAGGGTGAGGAGCTCGGGCAGCGTCTCCGGCGCCACGAGATCGACATCTCCGACGTAGACCTTGCCGCTGGTCCCGTCGATGGTGATCTTGTCGCCGCGTCGCAGCTCGCGGCCACCCACGAGGAGGACACCGCCGTGCACGTCCACCGTCAGCGCCGCTGCCCCGGTGACGGCCGGCTTGCCCATGCCTCGCGCCACCACTGCGGCGTGTGAGGTCTTCCCGCCCTGGCTGGTGAGGATGCCAACGGCGGCAGCCATGCCGTGGATGTCGTCGGGCGTGGTCTCCGGCCTGACCAGGATCACGTCCTGGCCCTCGGCGGCCATCCGGACGGCGTCGTCGGAGTCGAAGCTGATCACGCCCACCGCGGCGCCCGGGGAGGCGTCGACGCCGGTGGCCACCGGTTTGGCGTCGGTCTTGGGGTCGACACGGGGGCGGTGGAGTTGCTCCAGTGACTCGGGGTCGACCCGGAGAAGGGCCTCCTCCCGGGTGATGGTGCCCTCGTTGGCGATGGCCACCGCGATCCTGACCGCGGCGGCAGGCGTCCGCTTGCCGACACGGCACTGGAGGATGAAGAGCTTGCCTCGCTCGATGGTGAACTCGATGTCCATCATGTCCCGGTAGTTCTCCTCGAGCCGGTCCATGTGCTCGACGAGCTCGCGGTGGCAGTCCGGGTGCAGGTCCTTGAGGGCGTCCAGCGTCAGCGTGTTGCGGGCGCCGGAGACGACATCCTCGCCCTGGGCCTGGGGCAGGTAGTCGCCGTAATAGACACGGGCCCCGCTCGATGGGTCGCGGGTGAAGCACACGCCGGTGCCCGAGTCCTCGCCCAGGTCGCCGAACACCATCATCTGCACGTTGCATGCGGTGCCGAGGTCGTCCGGGATGTCGTGGATCCGCCGGTAGTCGACGGCGCGTTTGTTGGTCCACGACTTGAAGACGGCCTCGATGGCGCCTCGCAGCTGCTCCCTCGGGTCGGAGGGGAGCCGACCGGGGCGGTGCTCCTCGACGATGGCCTTGAACTCCTTGGTGGCGCGTTGGAGGTCGGCGGCGCTCAGGTCGGCGTCGCTCTTCACCCCGGCCCTGGCCCGCAGCATGGTGAGCACGCCCTGGAAACGGCTCTCCTCGATGCCGAGCACCACGTCGCCGTACATCTGGACGAAGCGCCGGTAGACGTCCCAGGCGAAATGGGGGTCACCGGACCAGGCGATCAGGTCCTCCACGATCTCATCGTTGACCCCGATGTTGAGGACGGTGTCCATCATGCCGGGCATGGAGAACTTGGCGCCCGACCGGACGGACAAGAGGAGGGGCGCCGTCCCTCCACCGAAGGTGCGACCGCTCTTCTCCTCGAGACGGTCCAGCGCGGCGTCGACCTCGTCCCAGAGGTCCGGCGGCAGCTCACCTGTCTTCATGGCGTGTCGGCACACCTCGGTGGTGATGGTGAATCCGGGTGGTACGGGGAGCCCGAGATGGGTCATCTCGGCGAGACCGGCGCCCTTCCCTCCCAGGAGGCCGCGGTCGGTGTAGTCACCCTTGTCGAAGTCGTAGAGGTGAGGCACGGCAGAAGGTTACCCAGACCGGCCGAGGGCCAAATAGGGCCGATCGTCACAGGCTCCAGATCGGGCCATCGAGCCGACGACGCGTCGGAATCCTTTGGGATAGTGTCCGGCCCCACGGGGCGGTGGGAGGTCGTTCCCGGAGAGATCCGGGCGACAAGGAGAGGAGAGGATGAGGAGAGCATCCGTACTCATCGCCTCGCTGGCGCTCGTACTGAGTGCCCTGCCCGTGGGCGCTGCGGTACCGGATGCCGCGATCGATCGGATCGAGGAGCTACGTCTTCCCAACCCGATCACGCGCGGCCCGGTGGCGCATGTCGACGAGGCGCTGGCAGGGGCAGAGGGGCCGGTGCAGATCAGCGTGAGGATGGCGGAGCCATCCCTGTCACGCGGTGGCAACGGCTCCACGATCGATGCCCAGCAAGCCGAGGTGGTCAATCGCATCGAGGCACTGGGCGGAACCGTCCATGGATCGGTCGACACGGTCCTGAACGCGGTGTTCGCCACGGTCGACGCCGACAAGGTGGCCGAGATCGCCGAGGTGAGCTCGGTGACCACGATCAGACCCGTGGCGGACTACGTGATGGAGCTGTCCGAGACGGTTCCGTACATCGGTGGCACGGACGTCCACGACGCTGGGTTCGATGGGACCGGCACAACCGTGGCCGTTCTCGACTCGGGCGTCGACTATTACCACGCGGCACTCGGGGGATCGGGCGACCCCAACGACTACGCCAACGACGATCCGACCACCCGGGAGCCGGGGACCTTCCCGACCGCCAAGGTCGTCGAAGGCTTCGACTTCGTCGGCGATGAATGGCCCAACGGCGACCTGGCGCCGGACCCCGACCCGCTGGACAGCGGGCCCGGAGCGTTCCACGGCACACATGTCGCCGACATCATCGCCGGCAACCTGGGTGTCGCCCCCGGGGCGAGCCTCGTGGCCGTCAAGGTCTGCTCGTCGCAGACGTCGTCCTGCTCCGGTATCGCCCTGATCCAGGGCATGGAGTTCGCCGTCGAAGCCGGTGTCGACATCATCAACATGTCCCTCGGGTCGCTCTACGGCCAGCCATTCGACGACGATCTCGCGGCCGCCGTCGACGGCGCCACCGCGGCCGGTGTCCTCACCGTCGCCGCGGCGGGCAACACGTCGGACAAGCCATACACCACCGACAGCCCGGGCTCGGCGCCCACTGCGCTCAGCGTGGCGCAGACCCAGGTGCCATCGGCCCTGCTGGTCGAGATGGAGGTCATCGAGCCGGCCGAGTCTGCCGGGTTCTACGAGGCCGTCCACCAGGGGTGGTCGGCTCCGCTGACGGCCCAGATCGCCGGTCCGGTCCTCTATGGCGACGGCGCCGGCGGCAACCTGGACGGGTGCGAAGAGTTCGCTCCAGGCTCGGTGGAGGGCCAGATAGTGGCCGTGGATCGAGGAACCTGTAACTTCAGCCTCAAGATCCAGAACATCGAGGCCGGGGGAGGAATCCTCGGCATCATCATGCTGGTCGACACCGGCGCACCGTTCGAGGGTGCATTCGGTGGTGGCGAGCTTCCCGGGATCCCTGCCTACATGATCCACCAGTCGACGGGCGACATCCTGCGCACCGGCAACGCGGTGATCAGCTTCGACCCGGCCACGGGCATCCCGCTGGTCGGATCTTTGGTCGGAACCTCCGGACGCGGTCCGTCGAACCAGTTCAACAACATGATCAAGCCCGAGATCGGCGCACCGGGCGCCTCGGTCTCCGCCGAGGTCGGGACCGGCACCCAGACCACCCCGTTCGGCGGGACCTCGGGTGCCACCCCGATGGTGGCCGGTTCTGCGGCCCTCCTGATGCAGGCGGAGCCCGGTCTCACGCCACTGGAGGTCAAGGCTCGACTGGTCAACACCGCCGATCCCGACATCGAGACCGCACCTGGCGCCGGTCTGGCGCCGATAACGCGGATCGGTGGCGGTGAGGTGCGGGTGAACCGCGCCTTCGAGAGCGATGCGGCGGCATGGGACGCCGAGACGATGAGCCCGGCGCTCTCGTTCGGGTTCGTCGAGGCGACCGCCGACATGACGCTGGAGAAGACGGTGACGGTCCGCAACTACGGCGGATCGCCGATCACGTACGACGTCGACTCCAGCTTCCGCTACGCAAACGACGAGGCGAACGGCGCGGTGAGCGTCTCGGTCTCGCCCAGCCAGGTCACCGTGCCTGCGGGTGGAACGGCCGAGGTCGTCGTCACGCTGACGATCGACGCCGAGCTGCTGCGTGATTGGGACGACGACGCCAATGGCGGCCTCAACGCCGGGAACTCCGGTTTCAATGGCGCCAACCCGGCGTGGCTGAACCTGCTCGAGTACGACGGGTACGTGACGCTCGACGCCGAGGGGGATGTCAACGACATCCACCTGCCATGGCACGTCCTGCCCCGGGACGCAGCCGACGTCGATGTCGAACGTGACAAGAAGAACGTCACGTTCACCAACGCGGGTGTCAACGATGCCGAGCTCGAGGTCTATCACCTGATCGCCACCAGCGACGACCTTCCCCAAGGTGGTCGTGGCGAGAACAACCCGGTGCCGGACTTCAGGGCGGCAGGCGTCGCCTTCTACACGGGGTCGGAGACGGGCTGCGCCTCCGAGCTCCTGGTGGCCTTCGCGGTCAACACCTGGGAGCGGCAGACGCATGCCAATGCCCCGGCGACGTTCGAGTTCGACATCGACATCGACAACGACGGCGAAGCGGACTACGCGGTTCTCAACGCCGACCTGTCGTTCCTCTCGACGTTCAACCTGAGCGACGGGCGGAACGTCGTGTTCGCCATCGATCTGGAGACGAACGCAGTCACGGCGTTCTTCTTCACCGATCACGAGACCAACAGCGGCAACACCGTCCTGCTGGTCTGCGGTGAGCAGATCGGTCTCGACTCGCAGTCCGTCAAGCAGAAGAAGGCCGGTGTCGGCCTGGCGGTGGACATCTACTTCCAGGGTGTCGTCACCGACCTGGTGCCGTTCGACCTGGGTGCCGGCAACCAGCACCCGCCGCTTCGCATCGGCAACCAGCCCGTGCAGTTCATCTCGCTCGAACCGGGTGAATCGGTGACGGCGCGGCTGTTCGCCATCAGCCAGACCCAGGGTGCCCTGGTCCTCGTCAGAGGCGGAGCGCCTGGTGACGAGGAGGCGATCATCATCGAGAAGTAGTTCTCGGGAGACGCCCATGGAGAGGAGGGGCCCTCGAGGGCCCCTCCTCATTTCATCCCGCGATTCCGCGATGTGTTCAGGGTCGGCCGAGGGGGAGCCTGCCCGTCTCGCAGAGCTTGAAGTTGCCTTTGGCGTCGAGCCTGTAGTCGTAGGCGTCGTCCGGACCTTCGATCTCGACCCAGTAGCCGGGGATGATCACCTGGATGTAGGACTGACCGGGCTCGGGACAGCCCAGCGCGCCGTCGGGCCACTCCGTGGCCTGGCTTCGCGTGACCTCGAGCTCCCCTGCCGGCACCCCGGCGCGCTCCGAGGCGTCTTGCAGCACCGGCCGGAGCAGGTCTTCCGGCACCTCGCCGGTGACGGAGGGGACCGTGGAAGTGCTGACCCGATTCCCTGGAGGCTCGGTGGTGGTTGTGGTGGTGGTGACCGGTTCCGGGAACGTCGTCGACGACGTAGCTCCCTCGATGCCGCACCCGGCGACCAGGGCCGTGGTCACGGTCACGGCGAGTATCAGACGCATCTCAACCACCTCCACTCGGCCGGAAGAGCATCTGCATGCCGTCGCCCTCGATGACGAGCTTGCCGTCCTCGAGTCGCGCCGACTCGAACCGGCGCAATGCGTCGAGATAGGCCTGCTCGGACCGCATCACACCGTCCGGGGTGCACAGCATCATCGTGCTGAAGATGTCGGGGAAGGCGTCCGGGTCCTCCCTGTTGGGGACGAAGCCATAGTCGTTGCAGACCTTGCCCCCGAAGCCGAGGTCGGAAACCGAGAGGGTGACCGGGTGGCCCTCAGCGATCGGGATCTCCTCCCCGTCGACGACGCCGCGCTCCAGTTCCCACTCCCCGTACGTCTCCGGGGGGAACCAGCGGTTGGTGACCGACACGTCCGCACCGCCTGATGCTTCGGGGACGGTGGTGGCCGGGCTCTGGGTCGAGTCGTCCGGCGATCCCGGCGGACCGCTGGGGGAGGGCCCCTGCTCGGTGTCCGCAGTGAAGACGAGACGGTGACCGTCGCCCTCGAGCGTGAGGATCCCGTCTTCGACCCGGAAGGAGCTCACCGCCTCCAGGGCCTCCAGGAGCAGCCTCTCCGCATTCATCGCCTCGTTGTCGACACAGGCCATCTCCGTGACCGCGAGGCCGTCGACGATCTGGAAACGACCGCTGGAATTGGCGCGGAACTGCCCGTTGAAGCTGTTGCAGTGTGACTGCCCGCTGATCAGCCCGTCCGCGAGCACGAGTCGGGGCCGGGTGCCGACGTCGGTCGGGACTTCGCCGTCGGCATGGGTGCCGCTCTCGAGGATCCATCGACCCTCGACCGAGCCGGGGAGTGTCCCGGCGCATGCGGCGACGAGCCCGGCCAGGAGGAGGGTCGCCAGAGCCTTGATTCTCATATCCATTTGGACGCGCAGCCCGCGCCGGTGGTTCCAGCGACGGGTCAGTGCCAGATGGCCGAGCCGATGCCGATGGCGAGACCGAACATGAGGTGCACGCGCGCGGTTCGTCTCAGGACCGTGACCAGGGCCCGTCCTTCGACACCGTCGAGAACGTTGCGGATCGGTCGGATTGCCGCCATCACGAACGGGACCGCCACGATGGCGCCCCGCGGTATCCGGTCGGCGATCGCGAACACCCCCACCAGTGCGAATGCGGACACGACCAGGATCCCGTAGAGGATGCGCGTCCGTTCCGGGCCGATGATCACCGCCAGTGTCCTCTTCCCAGCACCCGCGTCGGTGTCGATGTCTCGGAGGTTGTTGGCCACGAGGATGGCGGCGGCGAGGAAGCCGATCGGGATGGCCGCCAGCCAGGCGGACAACGGGGCGCTCCCGTCGTGCACGTATCGGGCGCCCACGGTGGCGACCAGGCCGAAGAAGATGAAGACGAACACCTCGCCGAGACCTCGATAGCCGTAGGGGAACGGCCCGCCCACGTAGCCCAGCATCGCCAGGACCGAGGCCACCCCGATCACGATCACGACCGGCCCGGCAACGAGCAACAGCCCGATGGCGGCGACGACCGCCACTCCGACCGCGACCCAGGTGGCGATCCACATCTCCCCGGGGGTGATGACACCGGCGGCGACCATTCGGGGCGGCCCGATGCGCTCCGGGGTGTCCGCGCCACGGGTGGCGTCCGAGACGTCGTTGGCGAAGTTGGCGGCGATCTGGATGGCGATCGCGGCCACCAGGGCCAAGACGAAGGAGCCCAGCCGGAACACTTCGTCGGCGTCGGCGAGGCCGGCCGCCGCCACCACAGGTGCCATCGCCGCCGGCAGGGTGTGGGGTCGCGCCGCGGTCTTCCACGCCTGGAGACGGTTCAACACCGGGTCAATAGTGCCAGGGGAAGCGGCCGTAGTCGGGATCACGCTTCTCGAGGAATGAGTCGCGGCCTTCCTGGGCCTCCTCGGTCATGTAGCCGAGCCGGGTGGCCTCGCCGGCGAACACCTGCTGCCCGACGAGGCCGTCGTCGATGAGGTTGAAGGCGAACTTGAGCATGCGCTGGGACATGGGTGATTTGGCGCAGATGATCCGACCCCACTCCAGGGCCACCTTCTCCAGGTCGGCGTGGGGGACCACCGCGTTGACCATGCCCATCGCCTCGGCCTCTGTGGCGGTGTAGTCGCGGCCGAGGAAGAAGATCTCGCGCGCCTTCTTCTGACCCACCTGGCGTGCCAGGTAGGCGGAGCCGTACCCGGCATCGAACGAGGCCACATCGGCGTCCGTCTGCTTGAAGATGGCGTGCTCCTCCGAGGCGATGGTGAGGTCGCACACCACGTGCAGGCTATGGCCGCCACCCACCGCCCAGCCCGGGACGACGGCGATCACCACCTTGGGCATGAAGCGGATCAGCCGCTGCACCTCGAGGATGTGGAGCCGTCCGACACGTCCCGGGTCGATTCCCTCCTCTCCCTCGTACTTGTAGCCGTCCTTGCCCCGGATCCGCTGGTCTCCGCCCGAGCAGAAGGCCCAGCCGCCGTCCTTCGGCGAAGGGCCGTTTCCGGTGAGGAGGACGCACCCGACGTCCGTGGTCTGCCTGGCGTGGTCGAGGGCCCGATAGAGCTCGTCCACGGTGTGGGGGCGGAAGGCGTTGCGGACCTCGGGTCGGTCGAAGGCGATGCGGACGACCCCCGAGTCCTTGGCCCGGTGGTAGGTGATGTCGGTGAAGTCGAGCCCGGGCACGGGGTCCCAGGCAGACGGGTCGAAGATCTCGGAAACCACGGCGTGAGGATAAGCCGCCTGGCTTGGGCGGACGTCGAAGGGTGTCGGAGCACGGCACAATCGGGCCGTGCTCGAGTGGTTCACCCGTCGCCCCGCCTCGGATCCGTTCCTGGTCTTCGGTGATCGCCTCTGGACCTATGGCGACACGGTCACCGAGATCCGGGCACGCATCTCCGGCGAGTGGGCCGTCTTCGAACCATCCTTCGACCCGGAGTCGGTCTTCACGATCCTCGCCGGCATCTCGGGCGGCGGGATCACCGTCCTTCCCCCCAATCGGGGCACGGGGCTCGGGGTACGGGGTACCGCGAGCGAAGCTCGCTTGATCGTGTTCACCTCCGGCTCCGGTGGATCGCCCAAGGGCGTCCGTCTCACCATGGCCAACCTGGAGGCGGCGGCAAGAGCCTCCGTCGAGCATCTCGGCCACGGTCCCGAGGACCGTTGGCTGTTGTGTCTGCCCCTCCATCACGTGGCCGGGCTCTCGATCCTGGTGCGCTCCGCCTACGCGGGCGGGTCCGTGGAGTTGCTCGGCGGGTTCACCGCCGAGGGGGCGGCTAGAGCGATGCGGGGTGCGGTTTCGATGGTGTCGATGGTCCCGACGATGCTGCTCCGCACCCTCGATCACGATCCCGGGCCATTCGAGGGGCTTCGGGCCGTCGTGCTCGGCGGGGGGCCCATCCCGGACGGGCTCCTGGAGCGGGCGTGGGCCGCCGGAGTCCCCGCACTGCCCAGCTACGGGATGACCGAGACCTTCGGGCAGGTGGCGACCCTCCGACCCGGATCCCCGCCCGATCGACGGGCTCACACCCTTCCCGGGATCGAGTTGCGGATCGAGCCCGACGGCCGCATCGCCGTCGCCGGGGATCAGGTCTCGCCGGGGTACGTGGGCGAGCCGGATCGCCGGGATCGCTGGCTCGTCACGAACGATCGTGGATCGTTGGACGAGGAAGGCGCAGTTCGGGTCCTGGGTCGCGCCGACTCGGTCATCGTCACCGGTGGCGAGAACGTCGACCCACAGGTCATCGAGAGCGCTCTCGACGGTCATCCAGGAGCGGGGGAGGTCGTGGTGGTCGGCATCCCCGATGAGGAGTGGGGGGCGATCGCCGTCTGCCTCTACACGGGCGACGCATCGCCAGACGAGCTCACGGAATGGCTGAGAGAGCGCGTGCCCCGACATCACGTCCCCAAGCGCTGGGTCCGGGTGGAGCGGATCCCGAAAGCTGCCCTGGGCAAGCCCGACCGGATCGCGGCGCGGCGGTTAGCGGGCGGTTGACTTCGTCCGGCTCTCGTGCCTCAGGCCCCACACCCCGATCACCAGGGCGACACCGATGATCACCGCGGCGACGGTCATGGTGCTTCGCAGCGCGGCGACCTGAGCGAGGGGAGGAGCCGCCGTCGCCCCACCCGGCGGTAGGGAGCCGCCTAGCTGGCCGGCCACGTTCGCCGCCCATACGGACCCGAGCACCGCCACCCCGGTGGTGATGCCGAGGAGCCGGGTGAGGGTCATGATCCCGCCCCCGAGGCCCATGTACGCGGGTGGCACCGACCCCATGATCGCCGAGTTGTTGGGCGACTGGAAGATCCCCAGCCCCAGCCCGAGGGGGATGGCGAAGAGGAGGAACTGGGCTGGTGTCGTGTCGACCGTGAACGTGCGGAAGACGAGCAGGGCCACCAGCTGAAGGCTCAGGCCGATCAGAGTGAGTCGCCGGATCCCGATGCGGTCGGACAGGGTGCCCGACACCGGTGCGACCAGACCCATGACCAGGGGCTGGACACCCAGGAGCAGCCCGACGAAGCCGACCTGGAGACCCAGGATCTCCTCGAGATAGAAGGGCATGAGCAGGAAGGTCACCGAAAGACAGGCGAAGGCGAGGAAGCCGGATATGACGCTCACGGTGAGCATCGGGTTCCGGAAGAGGCGTAGCTCGATCATCGGCGACGGGTTCCGGAGCTCCACCCTGACGAAGGCGAGCACCAGCACCGCGAAGGCGACGAACCCGGCGAGTATCGGGGGAGAGGCGAAGCCGAGGTCCTGTCCCAGCGTGACCGCCGACGACAGGGAGAGGAGTGCCACGCTGAGCAGGACGGTCCCGGGGATGTCGAGACGCTGGCCGGCGACAGGCGGCTTCTGGGGCACGTTCCGGAGGGCCAGCCAGGTGCCCGCGATCCCGATCGGGATGTTGACCAGGAAGATCGGGCGCCACCCGAAGCTGGAGATGATCACACCTCCGAGTGCCGGGCCGGTGATGATCCCGATCGACACCGCGGAGCCGACGAATCCCAGGGCCTTGCCCCTCTCCTGGGGCGGGAACGCCTCGACGAGGATTGCCGAGCCCAGGGCCATGATGAGCACCGCGCCAAGCGCCTGGAGTGCCCGGAAGCCGATCAGCCACGCCACCGTGGGGGCGAAGCCGCACAATGCCGAGGCGGTGGTGAAGATGACGAACCCGGCGACGTATAGCCGCTTCTTGCCCACCACGTCGCCGAGACGCCCGATCCCCAACGTGAACGTGGCGTTGGTCAGCAGGTAGGCGAGGGACACCCATTGGATGACGTTGAAGGTGGTGTCGAGGTCCTGGACCAGGGTCGGGAAGGCGATGTTGACGATCGACGAGTCGATGGTCGCCAGGAGGATCCCGGCCACCACTGCCGTCATGACCAGCCATTTGCGGCTGTAGTCGACGGCTTCTCCGGTTTCGGGCGATCGGGTCGTGCTCACAGGCGCCTCGCGATGAGGACGCCTTCCCTCATCGGCGTCGCCGTGGTGAGGAAGTCGGGGTCGGAGGCGACCATTCGATTGAACTCGTCGGTCCCATACCCCTCGTCGATCCACCCGGCTCCAGTGCCGTAGACGTTGTCCGCCGCCAGTATCGCTCCCGGGGCCATCAGGGGCTTGACTGCCTCGAAGTAGTCGGTGTACTCGACCTTGACGGCGTCGATGAACACGAAGTCGAGCGACTCCGGTCCCAGCTCCTCGGCGAGCGCGGGAAGGACCTCGAGCGCGGCACCCCGGCGCACCTCGACACGGTCCGACAGACCGGCGGCGGCGAACTCGCCCTCGGCGAAGTCGGCGTGTCGGTCGTCGAGCTCGACGGTGATCAACCTGCCGGCGGGTGCGAGACCCCGGGCGATCCAGATCCCGGAGTAGCCGCCCAGGGTGCCGAGCTCGAGGGCGAGCCGACCCCGAGTCGCCGACGCCAGGATCTGAAGGAGACGTCCCACGTCGGGGCTGACGGCGATCGAGGGAAGACCTGCCGCGGTCGCCCGATCCATGAGGGTGGTGAGTTGGTCGTCGGGGTCACCGAACACCTCGCGGGCGTAGTCGTTGGTCCACCGCCAGCGCTCCGGGGTCATCTCGGCCATGGGCCGAGGATAGGACCGCTCGCCCGTTCCGCCGTCAGTCCTCGGTGTCGGGTCGCCGGCGAAGGCGCTTGGTCTCGGACCGGGTCTCCTTGGCCCGTCGACGACGCTCCTTGGAGGTGCGGGTGGGGCGGGTGGGTCGACGGGGGCGCTCCGGCCGCAGGGCGTCGGTGAGCCGCTCCGCCAGTCGCCGCCGGGCGAGGGCGCGGTTCCGGTTCTGGGAACGGTGCTCCGAGGCGCGCACCTCGACTACTTCCCCCAGCCTGGCGACGAGACGATCCTTCGTCTCCTCGGGCAGGGACGACCCGGCGATGTCGAACCGGAGAACCACGGCGGTGGCCGACCTGTTGGCGTGCTGTCCACCGGGGCCGCCCCAGGTCTCGAAGCGTTCCTCGAGATCGTCTTCAGGGATCAGGTGCCCGGCGACCTCGAGGCCGTCCATGCCCGGCCTCAGGGCTCTTCGTAGTACTCGGTGCCGAGATGGGTGATGAGCTCCTCGCCCATCATGTGACGCAGGTTGTTGTGCAGCTTGGACTGCTGCACGAACAGGTCGTTCTCCGGGTCGAGCCCGGGTGCCGTGTGGGGGCTCTTGAAGTAGAACGACAGCCACTCCTGGACGCCCGTCTTGCCGGCCCGGCCCGCCAGGTCCATGAAGAGGGCGAGGTCGAGGACGATCGGCGCCGCCAGGATCGAGTCCTTGCACAGGAAGTCGACCTTGATTTGCATGCGGTAGCCGAGCCACCCGAAGATGTCGATGTGGTCCCACCCCTCCTTGTCGTCTCCCTTGGGCGGGTAGTAGTTGATGCGGACCACGTGGTGCAGCTCGTCGTACAGCTCGGGGTAGATGTCGGGTTGGAGGATCGTCTCCAGGACACCGAGCTTGGATACCTCCTTGGAGCGGAAGCTCTCCGGGTCGTCGAGGACCTCGCCGTCGCGGTTGCCGAGGATGTTGGTGGAGAACCACCCGTTGATCCCCAGCATCCGGGCCTTGAGACCGGGGGCGATGATGGTCTTCATCAGGGTCTGGCCGGTCTTGAAGTCCTTGCCCGCGATCGGGACGCCCTCCTGTTGGGCGAGCTGCTCCATGGCAGGGATGTCGACCGTCAGGTTCGGGGCGCCGTTGGCGAACGGGACGCCCATCTTCAACAGCGCGTAGGCATAGATCTGTGACGGCGCGATGTGCGGGTCGTTGTTCTTGAGACCCGCCTCGAACGCATCCAGGTCCATGTGGACGGACGAGGGATCCTCGTAGGCCTCGGTCGAGGCACACCACACCGCCACCAACCTGTCGACGCCCTTCTCGGCCCGGAAGCGGTCGATGTCCTCCATCAGGGCCTCGGCTTTGTCCATGTGGGTGCCGCCCTCGTCCTTGAGGTTGTCGACATCCGGAAGGTTCTTGACCCACCGCGGGGAGAACACCGCCTTCATGGGGACGATCGCCCGTAGCTCCTCGCCGATGCCCTCGAGGTGCCGGGCATCGAGGACCCCGGCCTTCATTGCCGCGGTATAGGCATCGTCGGAGAAGGCGTCCCAGCCGCCGAACTCGAGGTCCTCGAGACGGGCCAGGGGCACGAACTCGTTGATCTTGGGGTTTCGACCCTCCGTCCGCTTCCCCAGCCGGATGTGGCCCATCTGGGTGAGGGAGCCGAAGGGCCTGGCGTACCCCTTGCGGGCCGCGAGGACACCGGCGTAGAAGGTGGTGGCCACCGCACCCATGCCGGGGGTGAGGACGCCGAGCTTGCCAGTGGCCGGGGAAACTGGGTCTGAAGAGGTCATTGCCAGGTGACGATATCCCATCGATGGGTCAGGGGAGAAGCTCGCGCCGTTTTGGCCTCCCGCGGGAGGGCGTCTTAGGGTGCCATTCGACAAAGGGTGGGGATCAGTCCTTCTTCGCCCGCACGCCTGATCTGCCCGTGTTCGTTCGTCCCGTCACCTTCGCTCTGATCCTCGCCCTCTTGGGCGTCTTTCCCGTCCGTGCCCAAGCCCACGAGCGGCTCGACCTCACCTTTCCCCAAGAGGTCGGGGTGACCCACTTCGGCAACAGCTGGAAGGCGCCTCGCTCCGGTGGGCGGCTGCACCGGGGCAACGATCTCATGGCACCGAAGCGGACGGAGGTCTACGTGGCCGCCGACGGCGTGGTCACGAAGGTGACGACGTCCCGACGCGCCGGCAGGTATGTCGTGGTGGAGCACGCGGACGGCTGGGAGACCTACTACATGCATCTCAACAACGACCTCCCCGACGAGGACCGTGGCAACGCCCCCTGGTTCCTCACCGTGGCGCCCGGCATCTATGTGGGCGCCGAGGTCGAGGCCGGCCAGCTGCTGGGCTGGGTCGGTGACTCGGGGAACGCCGAGAGCAGCTCACCGCACACCCATTTCGAGCTCCATCACCATGGGCGTGCAGTGAACCCGTATCCCTATCTGATGGATGCCTTGGAGAAGGAGTTGCTCGAGCTGTCCCGTCTCTACCACCCCGAGCTGGTGAATCTCTATATCGACTGAGCCCGATCCAGCTCGGCCACCCGGTCGGCCAACCGGCCGTCGTCGGGGTCGACGAACGCCACCTCGGGAGCGTCGGTCTGCGGAGGTGTCTCGGTGCCCACCCAGATGACCCGCTGCACGTGCGCCGTGGTCACGGCGCGGGCCCACCCCTCGAGCACGGCCCTCGGGTCTGGCGCGAAGGAGCGGACCCGGTCGTCACTGGCGGCTTCCATCACCAGCACTGCGGAGTAGCAGCCGTGTGACGCCATCTCCACGTGGGAGTCGTCGGAGACGTCGCCCAATGCGACCTTGACCCCGGTCCCACGCCAGCGCTCGGCGTCCTCCGGGGCCGTGACGAATGCCCTGACCTCCCCCTCGCGGGAGAGCCCGTCCAGGATGCGGCGGCCCGTCGGCGTGTCGGCGCCGACCACGATCATGGGCATGCGCCGACCTTAACCCCGCCTTTCGGATGTCAGGGGCGGGCGGGTAGGATACGACTATCTGGATGGTGGAAATTGCCCTTCGGGCCAGATCTCCATTCTTCGAAACAGAGGTGATTTGATGGCAACAGTCGACATCGATCTGGGCGGCTACCAGCTCGGTTGGCGCGACGAGGTCGAGCTGGCGTTCGAGCCGCGCAAGGGGCTCGATGAGGACGTCATCCGCGAGATGTCCGCCATGAAGGGCGAGCCCGAGTGGATGCTCGACTTCCGTCTCAAGGCCTACAAGCGCTTCCTGGCCAAGCCGATTCCACAGTGGGGTGGTGGCGGTCTCCTCAACGAGATCGACTTCGACGACATCTACTACTACGTGAAGCCCGCCACCGAGCAGGCCAAGGACTGGGACATGGTCCCCGAGTCCATCAAGGAGACCTACGAGAAGCTCGGGATCCCCGAGGCGGAGCGCAAGTTCCTCGCCGGCGTCACCGCGCAGTACGAGTCCGAGGTCGTCTATCACCGCAACCGTGAGGATCTCGAGGAGATGGGGGTCCTGTTCTGCGACATGGACACCGCGGTCAGGGAGTACCCGGAGATCGTCAGGGAGTACTTCGGGACCGTCATCCCTCCGAACGACAACAAGTTCGCCGCCCTGAACTCGGCCGTGTGGTCGGGTGGCTCCTTCATCTACGTCCCGCCGGGCGTCCACGTCGACCAGCCGCTCCAGGCCTACTTCAGGATCAACTCCGAGAACATGGGCCAGTTCGAGCGAACGCTGATCATCGTGGACGAGGGCGCCTACGTGCATTACGTCGAGGGCTGCTCGGCGCCGGTGTACACCACCGATTCGCTCCACGCCGCGGTGGTCGAGATCATCGTCAAGGCCAACGGGCGATGCCGGTACACCACGATCCAGAACTGGTCGAACAACGTGTACAACCTGGTCACCAAGCGGGCCGCCGCCTACCGCAACGCCACCATGGAATGGGTCGATGGGAACCTGGGCAGCCGGCTCACCATGAAGTACCCGGCCGTGTGGCTCATGGAGCCGGGTGCTCACGGTGAGGTGCTCTCCATCGCCTTCGCCGGTGAGGGTCAGCACCAGGATGCCGGGGCGAAGATGGTGCACGTCGCCCCCAACACCACGTCGACGATCGTCTCCAAGTCGATCTCCAAGGGAGGGGGTCGTGCCGGGTACCGCGGCCTCGTCAGGGTCGAGCCCGGTGCGGAGAACGCCAAGAGCATGGTCCGCTGTGACGCGCTGATCCTGGACGAGAAGAGCCGCTCCGACACCTACCCGTACATGGAGGTGGAGGAGAACGATGCCCAGATGGGCCACGAGGCGACCGTCTCCAAGGTGGGCGAGGACCAGCTCTTCTACCTGATGTCCCGTGGCCTCACCGAGGACCAGGCGACCTCGATGGTGGTGGCCGGGTTCATCGAGCCCATCGTCAAGGAGCTCCCCATGGAGTACGCGGTGGAGATGAACCGGCTCATCGAGCTCAACATGGCCGCCGCGGGCGCCGTGGGCTAGGCCTAGAACTCAAGGACCGTTAGTTCGTTGGCGAGGACGACCTCTCCATCGAACAATGATCTGGCTCGTTCGACCGCCCGGTCGGCCGTTTCCCGGTCATTGAGGGTCGGCTGAGAGTGGACGAGAACGAGCTTCCTGACCCCGGCTCGTCGAGCCATGTCTGCCGCACCGGCCGGTCCCATCACACCTAAGTCCTCGCCCTGGGCTTCCATCACGTCCTGGTCATCCCAACACATGGCAAAGAGAGCGTCGGCCTCCTTCGCCAACTCGACAACCGAGTCGCATGGTTCGGTGTCGCCGGTGAATACGACGGATCCGTCAGCGGTATCGAGTCGATAGGCCAAAGAGTCGAGGAATGGTTGGACGTGGTCGGCATAGGCCGATGTCATCGTCCAGTCGCTGGACTCGACCACATGGCCCGGGTCGATATCGGTGGTCTTCACTTCTGGAGGGCGTCTCGGCAGGGTCCCCCCCCTGTTCACGTACACCTGCTGGCTGGCCGGGTGGCTCACGCGTGCACGCCAATCGGGGGCGAAGACTCCTGACTCGCCGATCAATCCCTCCGTAATCTGAGTAGTGAGAGTCGGTCCGAAGACTCGCAACGGAACTTCCTTGCCGACAGATTGGTCCCACCTGCAGAGAAGAAAGCAGGGGTAGTCCACGTTGTGATCGAAGTGGTGATGGGTGAAGAACAGGGTGGAGATGTCCGTGGGCCACAGACCCGCCCTCACGAGTTTGTGGGTGGTGGCCGGACCACAATCGATCATGATCTGTTCGTCTCCGACTTCAGCGACAAATGATGTGCCGAACCGGTCGGCTGAGGGCGTCGGAGTACCACTTCCCAGAATGTGAATACGCAAGGAGATCTCCTACTTCCTACCTCGAGCTGCCCGCCCCATGGCTTCGACCACCTGGCGGGACGTCATTACACGGGCATACGATCCGGAGAGCACTCGCATCGATGCGTCGTACATCGCCTGATCGAGTGCGGCTACGCCGTCCGACACGACAACGCAGTCGTAGTCGCGGTCGGCGGCTTCCCGGATCGAAGATTCCACACAGTTGTTGAGCACCACACCGCAGAAGACTGCGGTCTCGATCCCTCGTAGGCGCAGAGCGGCGTCGAGCCCGGTTCCGTAAAAGGCGCCGGATCGGGTCTTGTCGATGACCATCTCACCCTCGGTCGGGGCCACAGGTTCGAGGAATCGGGCATCCTCACTGTCGGGTGCGACGTACATTCCGCGTTGGCGATGTCTGCGCCCCACGTCGCTGCCGTCTCTCGTGTGGCTTCGAATGCGAGTATGGATCACGGGCGCGTCCGCCCTCCGGAAGGCACTCTGCAGAGCATTTACTGCGGGCACGACCACGTCTTGGACGCGGTCGAAGTAGTCGCTGAACCTCTCCTGGTGGCCCTGGAACAGGCTGCCTTCCGGACTGGCGTCGTAGATCTGAAGATCGATGCAGATCAGAGCCGACTTCTCCGGCACCAGGTCTGCCGGCGGAAGTACCGGGACCGGGCCGCCGATCAGAGGATCGGGAGGGGAGGACGTCATCGTTGCCACCTCGTAAGACGTCGCTCCAGTAGCTCCATCCCCGAATTGATCGCCATGGCGAAGGCCCCCAGCACCAACAGGGTTCCTATCACTCCCTCGGCGCGGAAGGTCCCGGCGTAGAAGCTCAACTGCTGGCCCAAGCCGTTTCGCGCCGCGAGCATCTGCCCGAAGACCACAGCCAGAATCGAGTAGACCATCCCGAGCTTGAGCCCGGCGAAGATGTTCAACATCGCGCCTGGCATGAGGACCTTCGTGAATACCTGGCGTTCGGAAGCGCCCATGACCCGACCCATGACTTGGTACTCCTTGTCGACGTTGTTCAGCCCAGCCTCGGTGGAGATCATCACGATGAAGAACACGAGGCTTATGGACAGCCAGACTTTCGACGCCGACCCGATCCCGAACCAAAGGATGAATAGGGGAGCAAGAGCGACCCGGGGCAGGGAGTTGATGCCAGTGAGCAGGGGTCCCACTATGCGACGAAGTGTCACGAACCGGGACAGCAGCATTCCGGCAAGCACGCCGGTCAACGAACCCACCGCGAACCCCATGAATATCTCCTTGACCGTCGTCCCCAGGTGCGGCCAGATCAGGCCCGTCCCGAAGAACTCGACCAGGAATTCCACGACCTCCAGTGGTGTGCTCACGAAGAACGCGTCGAGCCAGCCCCACTCGGTCCCGAAGTGCCACGCCAGGATGACCAACGCCACGATGGCAAGGCGCAGGACGGCTACGAAGAGGTCGCCTTTCGTGCGGTCTCGTCGGGCATCCGTCTCTAGAGCTTCGTTCAGCGTCTGCTGGGCTGAGAGCTCTGAGGTCATGTCGCGTCCTCCTGCGCTCCATCTCCCAGAACGACTTCGTCTTTGAGCACCGACCAGACCTCGCGGGCGATCCGGCGGGCTTCCTCATCGAATTTCATCTCCGCCACATCTCGTGGCCGAGGGATGGGCACCCGGAACTCGGCCTTGATCCGGCCCGGCCGCGCCGACATCACGAGGACCCTGTCGGCGAGGAACACGGCCTCTTCGAGATCGTGAGTCACGAAGAGAACTGTCGGCCTGAACTGAGTCCAGATACGTAGGAACTCTCGCTGCAAGAGGGTCCGAGTCTGAGCGTCGAGCGCCGCGAAGGGCTCGTCGAGGAGCATTACCGACGGATCGATGATGAGAGTGCGCGCCATTGCGACGCGCTGTCGCATGCCCTGGGACAGCTCAGCTGGATAGGCGTCTTCAAACCCAGCCAGACCCACGAGTGCGAGCATCTCTCGAGCGCGCTGGCGCCGTTGCTTGAGGGGGACACCGCGGACCTCAGGACCGAATTCGACGTTGCCTAGTGCCGTGCGCCAGGGCATCAGCCGGTCGCGGGCGAACATGTAGCCCACTGACCGACTCGGCTGCCTCGATTCCACGCCGTTGAGGAGCACCTCTCCCTCACTCGGTTTGACGAGTCCGGCGACCATGTTCATCAGCGTGGTCTTCCCGCACCCGCTCGGGCCGACAAGCGAGACGAATTCACCGGGAGCGATGTCCGCGTCGATTCCGTCGAGGACCGGAATGGGCCCATCGTCGGACGGGAATCGGTGTCTCACCGCGCGAAACGAGATGATCGGTCGAGCCGTTGCGGATTCACCCGGATGTGGCGGATGGGAACCGCCGCTGGTCATCTCATTGCTCGGGGCGATACTCATCTGAGTCCCAGACGAGATCCTCGCATGCCGGGATCTGAGCTTCCTCGAGCTGTTCCGTGGTCACCAGATACCGCCCCAAATTCTCGTGGGCGGCACACCGGTAGACGGTCCCGTAGATGCCGAGGTTTTCGCGAACCATGATCTCGACGACTTCCGGCTCGAGGTCGATGAGCCCCTGGGCAATGGCGATCACCTCGTCCTCGTTGGCCGGGTCCTGCATCCATTCGATCGTCTCGATGAATGCGGCGCGGTAGCGCCGGTATACGTCGGGGTCGGCGTCCATCTTGGCTCGGTCGCCGACCTGACTCAGGTTCGACCAGACGGCGAAGTAGTCGGGGCCCTCACCGGCACGCAGGTCGAGGACCGGCTTGGCGATTCCCTGACTGTGGATGAGGATCGACTGGCTCGGTTCGAAGGCGACCATGATGTCCACTTGATCTGCCTGGAATGCGGCAATTGCGGCAGCGCCAGCACCCACGGCCACATAGTCCACCGACGTTTCGGGATCGAGGCCCGCATCGGAGAGGAATGCTCGCGTGATCAGCTCTGTCTGCGCCCCACGCGCCGTCACGCCCACCCGGGCGCCGGCAAAGTCCTTGACCACATCGGGGTAGCCGGCTCCTGCGTTGGGTGTGGCCCAGTCCGTCCGGGCCAGCCAGGTGTAGATCGAAGCCGGCCACTTCTCAACGAGAACGGCGAGGTCTTGTCCTTCGGCGTTGGCCTGCATGACGAGATCTGCCGAGACGCCGGTTACGTCCAACGTTCCGCTCGCGAGACCGGCGATGTTCTCGGGCCCACTCGACATCGTGACCATGTCGAGCTCGATGCCATGTTCGGCGAATATGCCCTTCTCGACCCCGACGTAGTCAGGGAGGCTGAGCAACGTCCCCGGGTATACCCCTACGGAGAGCGTCGACGGCTCCAAGGTGCTGGATGTCGTGGAGGCCGGAATGGTGGTCTCGCCGCCGTTCCCTGCCGATGTCGTCGTGCTGTCGTCGCCGCCTCCTCCGGGGCTCGCACAGGCGGCCATGACCACCATGCAAATGAGCGCGGCCAGGCGTATCGTGTTCCTCATCGTCACCTCCCTGCTCCTGCATGCTGGGTAGGTCTCCCGTTGCGGGCTCCGGCCCAGCTCTCTGCAATTGCCTCCGCCTTTTCCACCATCAGAGGTAGGAAGCCGGTCAGAGGCTGTTCCTCGAATCGCGCCAATGGGACGACGAGCGTCAAGGCCGCCGACTGCCCATCGGGCCCGGCGATAGGGACGGAGATGCTTCCGACTCCGGGAACCGTTTCCGCCAAACCCATCGAGTAGCCGACTTTTCGGATCTCTGCGACCTGCTCGAGGAGGCCGTCGGACTCACCGATCCTGTGGAGATAGTCCCGGATGGCCCGGTCCGGCATCATGCTGAGAAGTAGGCGCCCCGCCGAGCCTCGGTTGAGAGGCCACCTTCGGTTGGGGTCGAGCCAGCAACGAAGCAACTGAGGGCTCTCCTTGGATGCCAGAAGAATCCGCTCGAACCCGACGCGCACATAGATGGCGACGGTTTCCAATGTCTCATTGCGGAGTTCCTCGAGAGCCGCTTCGGCGGTGGGAGACAGCGTCCAGCGCTGTTCATACTTCCGGGCGATGAGGAGGAGACGGGCGCCCACGTGATAGTTCCCGTACTCGTCGCGATCCAAGAGGTTGTGCGCCACCATCGAGCCGAGAGTCCGATGGATCGCACTTTTCGATCCTGATACCGACTCGGCGAGATCCCGGATGACCGGACGTTCCCGACGCGAGGAGATCTCATCGAGGAGATCCATGACCAGTTGCAGCGAGGCCATATACCCCTTCCCAAAAATCGGGACAAGTTGTCCCACTAATGTAGATACGCGCCGCGTCGGCCGTCAAGCGAATGTCGGTGGGCTTGGAAGACCCGGGATCGGGCTAACTCTCGATTCGCAGGTCACCCATGCTTTTCGAATGTCGCCTCAGTGACCTGAGGCCGAGAAGTGCTGGTAGTCCTTCGACGACTGCCAGCGTCCTCCCCAGCCCCAGCCGATGTCGTCGAAGGCATCCACCACAGCATCGCCTTCGACGATCATCCCCGGCTCGCCCAGGGTCCGATCCAGGTACCTCTCCGATCCCTGCGGCCATAGGTAGTCGCCCCTGATGTAGGGGTTGACGTGGACGTTGATGTCGATGGCCGCGCCCAGGGCGTGCTCCGACCAGCGGGTGGTGCCCTCGACGAACCGGCAGTGGAAGCCCGAGGTGTTCACATACCCGGGCTGGTCCTCCGCCCCTTCGGGTAGCTCACCGATCGGTATCACCGAGACGATGGGGTAGCCGGCGTCGAACAGGCGGCCGAAGACCCGGGCGATGTCCTCGGCATAGCGCTCATGGACGATGATCGAGCCCTCACCCACTACACCGGTGAAGTCGTGGTGGACGAGATCGATCCGTCTCAGGTCCTCGGGGTCGACGGGGCAGCCCTCGTGCCAGGAGTGCGCAAGTCCGGCGACGTCGACCTGGTGGATCGAGAAGTGGTACTCGGGGACCGTCGTCGTGGTGGTCGTCGGGATCGTGGTGCTCGTCGGGAGCATGGTGGTCGTCGTGGTCGTGACGAGGGTCGATGAAGTCGTGGTCGTCGCGAGCAGCGGCGCGGCCGTCGAAGACGGGGTGGAATTGGCGCCGGCACACCCCGCGAGCAGCAGGAGTGCCGCGACCAGACGTCTAGACGTTGGACCTGCCCACCACGTAGCCGAGGACCAGGCCGCCGACCGCCGCCCATACGAGCGAGAAGTCGTCACCAACCGCATAGATCGATGGCCCTCCGGCGATCCGGACGATGACGGAGGCCGCAATGCCGCCGATGATCCCCATGAGGGTGGTGCCGATGAGGCCATCGGCCCCTGCCGCGAAACCGCCCAGGAAGCCCGCGATGCCACCGACGACGCCTACGAATATCAGGGCCTGGAGTACCGACGCTTCGACGAACATCGAGGACAGCGTATCCCGTGGGAGCCCGCCGTCCAGCGATCAGGCGGAGATGACCTTCTCCTCCACCACCGTGGAGATGGGGAACTGAACCGACCGGCCCGCCTGGCTGAAGGGCTCGGTGAGGAGCATGACGATCGTCGTCGGCCCCCGGCTCACCACATGTCCGGTGTAGGTGTGGAATCCCTCTTGGTCTTGGGTGATGAATGTGACGATCATTTTTCCTCTATCGGTTCGACCCTCTGTATCGGCAATAGGTTGCATCGGGATAAAGGGAGGTTCTGGGAATTCCGATGGGCTTCCTGTATGGGGACACCTCAGTGACCAGAATCTGAGCCGATGCGACTCCTCGTTGTCGAAGACGAGCCCGACCTCGCCGACGTGGTGGCCCGGGGCCTCCGACGGGAAGGCCATGCGGTCGACGTCGCCACAGGTGTGGGCGAGGCGGAGGTGAAGCTGAGGTCGGCTGCCTACGACCTGGTGATCCTGGATTGGAACCTGCCGGACGGATCCGGGCTGGCGTTGTGCCGTGACCTCGTGGATGGTGCCCTCCCGACCTTCGACGGCGACCGTCCGCGTGTCCTCATGCTCACCGCCCGGGACGGGATCGAGGACCGGGTGGCCGGTCTCGACTCGGGCGCCGACGACTATGTGGTCAAGCCTTTCGCGCTCGCCGAGCTGTCGGCTCGCGTCCGCGTCCTGATCCGTCGGGATGCCGACACGCCGCCCCACCTCAGGGTGGGGTCGCTGGCCCTCGACCCGGCCAGGTTCGAGGCCACCCGCGACGGGGTCGCGCTGGACCTCACCTCCAAGGAGTTCTCCCTGCTCCACTATTTCATGATCAACGCCGGGAAGGTGCTGAGCCAGGAGCAGCTCCTCGAGCATGTCTGGGACGAGATGGTCGACCCGATGACCAACGTCGTCCGGGTCACCGTGAGCAACCTGCGAAAGAAGCTGGGCGAGCCCTCGCCGATCTCGACCATCCCGGGCCGCGGCTATCGGCTCGAGGATCGATGAACAGCCTGCGCTCCGTCCGGTTCCGGATCTCGGTCCAGTACTCGGCGATCGTGTTCGGTCTGGGCGGCGCCCTGCTCGGCCTGATCTACCTCGCAGTGCAGAGCCAGCTGCGCGTTTCGGGGACGCCGACCGACTCCATATCGGGGCGGACCATCGTCCTCGACAGCGGCGAGCTGGTGACGATCCCCGAGTTGAGCCGGCTCGAGGTGAGGGCCATCGAGACCCTCTTCCGCGACACCGTGTTGGCCGAGGTGGGCCGGTACTCGGTCATCGCCCTGGTCGCCCTGTTCTTCCTCAGCCTGGCGGTGGGCTGGATCATGTCGGGCCGCGTGCTGCGTCCCATCGAGGAGATCACCCGGCTGGCGAGCCGCATCCAGGCGTTCGACCTCAGCGGGCGGATCGCCCTAACCGGGCCCGACGACGAGCTCAAGCGCCTCGCCGACACCTTCGACCGCATGCTCGACCGGCTCGACCGGGCGTTCAACAGCCAACGCCGCTTCCTCGCCGACACCAGTCACGATCTCCGCACGCCGCTGACCGTGATCCGCTCCAACGTCGAACTGGTCAGCGAGGATCCCGATGCCACCGTCGAGGAATGGAAGAGGGCGGGCGAGATCATCCAACGCAATGCCGAGAAGATGTCGCGCATGATCGACGACCTCCTCGCCGCAGCACGGCTTCAGGCCGGCAAGGCCCAGGCCGTCACCCTCGACCTCGAGGACCTCGTGCTCGCCAAGGCCGACGAGTACGAACCGGTCGCCGAGGAGGCAGGGCTCCGGCTGGCGGTGGTTTCCGAGAGCGTCACCGTCCAGGGCGTGGAGATGTCCCTCGACCGCGCCCTCACCAACCTCCTGGACAACGCCCGCAAGGTGGCGCCGCCCGGCTCGACCATCACGCTCGGCTGTGGCCGGCAGGGAGACTGGGCCTGGCTCGCCGTAGCCGACCAGGGGCCGGGCCTGAGCGACGACATCTCCCAGATCATCGGTCTGGGCCTGTCCATCGTCTTCGGGATCGCCGAGGGCCACGGAGGCACGGTCGGCTCGTTCCCCAACACCGGCGGGGGCACCGTGATGGTGGTGTGGATCCCCCTCGTGGAGCACCCGGGGTCGCCGCCACGCACCTCGCCGTTGGGGGGGACTCCTAGTCTCGACTGATGGTCGCCGCGAGCACGCCACCTCGGCTGGTCCTCACCCCCGGCGCCCCGGACTTCCTCGACCTGCCCTGGGAGATGGCGGTGTCGCAGTGGGATCACCACCGGCTGGTCGAGATGCCCACCGGCATCCACCGGCACCCCGTGGTGTTCGTCGCCTACGAAGAGGGGGTTTTCGCCATCAAGGAGCTGCCCCGGCGACTCGCGCTCAACGAGTTCGCCGTCCTCGACCGTCTCCAGCACCGCACCACCCGGTGCGCTCGACCCGTCGCGCTGGTCACCCGGCCGTGGCTGGACCAGATGGAGGAGCAGGCGGCGGCCGTGGTCACCAGGTTCGTCCCCCACGCCTTCCCCGTCCGCAACCTGGTCGGCGGGCTCGGGTTCGGTCCGAGACGCAACCAGGTGATCGACGCGGTTGCCGGGCTCCTGGTCGAGATCCACCTCGCCGGGTGTTTCTGGGGCGACTGTTCCCTCTCCAATCTCCTCTACCGATTCGATGCCGGCGCCATCGAAGCCGTGATGATCGACGCCGAGACCTCCCAGATCTACGACGCCCTCACGCCCGGGCAGCGGGAGCACGACCTCCAGATCATGGTGGAGAACGTGGCCGGCGACATGGCCGACCTCGCCGTGGCCGAGGGCGGTGACCTCGACTCGGCGGACCTCGAGCTCGGCGAGGACATCGTGGCCCGGTACCGGGAGCTGTGGGCGGTCCTCGAGGAGGCGCCGGTGATCCCTCGCGACGAGAGCTACCGCATCCGGGAGCGTCTCCAGCAACTCAACGACCTCGGATTCGACGTCGACGACGTGGTGATAGAGCCGGGTCCGGAGGGCAATCTGGTCCAGATCCGAACCGTCGTCGGGGCCCGGACCTTCCACACCGAGCGTCTCGCCGAGATGACCGGGATCCGAGCCTCGGAGAACCAGGCGCGGGTGATCCTCGGCGACATCCACTGGTACCTGGCCCGCAAAGGCGCGGTCACCGACCGCGAGCGGAGGGTCGGGGTCGTCGAGTGGATCACCGGTTGGTTCGAGCCCACCCTGGAGAAGGTGGAGCGGGAGTGGCCGGGCAACGACCCCATCCAGGGCTACTGCGATCTCCTCAACTACCGGCTCGGGATGGCGGCCGAGCGCGGCTCCGACGTCACCAACGATGAGGCGTTCGAGGCCTGGAGGGCCGCGGGCTGGCCGGGCTTCCCACTCGGCTGATCCACTTCAGCCTGCAGAGTCGGGATCGAGGCGATTAGGTTTGGCCCGCGGGACGGGCTCTTACCGTCCCTGACACGGATGCAACCCAAGGAGATGGAATGGATTTGAGCAAACACGGTCTCCGGCGGTTCTGGCGTCTCCTCGCACTCATCTCGGTGCTCGCGCTCCTGGTCGCTGCCTGTGGCGGCAATGGAGGGGGAACGACGACGACGGCCGGCGGGACCACCACGTCGGGTGCCACGGACACCACCGAGCCGGGCTCCAGCACCACCACCGGGGAGGGTGAGGAGATCGGCGGGGTGGTGACCGTCATCGGCACCTGGGGTGGCGCCGAGGAAGAAGCCTTCCTCGCCATGGTCGCTCCCTTCGAGGAGCGCACCGGCGTCGATGTCCAGTACACGGGCACCCGTGACATCAACACGGTGCTCAGCGCCGGTGTCCAGTCCGGGATCCTTCCCGACGTCGCCGGTCTGCCCGGGCCCGGCCAGATGGCGGAGTGGGCCCGTCAGGGCGCACTCATCGACCTGAAGACTGTCCTCGACTACGAAACCTACGTGGCCGAGACCTCTCCGGCATTCGTGGAACTGGGCACGGTCGACGACCAGCTCGTCGGCGTGTTCATCAAGAGCGCCATCAAGGGTCTCATCTGGTACAACCCGAACGTCTGGACGGGCGGCGACCTGGACAGCTGGGACGAAGTCGTCGCCGCGGCCGAGGCTCATGAGGGTGCCGATGCCGGCTGGTGCATCGGTCTCGAGTCCGGGGCCGCATCCGGTTGGCCGGGAACCGACTGGATCGAGGACTTCGTGATCCGGCAGTCCGGTCCCGAGGTGTACGACGCCTGGTACCAGGGTCAGCACCCGTGGACCTCGCCCGAGATCCGGCAGGCCTTCGAGGCCTACGGCGAGGCTGTCGCCAACTCGTTCGGTGGTTCGCAGTACGCGTTGGCCACGGCGTTCGGTGACGCGGCCCAGCCGATGTTCACGGATCCGCCCGGGTGCCTGTTCCACCACCAGGCGAGCTTCATGGCGGGCGAGTTCTTCCCGAACTATCCGTCGAGCCCGCAGCCGGGTGAGGACTTCGACTTCTTCATCATGCCCACCATCAACCCCGACTTCCAGGGTGCCCTCACGGGCGCCGGTGACCTGTTCGGCATGTTCCATGACACGCCGCAGGCCCGTGCGTTGATGCAGTGGCTGGTGACCGCCGAAGCCCAGCAGATCTGGGTCGACCGCGGTGGTGCCATCTCGGGCAACACCATGGTCACCGAGTACCCGGACCCCGTCTCGCAGAAGAGCGCCGAGGCCCTGGCCACGTCCGAGGTCTTCCGCTTCGACGCCTCCGACCTGATGCCGGAGGCCATGAACTCGGCGTTCTGGCAGGCGGTCCTGGACTACACCCAGAACCCGGGTCAGCTGGATGCGATCCTGCAGCGCCTCGACGAGGTGCAGGCGGACGCGTACGGCGGCTGATCGATCAGGGGGCGGTGGCTTCGGCCACCGCCCCCACCATCTCGTGAGGAGGAGATGACCGAGGACACGATCGAGACGATGTCTCCTGACACCGGCGAGCAGCCCGGCCAGCCGGAGGGGAGCGTCGGCACCGCCTATCTGGCGATGATCGGCTTCCCCGTCGGTGCCCACCGCTGGTACCTGCGCCACGCGACGGCGGGAATCATCTACGTCGTCACCTTCGCCCTCCTCGCCCTGGCCCGGTTCGTGTTCCGGGAGAGGGTCGAGACCGGCTTCGCTCCCATCTGGACGGTCGCCGTCATCCTCGTGGCGGTCCAGCTCCTCCTCGACGCCCAAGCGATTCCCCGGTGGGTACGGCAGCGGGACCGGTCGGTTCCGCTCCCGGCACCGTTGTTGCTCCTGCTCGGCGCACTGGCGACCATCATCCTGCTCCCGCTCCTCCTCGACGGCCTCGGGGCGGTCCTGAGCACCCTGTTCGGCGGGAACACCAGAGTGGGCAGACAGGTAGGGACCGTGATCATCACACTGGTCGGGGTGCCGGCCGTCCTCGTGGGCTACATCGTGTTGATGGAGCACACCACCTGGCACTTCACCGAGGTATGGCAACGTCGGGTCCGCCCGTGGCTCTGGCTGGCGCCGGCACTCCTCTTCCTCTACACCTTCCTCGTCTACCCGACCTATGGCACCATCCGCCGCAGCCTCTACGACCAGGCCGGGACGTCATTCATCGGTCTCGACAACTACGAGTGGTTCTTCAACAGCCCCGAGACCCTCACCGCCCTCCGCAACAACGTGCTCTGGCTGGTCGTCTTCACCGCCCTCACGGTCATCGGCGGTCTCATCGTTGCGACCCTCTTCGACCGGGTGCGCTACGAGAGCTTCGCCAAGACCATCGTCTTCGTCCCGATGGCGATCTCGTTCGTGGCCGCCTCGGTCGTCTGGCGGTTCATGTACGTGTGGAACTTCCCCCCGAGCCCGCAGACGGGGACGATCAACGCCATCATCGTCGCCCTCGGCGGTGAGCCCATCGACTTCGTCCGGGCGCCAGGGCTGAACAACTTCGCGCTGATAGTGGTGGCTGCCTGGGTCTGGGTCGGCTTCTGCATGGTCATCCTGTCGGCGGGCATCAAGTCCATCGACCGCGAGCTGATGGAGGCCGCCCGGGTCGACGGTGCCACCGAATGGCAGGTGTTCCGCCGGATCATGCTCCCGCTGCTGGCTCCGACCCTCGCCGTGGTCACCACCACCATGCTCATCTTCGCCCTGAAGACGTTCGACATCGTCTACGCCATGACCTCGGGCAACTTCGACACCAATGTCATCGCGCTCGAGATGTGGAACCAGTTCTCGTTCAACCAGTACGGCCGGGCCAGTGCGGTGGCCGTCGTCCTGCTGGCGGCGATCATCCCGGTGATGGCGTACAACATCCGGCAATTCCGGCGTCAGGAGGAGATCCGATGACCACCGCGACCGACATGGCCGGGTCGTCCCGGCGCACCATCCTGTCCCGCTGGCCGCTCCACCTGGTCATCGCCATCATCCTGATCCTCTGGATCGTCCCCACGATCGGAACGCTGGTGAACTCCTTCCGGAGCGAGACCGCCATCCGCTTCGAGGGCTGGTGGACTGCGTTCAACCCGCCACTGGAGTTCACCCTGGAGAACTACCGGCACGTCCTCACCCGGCAGGGGATGGGGGACTCGTTCATCAACAGCCTCATCCTCACCATCCCGGCAACGATCATCCCGATCGCGGTGGCCTCCTTCGCCGCCTACGCGTTCGCCTGGATGAAGTTTCCCTTCCGGAACACCCTGTTCGTCATCGTGGTCGGGTTGTTGGTGGTCCCGCTGCAGATGACCTTCGTGCCCCTTCAGATCCTGTTCCGGGACTCCGGGCTCGCCGGCAGCTTCCTGGCGGTGTGGCTGGCGCACACGGGCTTCGGTCTCCCTTTCGCCCTGTTCCTGTTGCGCAACTACATGGGCTCCCTGCCCGGGGCGGTGTTCGAGTCGGCGGCCATAGACGGTGCCAGCGAGATGACCGCGTTCTTCCGTCTCGCGCTGCCGATGAGCGTCCCGGCCATCGCGTCCCTGGCGATCTTCCAGTTCCTCTGGGTGTGGAACGACCTCCTCGTGGCCCTGATCTTCCTGGGCCCCAACATCCCCAACCACCCGATGACGGTGAAGTTGGCGTCGTTGGTGAACTCACTGGGTGGGGAATGGCATTTCTTGACCGCGGCGGCCTTCATCCAGATGGCCCTGCCGGTGTTGGTGTTCCTCTTCCTGCAGCGGTACTTCGCCAGCGGTCTGCTGGCGGGCGCCGTCAAAGGGTGAGATTGCCGACATCGGTCGGAACCTTGTACTAGGTTCCGCCCCGGTCTCGGATGAGACCGCCTCGGCCTTGGTATGAGGCATACCTCGGAACGAAGGAGGAGAGATGGTCCCTCGTAGGTATCCGCGTGGCATTACCCGAAGGGAGTTCCTCTATCTATCGGGGGCCACGGTTCTGGCCGCGGCGTGCGGGCCCGCGACCAGTGTCACCACGACCACCGGGGCCGGCCAGGGCTCCTCGACCACCGCAGGGATGGCAGGTGAGCCGCAGGTCAACTTCGTCGAGCCGACCCAGTCGGTCAGCGGCGAGCTCAACATCCTGTTGTGGAGCCACTTCGTCCCAGCCCACGACGAATGGTTCGATCCATTCGCCAAGGCATGGGGCGAGCAGGTCGGCGTGACGGTCAACATCGACCACATCAACACGGCCGATGTGCCCGCCGCGATCGCGTCGGAGATCCAGTCGGGCCAGCCCCAGCACGATCTGTTCCAGCACATCGCGGTGTTGAGCCAGCACGAGCCGTCGGTGGTCGACATGTCCGACCTCGTTGCCGAGGCGGAGAACCGATACGGGACGATGCTCGACCTGACCCGTCGGTCTTCGTTCAACCCCCACACCGAGAAGTACTACGCCTACGCACCGGCGTGGGTCCCGGACCCGGGCGACTATCGGAAGTCCCTCTGGGAGACCGTTGGCCTTCCCAACGGGCCGACCACCTACGACGAACTGCTCGAAGGCGGCAGTCAGATCTTCGAGGAGCAGGGTGTCCAGCTCGGCATCGGCATGTCGCAGGAGATCGACTCCAACATGGCGATGCGCGCCCTGATGTGGTCGTTCGGCGCGTCGGTCCAGAACGAGGCCCAGGAGGTGGTGATCAACTCGGACGAGACGATCGCCGCCATCGAGTACATGCAGCGGCTGTACGAGGGAGCGATGACCGACGAGGTCTTCGCCTGGAACGCGGCTTCGAACAACCAGGGCCTGAATGCGGGGACCCTGAGCTACATCCTCAACTCGATCTCGGCGTATCGCACCGCTCAGGACGAGGGGCTGGATGTGGCCGACGACATCTACTTCAGCTCTGCGCTGGCGGGGCCGTCGACGGCACTCGTGGCCTCACACGTCATGTACAACTGGATCATCCCCGACTTCGAGGGGGTGAACGTGGCCGCGGCCCAGGAGTTCCTGTTGCACTACACGGAGAACCTGGCCGCGGTGACGTGGCACTCCAAGCTGTACGACTTCCCTGCGTTCACGGAGCGCGTGCCGAACCTCAACGACTGGCTGGACAACGACCCGTTCGGGTCGAACCCGCCCACCAAGCTGCAGGTCCTGAAGAACGCCACCGAATGGGCGACCAACATCGGCCATCCCGGCCCGGCCAACCCGGCCGTCGGCCAGGTGTTCGGCGAGGCGATCATCCCCGTGATGTTCGCCGAGGCCGTTCAGGGGAACATGACCCCGGCGCAGGCCGTCGCCGAGGCCGAAGCCCAGATCACCGCCATCTTCAACGACTGGCGCGGACGGGGGCTCATCGGTTGACCCGATCTGACTCCACCGGGGCGGCTTTCCGGCCGTCCCGGTGGTCGTCGGCGCACTTCGAGAATGGGGAGGTATATGGGTAGGGTCGTGCCATGGCGCTCCTAGAGGTCCGAGGACTGCGCAAGGAGTTCGGGGACGTCGTCGCGGTCGACGGCGTCGACATCAAATCCGAGGAAGGGGAGTTCCTCGTCCTCCTCGGCCCATCCGGCTGCGGCAAGACGACGCTGCTACGGATGATCGCCGGGTTGGAGCATCCGACGGATGGGCAGATCCTGCTCGGCGGGGAAGACGTCACCGATCTCCCGCCGCGGGCGCGCAGGATCGCCATGGTCTTCCAGTCCTACGCCCTGTACCCGCACATGACCGTCGCCCGGAACATCGCCTTCCCGCTCAAGGCCCAAGGTGTGGAGCCGGAGAAGCGGGACGAGAAGGTGAAGTGGGCCGCAGAGCTGTTCGGGATCGAGCATCTCCTCAACCGGCGCCCCAGGCAACTCTCGGGTGGTGAGCGGCAGCGGGTGGCGCTGGCCCGCGCCATCGTGCGCGAGCCCAGCGTGTTCCTGCTCGACGAGCCGCTGTCCAACCTGGACGCCAAGTTGCGTGCCGCCGCTCGCGACGACCTGCTCGGCTTCCAGCGCCAGATCGGGATCACGACGGTCTACGTCACCCACGACCAGGTGGAGGCGATGGGCATGGGCGACCGGATCGCGGTCATGGAGAAGGGCCGGGTCCGGCAGATCGGCACGCCGGAGGAGGTCTATCACCACCCGGCCGACACCTTCGTCGCCCAGTTCATCGGGTCACCACCGATGAACCTGTTCCAGACCAAGGACCACGTCTTCGGCTTCCGCCCCGAGACCTTCCTCCCCGATGGCGTGGCGGAGCAGGACGACAGGGTGCCCTTCGACTTCTTCGTCAACCGTGTCGAGTACCTCGGCTCGGAGCGGTATCTGTACGGGCACATCAACGGGTTCGAGGACACCAAGGTGATCGCCATGCTCCCGGCCACCGTCAGGGTGCCACTCGAAGAGCAGAAGATGCACAAGTTCACGGTGGCCTCGGCGGATCTGCGGTTCTTCGACAAGGAAACCGGCCTGAAGATCCCGCCCCAACCGATCACGTCATGACGACCCGGACGGCGAAGACTCCGAGGTATTGGGCCGACAGCCCGAGGTTCCTCGCCGGCCTGTTCATGTCGCCGACGATCATCTACATCGTCGCCCTGGTCGGGTTCCCCTTCGTCCTGGCGATCATCTACTCCTTCACCGACATCACGACGGGCAATCCGGAGCTCGAGTTCGTAGGGCTGGACACGTTCCGGATCGTGTTCAACGACCCGGTGTTCAGACGGTCGCTCGGCAACACGTTCTGGTTCGCCGTGATCTCCAACCTGCTGGTGGTCATCCTCGCCACCGGTCTGGCGGAGCTCCTCACCAAGGACTTCAGGGGGAAGTGGCTCGTCAGGTTCCTGGTGCTCCTGCCATGGGTCGCCCCGGTGTCGCTGGCCACGGTCACCTGGCTGTGGACGCTGGACTCGGTGTTCTCGCCGATCGACTGGCTGCTGCGACAGGTGGGCCTGATCGAGGGGAACATGTACTGGCTGGGCCGGCCGACGTTGGCCTTCATATCGGTGGTGGCCGTGCAGGTGTGGCGGATCGCTCCCCTGGCCGCGGTGATCGTCATGGCGGGGATGATGGCCATCCCCAAGGACGTGCACGACGCCGTCGAGGTCGACGGTGCCGGGCCGTGGCGACGCCTCTTCGAGATCAACATCCCGCTGCTGGCACCGATCATCGCCGTCGCCGTCCTCTTCGGCGTCATCCTCACCATGTCCGACATGAGCGTGATCTACGTGCTCACGAGGGGCGGCCCGACCAATCGGACCCAGGTCCTGCCGACCTGGGCGTTCTTCAAGGGCATCGAGGGTGGGGCCCTCGGTCAGGGTGCCGCCGTTGCCCTGTTCCTGTTCCCCGTCCTGGTGGCGTTGACCGCGATCGTCCTCCGGTTGGCGCGACGTCGGGAGGTGTTGTGATGACATGGGAGACGGCGAACGTCGCCGAGCTCCGGCGCCGGACCCGGAGAAGGCACAGGTTGGGCCGTGTCGGCCTGTACGCGGCCGCGGTGGGGTTCGGCCTGTTCGCGGCTTTCCCCTTCAGCTGGGCCGTGATCAGCATGTTCAAGCAGTCCAGCGACCTCTACTCGAGGGACAACAACCCGTTCTGGTTCAACCGGCCGCCGACATTCGAGCACCTGGAGCTGTTGTTCCGGGGGACCAACTATCTCACCTTCGTCAGGAACACCCTGGTGGTGGGTCTGATCGTGACGGCGATCACCCTCGCCCTCTCCCTGCCGACTGCGTACGCCCTCGCCCGGCTCCGCCTTCGCTGGGGGGAGCGTCTGGGCATCGCCATCTTCCTCGTGTACCTGATCCCGCCGACGCTCCTCTTCATACCCATGACGCGGGTGATCAACTTCCTGGGTCTCCAGGAGTCCCTGTGGTCGCTGATCCTCGTCTACCCCACGATCACCATCCCGATCTCGTCCTGGCTGCTCATGGGCTACTTCAAGGGGATACCCATGGACATAGAGGAGCAGGCGATGGTCGACGGCTACAGCCGGCTGCAGGCCATCGCTCGCGTCGTCATGCCGCTGATGTTCCCGGGCATAGTGGCGGTCGTCGTCTTCGCCTTCACCCTTTCGGCGCATGAGTTCATCTACGCCCTCGCCTTCAACAAGGCGTCGGCCGTGAAGACCATCGCCACCGGCGTGCCCACCGAACTGATCCGCGGGGACGTGTTCTTCTGGCAATCGCTTCAGGCGGCGGTCGTGCTGGTGGCCCTGCCCATCGCGCTGCTGTTCAACGCCTTCCTCGACCGGTTCATTGCGGGTTTCACTATGGGGGCGGTCAAGGGCTGACCGCCCCCTGGAGCGGGTTCTCGGGATTCACGACCTTCCGGGAGAGGCTCCCGACTAGACGCCCTCGCCCGGCCTACGACGGAGGATCCGGGAAGGTCGAGGTCGACACGGGCGAGACGCCGACCTGGTCTCGCTGAGCCCGCCCACCGGGACTCCACCGGCGCGAAGCCCGATCTGGGGCGTCCGCCTCAGCCCAGAAGCGGGTTTTCGGGCGATACCGACCCTACGCTGACGGTTCGAACATGGCCGAAGCGAATTCGAGAAGACCCTGGTGGCAGGACGCGGTCTTCTACCAGGTCTACCCACTCAGCTTTCAGGACAGCAACGACGACGGTTTCGGGGATCTCCGCGGTCTGCTCTCCCGCATCCCCTACCTGGCCGACACCCTCGGCGTCGACGCCATCTGGCTCTCACCCTTCTACCGGAGCCCGATGCGGGACTGGGGCTACGACGTCTCCGACCACACCGATGTCGGCCCCGTCTACGGCACGCTCGCCGACGCCCAGGACGTGATCGACGAGGCACACGCCTCCGGTCTCAAGGTCATCGTCGACTATGTGATGAACCACACCTCGGACGAGCATCCCTGGTTCGCCGAGTCCCGCTCCAGCCGCGACAACCCGAAGCGGGACTGGTACGTGTGGGAGGACGGGCGCGACGGCGGGCCGCCCAACAACTGGGTGAGCGTCTTCAGCGGGCCGGCTTGGACCTACGACGATCTCACCGGCCAGTGGTACCGCCACACCTACCTGCCGAGCCAGCCCGATCTCAACTGGCGGAACCCCGAGGTCGTGGAGGCGATGCTCGACGTCATGCGGTTCTGGCTCGACATGGGTGTCGACGGATTCCGGGTCGACGCGGCGCATCAGATGATGAAGGACCCCGAGAACCGGGACAACCCGCCCGTGCCGCCGGACTACGTGCGGCCGTGGAAGGACATGGGGCCGTACGACGACTTCGTCCATCTCTACGACTACGGCCACCCCGACGTGCACGAGGCCCACCGGCGGATCCGGAAGGTCCTCGACTCGTATGGCGAGACCGTGAGCGTGGGGGAGATCCACATCTTCGACCTGGCGGAGTGGGCGGGCTACTACGGCCATCTCGACGAGCTCCACATGCCGTTCAACTTCCACCTCATGGCCTCCGACTGGGACCCCGCCAGCCTCCGGGCCAGGATCGAGGCCGTCCTCTGGCATCTGCCCGAGGGTGCCTGGACCAACTGGACCCTCGGCAACCACGACGAGATACGGCTCGCCACCCGGCTCCCGAGGGGCCACGAGCGCATCGCCGCGCTGCTGCTCTTGACCCTCCCGGGGACACCCTTCCTCTACTACGGGGACGAGCTGGGGATGGAAGAGACGGTCATCCCCAATGCGTACGCACGAGACCCGTGGGGTCACAACGTCTCATACCTGAGCCGTGATGGCTGCCGGACCCCGATGCAGTGGGATCCCGGTCCCAACGCCGGCTTCACATCGCCGGGCGTGACCCCATGGCTGCCGCTGGGCCCGGACTACCAGAAGGTAAACGTGGAGACCGAGCTGGAGGACCACGACTCGATCCTCAACATGTACCGGCGGCTCCTGAGGCTGAGAAGGGAGTCGGACGCGCTGCGCAGCCGGGAGTTCATCGGACACCCCGACGTCACCAACCAGTTCCTGGTGTACAGCAGGGGCGACGAGGAGCTGACGGTGGTGCTCAACTTCGGCGACATCAGCGGTGATGTCGCCGTCGCCGACGGCACGGTGGTCTTCTCCACCCATCACCGCGAGCGCGAAGGCGAGACCGTCGGTGGCGGCAAGGTGACCGTCGCGCCACACGAGGGTGTGATCGTCGCCCACCCTTGATCCGGCGCGGCCGGGCCGATTCGACTAGGTTCGTGACGCTGTTTCCGAGGAGGTGAAGTGGCCGCGATAACCATGGAAGGCCTGGGGAAGGTCTATCCCGACGGCACCCGGGCGGTGGGCAACATCAACCTGCACATCGAGGACGGCGAGTTCCTCGTCCTCGTCGGGCCCTCCGGCTGCGGCAAGTCGACCGTTCTCCGCATGATCGCGGGGCTGGAGTCGATCACCGAGGGCACGCTCAAGATCGGCGATCGGGTGGTCAACGACGTGCCTCCGAAGGACCGTGACATCGCCATGGTCTTCCAGAACTACGCCCTGTACCCCCACATGTCGGTCTATGACAACATGGCCTTCGGTCTCAAGCTGCGGAAGCTGCCCAAGTCCGAGATCGACCAGAGGGTGCAGACCGCGGCCGAGATCCTCGAGATCAAGGACTTCCTTCATCGCAAGCCGCGCGCCCTCTCGGGTGGCCAGCGACAGCGCGTCGCCATGGGCCGGGCGATCGTCCGTGAGCCAGCGGCCTTCCTGATGGACGAGCCACTCTCGAACCTCGACGCCAAGCTCAGGGTGCAGATGCGGTCCGAGCTGGAGCGTCTCCACAAGCGTCTCGGCACCACGACCGTCTATGTGACCCACGACCAGGTGGAGGCGATGACCTTGGGTGACAGGGTCGCCGTGCTCCGCGCCGTGTCGCCACGGGCTCCCTACAACCTGCAGCAGGTGGGCCCGCCCACGGAGCTGTTCAATCGCCCGGGCAACCTGTTCGTCGCCGGGTTCATCGGGAGCCCGGCCATGAACCTCACCTACGGGCACCTCGAAGGCGAGGGTGACCGGGTGTACGCGGTGCTGCCCACCGGCCGGCTCCTCGTCGACCCTGTGGCCCTCCGGGAGCACCCCGGCATCGAGAACCGCATGAACGAGGAGCTCGTCATAGGCATCCGCCCCAACAACATGGAGGCCGCGGCCGTGGCGGGCCGGGATCCGGAGCGGTCGATCACCGCGGTGGTCGAGGTCTCCGAGATGCTCGGTGCAGACACCTACGTCCACTTCACCATCGATCGGGCGCCGGTGGTCACCCCGGACATCGAGGAGCTCCTCGCCGACACGGGCCGGGACGCCTCGGATCTCGGTGGCAAGACCAACTTCGTCGCCAGGGTCAGCCCCGACGTGATGGCGAAGACCGGGGACACCGTGGAGCTGGTGGTGGACACCGCCAAGCTCCACTTCTTCGACCCCGGGACGGGCGAGCGGATCGGCGCCAAGCAACCGGAGGCCGTCGCGGCCGGCTGAGACTTAATTCCGGGTTCGTCATATCGTCATATAGGCGATGAACGAATCCCGACGCTCCTCATGGGTGCACGGCCCATTGGGCGTCCTCGCGTACTTCGTCGGGGTCGCGGCGGTCGTGGCCCTGGTTTGGTTCTTGTACCCGCCCGAGCCTTCCGAGCCCGAGACGGCCGCGCCCACGACCACGGTCCCCGAGGTCCGGGTCACCAACCCGGGAGCCACCTCCGACGAGCCGGTGGCGGATGCCGCCGAGGTGATCCTGCCGTCGGTGGTCTTCATCCAGACTCCCACCGGCGTCGGCTCCGGCGTCATCTTCGACGACCAGGGCCACGTCATCACCGCGTCCCACGTCGTCGGCGAGCACGAAGAGGTCCGTCTGCGGTGGAGTGACGGCCGGCTGACGACCGGCCGCGTCGTCGGGTCCGCGCCCGAGGTGGACATCGCCGTCATCGAGGCCACGCCGCCCGGCCTGCCCGCGGCCACTTTCAACACCGAGAAGCCCCGCGTCGGGCAGCTCGCCATCGCCGTGGGCAGCCCCTGGGGCCTCGCCCAGACCGTCACCGCCGGCATCGTCTCCGCAGTCGACCAGACCAACTGCGGGGGCCAGACGTGTGCCGCCATGGTCCAGACCGACGCCGCCATCAACCCCGGCAACTCGGGTGGCGCCCTGATCAACCGGGACGGTGAGGTCATCGGGATCAACGTGTCGATCTTCACGCTGTCCGGCGCCAACGACGGTGTCGGATTCGCCGTGCCCAGCTCCACGGTGGTCGAGTACGCCAACGCCCTCATCGCCGGGGAGCCCATCCCGACCCCGTTCCTCGGGGTCACCATCGAAAACGCCACCACCGAACGGGCGGGTGCCCGGGTCGTGGAGGTGGCCGCCGGGAGCGCGGCCGACGATGCGGGTCTTCGCGTCGGCGACGTGATCATCGCCGTCGAAGGCGTCCACGTCTTCAGCCGTGGCGACCTGGTCGCCCAGGTGCGGGCTCACCGTCCCGGCGAGACGGTGACCCTCGATGTCCTGAGGGGCGACGATCAGTTCACCGTCGACGTCACGCTGGGCGAGCGCCCAGCCGACGAAGACCCCTCCTGAGACGCGGCGGGACGACCCGCGTCCTCGTGTACAGTGACCGGGCTCGCCGCAATTGGCGGGTGCCCTGTGGCCAGCGAATCCGGTGCGAATCCGGAGCTGTCCCGCAACTGTGAAGCCCCGCAAGGGGACGAGCCAGGTCGCCTGACCCCAGGGCCACGTGGAAGTCTCGGATGAAGACGGAACCGTGGGTCCGCCCACCGACCTCTTCATCCTCCGGACAGGAGGATGTGCCATGCGCAAGAAGGCCCTCTTCGGGGCGTTGCTCTTGGTGGCGGGATGCGCCACCGGTGGAAACCCCACCACCACTACCGCCACCACAGCTCGCACCGACCCGTCGACCACGGTCGCCGCATCGACCACCACCACGGGGGCCGGGGCGTTCCCGGTGACGGTGACGGCCGACAACGGGGAGGTGGCCGTCGTGGAGCGGCCGGACCGGATCGTCTCCCTGTCGTCGGTGGCGACCGAGATCCTCTTCGCCATCGGCGCCGGTGACCAGGTGGTGGCGGTCGACGACCAGTCCAACTTTCCGCCCGAGGCGCCGATGACCGACCTCTCGGGCTTCACCCCGAACATCGAGGCCATCGTGTCGTACGAGCCCGACCTCGTCATCGCTTCCTACGACCCCGGCGAGCTGGTGGCGGGTCTCGAAGCGGTTGGTGTGCCGGTCATCCTGCAGGGAGCGTCACTCGATCTCGACGGCACCTACACCCAGATCGAGGTTCTCGGCGCGGCTACCGGCCGGATCGCCGAGGCGGCAGAACTGGTGTCGCAGATGCAGGCCGACTTGCAGGCGATCGACCAAGAGGTGGGTGACCGGGCCGAGGGGCTCACCTATTTCCACGAGATCGACGACATGCTCTACTCGATCACCTCGCACACGTTCTTCGGCCAGGTGTACGGGATGTTCGGGCTCGTCAGCGTCGCCGACGAGGCCGACCCAGAGGGTTTCGGCTATCCGCAACTCTCCAGTGAGTACATCGTGGCGGCCGATCCGGATCTCATCTTCCTGGCCGACACCCGGTATGGCGTGACAGCCGAGACTCTCGAGGAGCGACCCGGATGGGACGCATTGACCGCGATCCAGGAGGGCCGGGTCTTCCCGCTCGACTCCGACGTCGCCTCGAGGTGGGGGCCGAGGGTCGTCGACTTCGCTCGCAGTGTCGCCGACGCCATCCTCGCCCTGGAGACGGAGCCCGCGGGTTGAGCGAGACCCCTGTCGGGCCGGTCCGCCGACTCTGGCCCATGGTCATCGGTGTCGTCGTCCTCGCGGTGGCGACGCTGATGGGCCTGGCCCTCGGTCCTGCCGGCCTCGATCCGGGCCAGGTCCTCGCCAGCCTGGCGGACCTGATTCCCGGCGTGGACCTGGGTGGCGGTCTCGACGCGACGGGGGAGACCATCCTCTTCGAGATCCGCCTGCCCCGGGTGGTGCTGGGCGCAGTGGTCGGTGCGACCCTGGCCCTTGCCGGCGCCGCCTACCAGGGGGTCTTCCGCAACCCTCTGGCCGACCCCTACCTCCTGGGCGTCGCCGCCGGGGCCGGTCTCGGGGCGACGCTCGCCTTCGCGGCAGGGCTCGACCGGGTCTGGGTGGCACCCCTCGCATTCCTCGGCGGGCTACTCGCAGTCGGGATCACCTATCTGCTGGGGAGATCCGTGGGCGGCCGGACCACTACCTCCCTGATCCTCGCCGGTGTGGCGGTCTCGGCTTTCGCCACGGCCGTCCAGACCTTCCTCCTGCAACGCCGGGTCGAGGTGCTCCGTGAGGTGTATTCGTGGATCCTGGGCCGGCTCACCACCGTGGGGTGGGCGGAGGTCGCCACCCTGATCCCGTACGCGGTCGTCGCCGGAGGCGTGGTGGTCGGCGCCAGCCGCCTGCTCGACGTGCTGCGTCTCGGCGACGAAGAGGCGGCGTCGCTCGGTGTGCGGGTCGACAGCGTACGGGCCGTGGTGGTGGTCGCCGCCACGCTCGCCACCGGTGCCGCGGTGTCGGTGAGCGGGCTGATCGGCTTCGTCGGGATCATCGTTCCCCACACCGTCCGGCTGGTCTTCGGGTGGAGCTACCGGGTGATCGTCCCGTTGTCGGCCCTGTTCGGAGCGGGATTCCTCATGCTCGCCGATCTCGGGGCGAGGACGCTGATGTCGCCGGCGGAGCTTCCCATCGGCGTGGTCACCGCGTTCCTCGGCGCCCCCTTCTTCGTGCTCGTCCTCAGGACCATGGGGAGGACGACGTGATCCGGTGGGAACAGGTCGAGGTGGCCTTCGACGGACGCAAGGTGCTGGGGCCCGTCACCGTCGAAGTAGGCGACGGGGAGTGGCTCGGCCTCATCGGCCCCAACGGCGCCGGCAAGTCGACGATGCTCAAGACGGCCGTCGGGCTGGTGGACCATCTGGGGACGGTGACGGTGCGCAACGGGCGCCGACGCCCCGGTCTCGACGTGGCATGGATGCCACAGCGCCCGGCGATGCCGGAGAACATGACCGTGGCCGAGTACGTGATGCTCGGGCGGTCACCCCACATCGGTTACCTGAGCACCGAGGGACCGAGGGACCGCGCCGTGGTGTCCGACGCGCTGGACCGTCTCGATCTCACCGGTCTGGCGTCGCGGACGCTCGCCACCCTCTCCGGCGGTGAGGCGCAGCGGGCGGTCCTGGCCCGTGCCGTCGCCCAGGAGGCACCGGTGCTCCTTCTCGACGAGCCCACCGCAAACCTCGACCTGGGTCACGCGGTCGAGGTCCTCGAGGTGGTGGAGGAGCTGAGACGTGCGGGCGGGCTCACCGTGGTGACCGCCATCCACGACCTGACACTCGCCGCCCGGTTCTGCGACCGGCTCGTTCTCGTGTCGGCGGGTGAGGTGGCGGCCCAGGGCCCGATCGGTTCTGTGCTCACCGAAGAGGTTCTCCGGCCCCACTACGGCGGATCGGTGTCCGTTGTCGAAGGGCCGGACGGACCGGCCGTGCTGCCCCGTAGGATCGGCTCATGACCGCCGAGCCTCCCACCACACCGCCACCCAAGGCGACGGTCCGCGCGTCGTCGCTCGTCCTGGTCAACACCGGGGACGGGAAGGGGAAGTCGACCGCCGCCTTCGGCACGGTGATGCGGGCGGTTGCTCGGGGCTGGAAGGTGGCGGTGGTGCAGTTCCTCAAGTCGGAGGACTGGGGGGTGGGGGAGGAGAAGGTCGCACGAGATCTCGGCGTCGACTGGTGGACACTCGGTGACGGCTTCACCTGGGACTCCGACGACATGGATCGGAGTCGTGCCATTGCGGTTGAGGCTTGGCGACACGCCCGCAAGGTGATCGAGTCGGGCGACTACGAACTGGTGGTGCTCGACGAGGTCACCTACCCGGTGAATTGGGGTTGGATCCCGCTCGACGAGGTGGTCGCCACGATCCGAGGGCGACCGGACAAGGTGAACCTGATCATGACCGGTCGGGACGCTCCGCCGGAGATCGTCGATATCGCCGACACGGTCACCGAGATGCGCAAGGTGAAGCACGCGTTCGACGCCGGGATCGCGGCGCGCCGGGGGATCGACTACTAGACGCCGCGAAGCGGCGGAACTTGGTACTTGGTACTTGGTTCGGATTTCTCCCCCACGGAGCGGTCAGCGGAGTGGGGGAGTACCCGGAGGGGGGGAGGGGGCGCGAGCGAAGCGGGCCAGGTAACCCTTGTTTGCGGATTCACCTCGCGCCTCAGGGCCTCCGCTGGGCGGCCAGTTCGAAGAGGCGCCTTGCGCCCTCTCCCAGCGTGGCGAAGCGGTCGTCCTTGGTCTGGCCCCGAAGCCAGCGGACGTGGATCTGGGCGAGGATGACGCCCATCTTCCAGGCTCCGAAGACGAGGTACCAGTCGATGGCGGACACGTCGTGGCCGGTGAGGCTGGCGTATCGCTCCACGGCGTCCGATCGGCTCAGCCAGCCGGGCGCGGTGGTGGGCATCATCGACAGCTCGGGTGGCGCCTCCCCAGCGTCGAACCAGGTGCCCATCAGGGTGCCCAGGTCGGTGAGCGGATCGCCCCGGGTGCACATGTCCCAGTCGTAGACCGCCACGCACACGCCCGGGTCGTCCGGGGAGACCGCCATGTTGTCGAGACGCCAGTCGTTGTGGAGCAGGGTGGAGGGTGGTGACTCCGGCATGTGGTCGGCGAGCCATTTCCCGACCTCGTCTGCGACGCTGATCTCCGCGAACCGCGCCTTCTCCCAGCGTCTCGCCCAGCCCTCCACCTGCCGCAGCAGGTAGCCATCCGGGTGACCCAGGTCGTGGAGATCGCACGATGCCGGGTCGACTGCGTGGAGTTGTACCAGCGTGTCGATGACCACCGTCGAGAGCCTCCGGTTGGCCTCGGCGTCGTCGCCGCCACCGAACCGCTCCGGCACCTTGCCCCGGACGACGACACCCGGTCGTCGCTCCATGATGAAGAAGGGAGTGCCTATCACCGAGGGGTCGTCGCACAGCGCCACTGCCCGGGGCGCCTTGTCGAAGGATCGCCAGAGACGGGAGAGGACCCGGTGCTCGCGCACCATGTCGTGGGACCCCTCGGCCAGCGGACCCAGGGGAGGGCGGCGCAGCACCAACTCCTCGCCACCGGGGAAGGTCATCAGGTAGGTGAGGTTCGCCTTGCCGCCCGAGAACTGGGTCACCTGCGGGAATCCGCCTGGAAGACCCCCGACATCGGCCATCCAGGCGACCAGAGCGTCGACGTCGAACGCCTCGTCCTCTCTGACAGCGATCAGGTCATCCACCGGAACGGGAATCTAACGGGCCGGTTACCGTGGCCTGATCATGCCTTCACCGTTCGAGATATCCGACCGCCTCACCGAGGCATACGCCGACCTCGACCCGATCTTCGCCACCATCCACGGCGTCGCCGGGCGGGAGCATCTCACCACCGACTACTCGCCCGATGGTGAGGTGGCCCGCACGGAGCTGTTCCGCTCCACTCGAGGAGAGCTGGGAGAACATCTGGGGCACGAGGACCCGATCCAGCGTTTCGCAACCGAGGTGGTGACGGGGTGGTTGGACACCCGGTTGGCCGAGCACGAGGCCGGCAAGTGGTCGTGGGACCTGAACCACATCGACTCCCCTTTCCAGTGGATGTGCGACGTGTTCGACGTCATGGACAAGAACAGCGACCAAGGGTGGAGCGACATCGCCTCACGGCTCGAAGGCTTCCCGGTCATGCTCCAGGGCTACCAGGACTCGCTGCGTGTGGGTCTGTCCAGGGGGGAGGTCGCCGCCCGTCGACAGGTCGAGTCGGTCATGGATCAGGCGAGCGAGGCGGCCGGTGACGAATCGAGATTCCTCGGCTTGCTCCATGAGGCCGAGCGGGCCGGAAGGGACACCGTCCAACTGACCGCGGCGGTGCAGGCGGTCCGGGCTGCGTGCGGCGAGTTCGCCGGCTTCCTCCGCGACTCGCTGCTCCCGATGGCGGCGGAGGCCGACGGTTTGGGCGCGGAGCGCTACCGCATGGGGGTGGAGCGGTTCATCGGGGCGGACCTCGATCTCGAGGAGACCTACGCCTGGGGTTGGGACGAGGTGCACCGTCTTCGGGAGGAGATGGTGAAGACCGCTGCCGAGGTCGATCCGGGGAAGAGCTTGCCCGAGGTGATCGACATGCTCGAGAACGACCCCGCCCGCTGCGCCGGCACCCGCGACGAGTTCGTCTCCTTCGTCACCGCCATCCAGCACCAGGCGATCTCGCAGTTGGACGGGACCCACTTCGACCTGACGCCGGACATGAAGCGCATCACCGTGAGCATCGCCCCTCCCGGCGGGCCACTCGGGGCGTCGTACGTCGGTCCGTCGGAGGACTGGCAGCGTGCCGGGTCCATCTGGTACGTCCCCGGGGCGAGAGCCAGCCTGCCCTACTGGCAGGAGGTGTCCACCGCCTACCACGAGGGCTTCCCCGGGCACCATCTGCAGGTCTGTTACGCCCTGGCGGAGCGGGAGCGCCTCTCCCGGTTCCAGCGGATGTACGTCTGGTACTCCGGCGCAGGCGAAGGGTGGGCTCTCTACGCCGAGCGCCTCATGGACGAGCTGGGGTACTTCGAGATGCCCGAGTACCGGCTCGGTCTTCTCGCCAGTCAGCTCTTCCGTGCCACCCGCGTCGTGGTGGACATCGGCAACCACCTGGGCTACCGCATCCCGGACCATGCCCCGCTCCACGCCGGGGAACCGTGGTCGTACGAGCGGGCCGTCGACTACATGACCCACATCGGTCTCCAGGCTCCCGATGTCGCCGAGTCGGAGGTGAAGCGGTATCTGGGCTGGCCCGCCCAGGCGATCTCCTACAAGGTGGGTGAGCGGGAGATCCTCCGCATCCGTTCGGCGGCTCAATCGGACCCGGAATTCGACCTCAAGACCTTCCACACCCGGATGCTGCGGGCAGGTGCGATCCGCATCGACCATCTGTGGAAGGTGATGTCGTGAAGCAGGAGTTCCGGCCGTCCCGTCTCGAGGAACGGGACGTCTACAAGCTCCTGTCGGGGCTGATCGTGCCTCGTCCGATCGGCTGGATCGGGACCCGAAGACCGGACGGGACCAACAACCTCGCGCCCTACTCCTTCTTCAACATGGTTTCGAGCCGTCCGCCCGCAGTGATGTTCGCCTCGGGTCGTCGGGCGGGGGAGTTGAAGGACTCCGCCGCCTACGCCGAGGCTTCGGGCGAGTTCTCGGTGAACATCGTCTCAGAGGACGTCGCCGAGGCCATGAATGCCACGTCTCACAGCTACCCGGCCGGGGTCGACGAGTTCGAGATGTGCGGGTTGACCACCTGGTACGGGGACGTCACTTCGGCGCCGATGGTGGACGAAGCTCCGGCCAACCTGGAGTGCCGGGTGGTCGACGCCCTGGATCTGGGCGGGGACACGGGAACCCGGGTGGTGTTCGGAGAGGTGGTGGCGATCCACGTCAGGATCGACGTCCTCGACGGGACGCGGGTCGACCATGACGCTCTGGCCGCGGTGGGCCGGCTTGCCGGCAACGACTACGTCACGACCAGGGACCGCTTCGGGCTGGTCCGCCCGACGCAGTAGGCCCGGCCGCCCGGCCCTCTATCGGCAGCCGTGTTCGAGGAGCGTGGGATAGGGGTTGATCACCACGCCATGCATGTACATGCCGAAATGGAGGTGCGGGCTCGCTCCTGCGGCGTTGCCCGTGTTGCCCACGTAGCCGATGACGTCGCCGGCTGCGACACGACCGGACTTGCCGAACTTGTCGAGATGGCTCGCCAGGTACATGACACCGTCGTCGCCGTGGAGGTTGACCTGGTTGCCCCCGATCTTGCCCACCACCTGCTTCACGGTCCCCGAGACCGGAGCCCGGACCGGTGTGCCTCGCTTGGCGAACATGTCGTTGCCCTCGTGGTACCTGCCGCCTCCACGGGGGAATCCCCAGTCGTTGAAGAAGGTGGAGGAATCGAGCGGGCAGACCCACCCGGCGGTGTTGATGATCAACTGCTGGCCCACCTTGATCAGGTTCGGGTTGGAGAGATTGTTGAGCCTGACGATGCTGTCCACGGTCGTCTTGTGGGCCTCGGCGATCGAAGCGAGCCGGTCACCCGATTTGACCGTGTAGGTGCGCTTGGATTCGCCCTTCCACTTGTAGACCGGGCCGTCGAGGAAGAGGCGGGTTCCCGTGTAGATGATCCCGTCGACGATGCCGTTGGCCCTGGCGATCTGATCCGGGCTCACACCCGACTTGGAGGCGATGCTCGCCAGCGTCTCGCCCGACTTGACGACGTGATACCGGTCGGTGCGGACCGCCGAGTCGGTCGTGCCACCGGAAGCCGCGATTCCCGGGATGACCAACTTCTGGCCCGGCCGGATCAGGTTGACGTTGCGAATGTCGTTCGCCTTGGCGATGGCCGATGCGGTGGAGCCGTATTTGGATGCGATCTTCGCCAGGGTCTCGCCGGCCTGTACGACGTGAACGACCTCCTTGGGCGGGGTGGCCTTGGCTGTCTCCTTCCCGGGGATGACCAGGACCTGGCCGGGGAAGATCAGGTCCGGGTTCTCGATGCCGTTGGTCTTGGCCATGTCGGCCACCGTGACACCGTTGTCGTGGGCGATCTGCCACAGGGTGTCTCCGCGTTGCACGGTGTAGTCGAGAGAGAAGACCGTGGTGACCACTGCCAGCGTCACGCCGGCAGCTACGGCGCGGACGCGGCGACGACCCTGCATGCGATGCCGTGGCATGCGCTGGTCGGGCATGAAGCTGACTCCTTCAGCCCCCGGACTCCACTCCGCGAAAAACGAGCCTAACTCGTGGATCGCCGTTGTCCAGACCGAATACGGAGCTGGCCACAGGCGGCATCGATGTCCTTGCCTCTCGTGTCACGCACCGTGACGTTGACGCCCAGGTCGCCGAGGAGCCTGGCGAAACGCTCGATCGCGGGCTCGGTGGAAGCGCGTTCGGCGCTCAGCGGCGTTGGATTGAGCGCGATCAGGTTGACATGCGCACGTAGACGACGGGCGACCGACGCCAGCTTCACCGCTTGGTCATCGGTGTCGTTGACCCCGTCCATCATCGTCCATTCGATCGATACCCGGCGGCCCTTCTTCTCGTAGTAATGCCGGGCCGCCTGGACCAGGTCTTCGATGGGGTATCGACGGTTGATGGGCACCAGCGAGGTGCGAAGCTCGTCGTCGGCTGCGTGCAAGCTGACCGCCAATGACACCGGCCAGGGCTCCTCGGTCAGCCGGCGGATGCCGGGGATCATCCCCACGGTGGAGACGGTGATCGACCGTGCCGACATGCCCATGACCTCGACCATGCGCCGGATCGCCTCCCGAACGCGGTCGTAGTTGGCGAGCGGCTCGCCCATTCCCATGAAGACGACGTTGGTGAGACGGTTCGGGCTGTTGGGCAGGCCGTGGCGGCGGAGGAACGCCTTGGCATACGCGACCTGGGCAACGATCTCGCCGGCCTGGAGGTGCCGCTCGAACCCGAACTGCCCGGTGGCGCAGAAGGTACAGCCGAGGGCGCAGCCGGCCTGGCTGGAGATGCAGAGGGTGACGCGTCGCGGGTAGCCCATGAGCACGGCCTCGAACGCGGCACCGTCGCCGGCACGGAACAGCCACTTCCTGGTCGCCCCGCCGTCGGCTGTCTGCTCCATCTCGATCTCGAAGGGCCAGAGAGGATCGAGACGTTCCCGTAGCTCCCGGGGGAGGTTGGTCATCTCGGCCGGGTCGAGCACAGGGGTGCCGTAGAGCCAGCCTCGGAGCTGGTCGACGCGATACGACGGACCGTCGCCGACCAGGTCGGCCAGGGCCTCGGGTTCGTGGAGATAGGGCAATCAGACCCGTCCGGACGCCTGGTCGATCCACGACCGGGCCCGGGCGGAGCTGACACCCGCCGCTTCGGCCACGGCATCCGGCGATGCCTGGGCGAGACGGGACACGGTTCCGATGCCGGCGTCGGCGAGCCTCTTGGCGAACACGGGCCCGATTCCGTCGAGGGAGTCGACCGCGGGGTCGGTTTCGGGGGCAGGCACTCGGAACGAAGGCGGCTCTGGCTCGCGTGAGATGGCCACGGAGATGAAACGATCGCGGACCGCCCAGACGATTGCGGCGATACCACCGAGGATCCCGAGCAGCTTGGCCAAGCGCTTCATTTGAAAGAAGGGTACCCCGAACCTCATACCTCGTACCCCGACAACGGGCGGTGGCGTCTTGCCCGGAAATGCCTGTCCGTCGAGGTACGGGGTACGGGGTACTTGGTACCTTGAGTCCGTGAAAGCCGACTTCTACTTCGCAGGGCGACCGCCACAGCAGGCGACCGAGGCGGCTCGGGAGGCCCGTCGTCTCGGGTACCACGGGTTCTTCACCGCAGAGACACAGTTCGACCCGTTCCTCCCGCTGATCGTGGCGGGGATGGAGGAGCCGGAGCTCGAGCTGGGCACGGCAATCGTGGTGGCATTCCCCAGGTCCCCGATGGTCGTCGCCCACACTTCATGGGACCTGGCGCGGCTCACCGGGGGCCGCTTCCATCTGGGGCTGGGCACGCAGGTCAGGGCCCACATCACCCGACGCTTCTCCACCGTATGGGATCGCCCCGGCGCGCGGCTGCGGGATTACATCCTGGCGCTGCGGGCGATTTGGGACGCCTGGCAGAACTCGACCCCGCTCCGGTACGAGGGCGAGTTCTATCAGTTCACCCTGATGACGCCCTTCTTCGACCCCGGGCCGATCCCCACCCCGAACGTTCCCGTCTACATCGCCGGAGTCGGTCCGGGTCTGAGTCGTCTCGCCGGGGAGGTGTGCGACGGCTTCCATGTCCACCCGTTCCACACGGTGCGATACCTGGACGATGTCGTCCTCCCCGCGATGCGGTCGGGGGCGGAGTCGGCCGGTCGGTCGCTGGACGACGTGATCCGGGCGTCCTCGATCTTCGTCGCCACCGGTCACGACGACTCGGAGGTGGAGCAGTCGATGGCGGCGATCCGGCAGCAGATCGCCTTCTATGCCTCGACGCCGTCGTATCGAGCGGTGCTCGACGCCAGCGGCTGGGACGTCGGGGACCAACTCCACGCCATGTCACGCCGCGGCGAGTGGGCCCGCATGGCCGAGCTGATCACGGATGAGATGGTGGCCGAGGTGGGGATAGTCGCTCCGGTAGATCAGGTCGGGAAGGCGATCCGGGAGCGCTATGGCGCCCGGGTGCAGCGGGTTGGCTTCTACACGATCGGCGGGGTCCTCCAAACGGATCCGGATGCGGTGGCCCAGGTCCTCAGCGACCTGACGGGCTGACGGATCTCAGAAGACGTACGCGGCGGTGGTGTCGACCCTGGGGTCGTTGGCGGCTACGCGCACGTCACCGTCCAGCCCGATCACAGACATGGGCCCCCAGCCGGTCTGAGGCCCGTCGACGACTTCGATCTCATGACCCCGTTCCCGCAGGTCTTCGACGACGGCTGTGGGCGTGTCCGGCTCGACCCTGACGCGGGACCCACTCCCCGGCCCGAACTCGGCCATTGCCCAGCGCGGCATCGTCTGGGCGGTGGCGGGATCGATCCGGGCCCCGACGATGCGTGCCGCCAGCTGGGCCACCAGCTGGGGCTGAATGTCGCCGCCCCGGGTTCCGATCAGCCAGGCGGGATCGGATCCCCTCGTCCAGAGTGTCGGGGAGAGGGTGTGCATGGGCCGTTTGCCCGGCAGTACCTCGTTGGGGTGCCCGGGAGTCAGGGTGAACCCCCGGCCGCGGTCGTGGAGCAGGAAACCCGATCGGGCCGCGCCGAAGGGTGAACCGGTTCCGTAGTAGTTGGATTGGATGATCGAAACGCCCATCCCGTCGGTGTCGGCGGCGCACATGTAGGCGGTCCCATGGGTTCGGTGCGGTGTGTCGGGCCAGCTGCCGGCCCGCTCGCCGATCGTCTCGGCCCATCGGCGGAGACGATCCCGGTCCACCAGCAGCCCAGGGGTCAGCGGCGCCGTGCCGGGGTCGGTGACCACGTCGTCCCTCTCCCAGGCGATGCATCGGTATGACTCGATGAGCAGGTGCCACCATCGGGGGTCGTCGGGATCGTCGGGCGGGTCGAGCATCTCGAAGACAGCCAGCGTCGCCGGGCCGAGATAGCCCTGGGAATTCGGCGGGATCGTCCAGGCGACGTGCCCCAAAGTCTCCAGGGCCACGGGCTCGACCCACTCGGCCTGTGTCTTGGCGAGGTCGTCCATGGTGATCGTGCCGCCGAGCGCCTCCACGATGTCCTCGCCGGGTGGCCCCAGATAGAAGGTGTCCCGCTCACCCGTCTCTGCCAGTGCTTCGAGGGTCGCCGCCAGCTCGGGGCGCGTGACGTGATCGCCGGGCGCCACGGGACGGCCCCCGGGGTAGAAGCAAGCGACGGCAGGATTGTCCCGGTAGCGGTCGGCCTGGATGGTGAAGGCTCGGGACTGCTCGGTCGAAGCCGGGAAGCCGTCGCGGGCGAGCTCGATGGCAGGTGCGAGGGCATCGCCCAGCGGGATACTCCCGAGCTCCTGACTTAGGGTGACCAGACCGTCGACACATCCGGGGACGGTTACGACGAGCGGGTGATCCGCGGGGATGTCCCGCAGCCCCTGTTTGGCGAGCTCGGACCCGTCGGCGTTGGATCCGGCCCGCCCGGACGAGTTGAGGGCCAGGGGCTTGTCCCAGCCCGGTCGATGGATCAGGGCGAAGAGGTCGCCACCGAGCCCGCAAGTCTCCGGGGCCACCACGCCCTGTGCGGCGACGATGGCGATGGCGGCGTCGACCGCGTTGCCACCGGCTTCGAGGATCCGGCGACCGGCCTCGGCTGAGAGACGGTGGGGTGATGCGACCGCTCGCCCGGTCATTCCGTCTTGAGGTCGGGCAGGAACCGGTTGAGGGCGTCGAGCACGGCCCGGACCGACGCCTTGGTGTCGTCCTCATCCACGTAGGCGGCACCGATGAGCATCCGCTCCCTGGCCTCGGTCATGAGCACGATCTGGGCGATGGCCATGCGACGGCTGCCCAGGGTGACCACGTCGACCGACCCGACACCGAAGGCAACCGACGGGTCGACGGCCTGGCGGATGGCGCCGATGGTGGCCTCGGCGACGAGACGCGGGCGAATGGAATTGGCCGCGGCGCCGGTCGCCTTGCCAAGGAGGAGGCTGTCCTGCCAGCGGAGAGTGACCGTGACCTCCGCCTTCGTCCCCTCCAGCACCTCGGACACATCCACCAGGGCCGGCCGCAGGCCCTGGTCCAGGTCGGCGTCCGACAGCTGGACCACCGAAACCACACGACGGTCGAGATTGATCGAGAACACCGCCTGAGCGAGGGACTGGACGTCCCGGACCAGTTGCTTGGCGGGTTTGGTGCGGCGTGCCAGGACGTGGACTTCTTCCACGTGACCGTTCGAGGCCACGACCCGGGCCGCTTCGACCCCGTCGAGTCTCGAGATCTTCTCCTGGAGCGCCCTGACGTCCACGGTCATGACAGCGTACCGTGGTCGTTGCGCGCGTGACGCGGCATATGGTGTCCCCTTCCCTCTTGTTCAGCGTAACCCCGGGGTCTAGATTGCTGAAGGCTGGAAGCTGTCGCAACCGTGGGGCAGGGGTCTCCGACCAATGCCACCTCCAAGCCCCGGCGGGCGAAGTCAGGGGCCCATATTTGACATGTGAAGCTTCCCGGAACCAGGAGGTGCCGGGAAAGGGGTGAG
>DASVBU010000024.1:0-16341 GCA_036375695.1 Acidimicrobiia bacterium | reverse complement strand
CCCGGGTGACTCCAAACCGCCGAGCAATCACGATTTCGCGGAGGTGATCGCCGGGCCTCAGGTCACCGCTGATGATCTCGGCCCGCAATACGTCTGCAACCGATCCGACCGCCGAGTTCGTATTGCGAGGTCCGCTCATCGTCGTGGACTCTACCGGCGCGACCTGCAGGATCGTCGATCACCGAAATCCAACCTCGCCGAACAAAGCCGCGCAATCGAGGGCGACACTAACCCCCCGTTATTTGACCGATTCAGCAACAGGAAAGAGCCAGTACGGGCTTCCACGGAGCCAGTTGATCGTAAGCGTCCCATCGAGTGGTGTAAGTAGATCCGTGGTCTGAAGGGGCCACCGTGGAATCCTCAGCGAGTTCATCTGCAGTGGACTCGAAAGGAGACACACGATGGCCCAGAGCCATGATGCCCGATTGGCTGAGCTCGTCGCGGAGCTTGGCGGTGACGAGGTCCGGTTCTTGTTCCGTGACCTGGTGGAGAAGGCCCTTCAAGAACTGATCGACGCCGAGTTGACTGAGGCGATCGGCGCTGCTCCTCATGAGCGAACCGAGACGAGGACAAATCAGCGGAATGGGTCACGCCCTCGGGTGTTGTCCACTCCGGCGGGCGATGTTGAATTGCGGATCCCGAAGGTGCGGGAGGGGGCGTTCTTCCCGTCGCTGCTGGAGCCGCGCCGGCGGGTGGACCGGGCATTGTGGGCGGTGATCATGACCGCCTATGTGACCGGCACCTCCACCCGAAAGGTCGATGACCTAGTGCGGGCTCTGGGGGTGTCGTCGGGGATCTCCAAGTCGACGGTGTCTCGGATCTGTGAGCAGCTCGACGAAGAAGTCGCCGCGTTCAGGGACCGGACCCTCGATCACATCGAGTTCCCGTACGTGTTCGTCGACGCCACCTACCTCAACGGCCGCAAAGACCACCGAGTCGTCTCCCGGGCGGTTGTGGTCGCAACTGGGGTGGCAGCAGACGGCAACCGGGAAGTATTGGACCTTGACGTGGGCGACAGCGAGGACGAAGTGTTCTGGACCACCTTCCTCAGGCGCCTCAGAAAGCGGGGCCTGCACGGGGTGGTGCTGGTCATCTCCGACGCTCACACCGGACTCAAAGCCGCGATACGAAAGACGTTCTCGGGAGCGTCCTGGCAGCGGTGCCGGGTCCATTTCATGCGCAACCTCCTAGCCCGGGTGCCCAGAGGCCACGCCGAAATGGTGGCTGCCACCGTACGAACCATCTTCGCTCAACCCGACCCGGCATCCACCCGGGACCAGCTTCGCCTCGTCGCCGACATGCTCAGAGACCGCCACCCCGCCGTCTCCGACCTCCTCATCGAGGCTGAAGCCGACGTGACCGCCTACGCCGCTTTCCCCCACCCCCACTGGAAAAAGATCTGGTCCACCAACCCCCTCGAACGGCTCATGCGAGAAATCAAACGACGAGCCGACGTGGTCGGCATCTTCCCCGACGACGCCTCCATCCTCCGCCTCGTCGGATCCGTCCTCTCAGAACAACACGACGAATGGCAAGTCAGCGACCGCCGCTACCTCGGCGAAGAATCAATGGCGCTCATCCACACCATGCACCAAGATCAACCCGACAAGGAGGTGAACCAACCCCAACTACCCGCCGCCGGCTAAACCCCGACGGCATCGCTGAGAGATTCACCTACTTACACCAAACGGCGGGACGCGATCGCGGGAGGTGGTGTGTCGGTCCGACAGGAGGCCGAATCTGCTCTGGTGGTTCCGGTGCCGATGGCCGAATCGGTGGTCGGATCGTGGAGAACGCGATTGGACCCGGCGTGTCGGCTAGGGATTCCCGCCCACGTGACGCTCGTCTATCCATTCGTGCCGCCTGGGCAGATCGACGGAGCCCTGATCGACGAACTGGACGCCGTCTTCTCTGGGGTGAGCGGATTCGACTACGAACTGAGCGGGGTGCGCTGGTTCGGCGCGGACGTGGTGTGGGCGGAACCTAAGCCGGCGGAGCCGTTCATGCAACTGATCGACCTGGTGCTCGCCGAGTGGCCACAGTTCCCGCCCTACGAGGGCGAATTCGACGAGGTCGTCCCCCATCTCACCATCGCCCAGAATTGTCCACGCAGGGACATGGAGGCCGCGGCCGAGGCTGTGGCTGCCGAGCTCCCCATCCCTGCTCGAGCTGATCGGGTCTGGCTGATGGCGGGATCCCAGGAGATCGACTCCTGGGAAGTGCAAGCGGAGTTTCCGCTCCGCTCGTGATCGAGGAGGGGCGGCCGCTGGGGTCAGAGCCCGAGAGCCTCGCGCGTCTTGTCCAGTTGGGTCGTGCTGAGCACCACCTGACCTGAGGCGCCGAAATAGGCGAGGTTGACTGTGACGCCTGCCTCGGCGACCCGGGATCCGATCGCCGCCACGCCGCCAGGGAATCCCGGCGGCACGACCACGCACTCGCGGTCGTCTGCCACGGCCACGCCTAGTTCGGCCGCGACCTCGTGGACCTTCTCCACGTCTTCATCCTCCACGGCGATGTGCATGACTCGGCTTTCGGTCCGCGGGAACAAGCAGCCCGCGTCGACGTTCACGCCTCTGCCGAACAGCGCTTCGAGCAAGCGTGCCGGTCGGCCCTGCGTGGTGTCCATCAGGATCGTGATGTCTCTCATTCGCTCCTCCTCACAGGAAGCCGGGGGTCGATCGGCGTCGACTCCAGTTCTGCTGTGATCCAGGCGTGGGCGGGATCGGTGCAGATGCGCCAGGCCCGCTCCGGCCCGGCCATCACGTTCAGGTAGTACATGTCGTATCCGGGTGCGGCGACGCACGGCCCGTGGTAGCCGCGAGGGATCAGATAGACGTCGCCGTCTCTGACCGTCACCGTCTCGTCGTGCGACGAGTCGGCGGTGTACGTCCGGTGGAATCCGAAGCCTTCGTCGCCGTCGATGCGGAAGTAGTAGATCTCCTCGAGCGGGACCTCGTCGTCGCCCCACTCGTCGTGTTTGTGAGGCGGGAACGACGACCAGTTGCCCGCCGGGGTCAGCACCTCCACGACGATGATGCGCTCGGGTCCGGGCACGTCCGCGGTCAAAAGACCGTTGATCTGGCGGCTCGCCTGGCCTCCCCCCCTCAGCTCCACCGATGTGGAACCGGCGTCGAGATACATCGCCTCGCCTCCGGCCTCCGCTCTGGCCGTGGCCACTGCCACCTCGCCGCCAGTGGTCGTTTCCAGTTCGAAGGGGACGTCGCACCCGAGATACACCCGGTCGGTGAGCGGCCCGAACACGTCGGTCCGTCCGGCGAGGTCGGTCGACAACGGGTCCGATTCGATCCGGTAGGAACCCGAAAGGGGAATGATCAAGACCTCTTCCGCATCGAAGTGGAGCCGACGCCGCTCGCCCGGCTCCAGCGAGAGCACGTGCAGTCCCGTGTACTCCCATCCCGCCTCCTTGGGTGTCAGCCGCACCGGGTCCGGGGCGGCCTCCAGCGTTCCGGCGGGTCGGTGCCAGCTCACCCGCTCCCTCCGTGGACGATTTCGACCGCTTGGTCCGTCGCTCGCTCGACGTTGCCGTCGGCGGGGAAGAGGAGGCTCCGTCCGGCGACGAGGCCCCGGACATTCGGGATCGCCATCGCCCGCTTCCACGCCGCCATCAACGCCTCGGCGTCCTTGCCCGGGTCGCCACCCAGGAGCACTGCGGGAAGCGTGGTGGCGGCCATCATCTTCTCGGGATCGGAGGCGGCGGGCAGCTTCAACCACGTGTAGGCGGAGGTCGCCCCCAGCGCCGAAGCAATGGCTACCGCGTCGACGACGTCGTCCATGTCGGTCGAGATCCGCACCCGTCCCGACTCGTCCCGGTAGGCGGGGAGCGGCTCCACCATCGCCACCAGCTCGCGCCGGGCGAGGTCGGTCACGGCATGGGCGCAGGCCTCCAACGTGGCGATCGTCCCGGGATCCTCGTAGAGGATCCGGACCAGCATCTTCCCGCCATGGAGGCCCATCGCGGCGATTGTCTCGGCGTCGTAGGCGGTGAAGCGGTCGTCCAGCTCCCACACCGAGCCGGTCAGACCTCCCCTGTTCATCGAGCCGAACAGGACCTTCCCCTCCAGCTCACCGAGGAGCAGCAGGTCCTCGAGGATGTCGGGAGTGGCCAACAACCCGTCCACGCCAGGCCGTCGCAGCGCCCGGATCGTGTTCTCGAGGACCAGGCGGCGGTCGGCCATGGCCCGAGCGTTGTCGCCGACGCCCATGATGCGGCGAGCAGGGTGGTCGATCGCCACGATCACCAACTTGCCGTCGTCACCCAGGAGCGGGCGGCTCTCACGGGCACGGGCCGCCTCCCGCACCGCGGCGGGATCAGAGGCCCTCTTCTCGAGCAACGTGCGGTAGCGGTCTTCGTCCAGAATGGTCATGGATGCGTCCTCTGCTCGTAGCGATGGCCCTGAGTCTGGTTGCCTGCGGTGGCGGTCCGGTCATCGCCGAAGGGACACCGTCGGACCTGCAAGAACTGGTCGAAGAGGCCCTGGTACGCATCGAGGCGGCGCTGCCCGCCCACGCCGAATGCCTCGACGGTCTGACCATCACTCACGCCTGGGAACTCGACGACCGTGCCGAATACCGGGTGTCCGACAACACGATCGTGCTGCGAGTGCCGGCGACGGCCCCCCACCTCGAGTTCTCGCTCGCCCACGAGGTCGCCCATCACATCGACTTCGGGTGCGGCTTGGGAGATGGAGTACGGGAGGCCTTTCTCGACGCCCAGGGTTTCGCCCCCGACGCGACCTGGGACACAGCGGCTTCTTGGGAGTCGACTCCGGCGGAGTTGTTCGCCACGGCGGTCGCCACACTGGTGACGGGCAGGTCCGACCCGTTGCGGGCGATCGTCATCACCGATGAGGCGATGGCAGTGGTGCAAGCGTGGGCTGTGGGGTCGTTCACGCATTCGCCATCAGTTCCCTGACCTGTTCCTCGGTGGGCATGGCATCGGCGCAGGCGAGTTGAGCGGCGACGTAGGCGCCGGCGGCGTTGGCGAAGGGGATGATCTCGCCCCAGTCCCAGCCTTCGAGCAGGCCGTGGCACACGGCGCCTCCGAAGGCGTCGCCGGCGCCGAGGCCGTTGACGACCTCCACGACCACCGGCGGGGCGTGCACCTTGCGGTCGCCGACGAAGGCGGTGACACCCTCGCCTCCCTGCTTGACGATCACGACCTCGACGCCGAGTTCGAAGATCCGGGCGGCCAACTCCTCGGGGCTGCCTTCGCCGACGGCTACGGAGCATTCCTCGACGTTGCCCACCGCCACCGTGGCGCGCTGCAGCGCCTCACGCTGCCATTTGCCGGCTTCACTCGGATCGGGCCACAGCGCGGGCCGGTAGTCGAGATCGTGGATGACGGTCCCTTCGGCGGCTTCGAGTGCTGCCAGCGTGGCGGTGCGACTCGGCTCCACCGATAGCCCGGTGCCAGTCGTCCAGAAGATCCGGGAAGCCCGGATGTCCTCAAAGGGCAGTTCGTCCGTCGTGAGGGTCACGTCGGGAGCGGTGGGCTGGCGGTAGAAGAGGATCGGGAAGTGATCCGGCGGCTGGACTTCGCAGAACACGATGGGAGTCCGCAGCTCCGGATGGGTGGTCACGAAGCCGGGGTCTACGCCGAACTCCTGCAGGGCCCGGCGCACGTAGGTCCCGAACGGGTCGTCACCCACCTTGGTGATGACCGCGCTGCGATGGCCGTAGCGAGCCGCGGCCACGGCCACATTCGTGGCGGTGCCTCCCAGGTAGCGATTGAAATGCTCGACCCGATCGAGGGTGACCCCGATCTGGGCGGGGTACAGGTCGACGCCGACCCGACCCATCGTGATCAGCTCGTATCCCATGGTCGTCAGGCCGACGACTCCTTCTGGAACTCGGCGGCTGCTTCCGCCATCTCCTTGGAGCCGGTGGCCCGGGAGGCAGCCTCGAGCTCGTGGCTGAGCGCCTCGAGGTCGGCGCCGCCGGCCATCATCTGCACGAGCTGCTCGAGCGGGATCTCGTCCTTCGTGTAGTCCCCGAAGACCTTGCCGCGGCGCAGGATGACGAAGTGGTCTCCCACCGGGTAGGCGTGATGCGGGTTGTGGGTGATGAAGATCACGCCGATGCCTCGCTGCTTCGCCTGGAGGATGTACTTCAAGACCACGCCGGCCTGCTTCACGCCCAGGGCGGCGGTCGGCTCGTCGAGGATCAGCACCTTTGCCCCGAAGTAGACGGCACGGGCGATGGCGACCGACTGGCGTTCACCACCGGAGAGCGTGCCGACGGGCTGATCGGGGTCCCGGATGTCGATCCCCATCTTCTTCATCTCTTCGCGGGTGACCTTCTTCGCGAACCGGGAATCGAAGCGTCGGAACGGGCCCCAGCCCTTGGTCGGCTCCGACCCGAGGAAGAAGTTCCTCCAGATCGACATGAGCGGGATCATCGCCAGGTCCTGGTAGACGGTGGCGATCCCCAACTCCAGCGCTTCACGGGGCGAGTCGAACTCCACTTCCTTGCCCTCGAACAAGTAGGTGCCCGAAGACGGCTTGTGGACTCCGGAGAGGATCTTGATGAGAGTCGATTTGCCGGCACCGTTGTCGCCCAGGAGGCAGGTGACCTCACCGGCGCGGACGAACATCGACACGTCGGACAGGGCGACCACGCTGCCGAAGTACTTCGAGACGTTGCGGACTTCGAGCAGCTTGTCGGTGGCAGAGGCGGTGCTCGTGGTCATTTGCTCATCTCCTCTGTGCCCTCTGGCGGACGTAGTTGTTGAAGATCACCGCCAGGACCAGGATCACGCCGACGAAGACCTTGAACCAGTCGCCGTCGACTCCGGTCACGATGACCCCCTGCTGGACCATGGCGAAGGTGAGCGCGCCGACGGCGGCGCCGATCACTGATCCATAGCCTCCTGTGAGCAGAACGCCGCCTACCACGGAGGCGATGATGGCATAGAACTCGGTCAGCTCACCACGCAGCGAGTCGGCGGTCCCAGTGGAGGCCACCTGGAGCAGGGCGACGAAGAACGCCGCCAACGCGGTGAACATGAACAGGGAGATCTTCAAGCCGGCGACAGGCACGCCGACGTTGCGGGACGCAATGGCGTCGCCTCCGATGCCGAAGATCCAGTTCCCCACCCGGGTCCGGTTCAGTACCCACACCGCGGCGGCCGTGACGGCGATCCACCACAGGATCCCGGTGTCGAATCGGCCGCCGAGGAATTCGATCTTCGAGCCGAAGATCGAGATCAGGATGTCGGCGCCGGGGATGTCGCCGAACCCACCCAACTGGGTGCGGTTGGTCATGGTGCGGGGAATCGCCGTGGCCAGTCCGCGGAACACGAACAAGGCGCCGAGGGTGATGATGAACGACGGGAGCTTCGTGGTCTGGACGAGCAGGCCGTTGAGAAACCCGGCGGCCACCGTGATCAGCAGGGCGACGAGGATCGCCGGGCCGAGCGGCCAGGCCAGCCCACCAGTGGACGACGAGGAGACGAAGAGCATGATCGCCATGCCGCCGAAGCCGATGAGAGAGCCGACCGACAGGTCGAACTCGCCGGCGATCATCAGCATGGCGACCGCTACGGCCAGGATCCCCAACGGTGCCGCTCGGTTCAGGATGGCGGCCGTGGTCTGCATGCTGATGAAGTTGTTGTCGTAGGCGACGATGGCGAAGAAGATCCAGACGAGGATCAGAGCCAGGATGGCGCCGATCTCGGGCCGAACCATGATCCGGCCCAACAGTCCGACCTCGCGTATCCGTTCGTCGGCGGGCGGTGATTCTGTCGGGGGAGCGACGGTTGCCATAGGCCCTCCTGTGGTCTGAGTGGGGGGAGCCTCGCAGCTCCCCCCACTCCCGAGTGCTAGCGCAGACCGGCGGCTGATGCGTCGAGCACGTCGGCGGCCGTCTCCGCGGTCACGATCTGGGGTCCGGTGAGGATCACCCTATCGACCGAGCCCAGCGGGATGGCGCCTGTCTCGAGGTACTGGGTCAGCAGCACGATCGGCAGGTAGCCCTGGAGGTACTGCGCCTGGTCGATGGCGAAGAGCATCTCGCCGTCGATGATGGCCTGCAGCACCTCGGGTGCCAGGTCGAAGGTGGCCAGCGCCACGTCGGCGCCGCTCTCCTGGACCGCGGCCAGCGTCGGCAGGGCACCGGTCGGGCCCAGGGCGAGGATGCCGTTGACATCGGGGTTGGCCGAGATGGCACCGGCGACAGTCGCCTGGGTACCGGTCGGGTCGGCCAGGTCGACCGGGATGACCTCCACCTCGCCTCCCAGGCCGTCGGTGAAGCCCTGGCACCGCTGGTCCAGGGCGGCGTTGCCCACTTCCTGGTTGATGCAGAGGGCGTTGGTCACACCGGCTTCGGCCATCTCCTGGCCGGCGAGGAAGCCGGCCTCGTATTCCGTCTGACCGACGTGGACGAGGATGCCGAAGTCGGCGAAGACGTCGGAGCCCGAGTTCATCGAGATCACGGGGATGCCGGCGTCGACGGCGGCCTGGATCGGGCCGGAGAGAGCCTCGGGATCCGGGATGGACACCACGAGGCCGTCCGGCTGCGAAGCCACGGCTGCCTCGATGATCTGGCCCATCTCCACCATGTCGAAGGTTCCCGGCGCCTGGTACTCGACGGTCACGCCCATGTCCTCAGCAGCGGCGTTGACCCCGTTGGCGGCCACGGACCAGAACGGGTCGGACGACTGACCGTGGGTTACGACTACGAACCGGTAGTCGCGCTGGGCGACGGCACCGTCGTCCCCGCCGTCGTCGGCCTCGGTGTCGGTCGTGGCCGGCTGGGTGGTCGCCGCTCCACCGTCGGTGGCCGCGGGGGTGGTCTCTGTGGCGCCGTCGGCCGATCCGGTGGTGGAAGTCGCCTCGTCGACCGATGTGCAGGCAGTCGCGATCAACGCCACGACCGCCAGGAGCACCAGCCATATTCGTCTATTTCGCATGGGTTCCTCCTCGTTCCCAGCTCTGGTGATCAGCGGTTGTGCCGATCACCCCTTCGAGGTAGCGGAGACTCGCCTCAGCTGCCTCGTAGGGACCTTCGTTCTCGTGGGGCTCCTCGGACAGGACCGTGTCCTGTTCCAGGACCACCCACCCTGAAAACCCGTTTGCATCGAGGACCTCGAACAGGGCGCGGATGTCGAGGTCACCTCGGCCGAGTGGCCGATACAGACCCTGGCCGACTGCCTCGTGGTAGCCCAGTTCGCCTCGACGGACCCTCCGGGCCACGTCGGAGTCCACGTCCTTCAAGTGGACGTGACGCACCCGGGTCCCGGCCGCCTTCGCCACTGCCACCGGATCGGCTCCTCCCACCATGAGATGGCCGGTGTCGAGACAGAGCGCGGCGTCGCTTTCACGAAGGAAGCGGTCCACCTGCTCGGCCGTCTCGATGACGGTTCCGTAGTGGGGGTGCATCGTGAGCAGAACTCCTTCGCTGTCGGCCGTCGCTCCGAGTTCGGCCACCGCCTTCGCCAGGTGGGCCCACTGTTCGTCGTCCAGGTCGGCGGAGCGCTCGTACCCTTCGGTGCCGGTGGCCGCGGCGAGCACCGCCACCTCGCCTCCTGCCGCCGCGATGAGTCTGATACGACGGGCGGCCTCTTCTCGTTCGCCGGGCCAGCGCGCCGCGTCGTGGAGGACGACGGGGATGAACGCACCCACCAGCTTCAGGCCGTGCTCCTGCAGCCTATGCGCCAAACCGGCAGGGTCGTCGGGCAAGAACCCGTCGGGTCCGGCCTCGGTCGCCGTGATGCCCAACTCGGCCATCTCCGCCAATACCCGCTTCGGCGCCATCTGATGGCCCCAGCCGGGCACCTCGCACACACCCCACGTGATCGGAGCGCCGGCGATGCGGATCCGGGCGCGGCTCACGCCACCTCCTCCAGGCGGACCGGTCGATGCTCGGCTCGGGAGATGTCGCACGCCACCGCTACCGCCAGCGCCCGTTCGGCGTCGGTGACGGTGCAGGGGTTGTCTCGTTCTCCTCGAGCGAACTCCAAGAACGCGGCGAGTTCGTCCGTGTAGGCCCGACGGAAGCGGTCCTGGAAGTTGCGGTACGGATCGGCGGGCACGGCGGGACCACCCGGCTCCAGGGAACGCAGGGGAGTGCGGTCGTCCCAGCCGACGACGCCGCTGTCGTCGCGGCCGAACAGTTCCATCCTGATGTCGTAGCCGAACGGGTGGCGGCGGGTGGTGGAGAGGATCCCGAGGGCGCCCGACTCCAGAGTGAGGGTGGCGACACCAGTGTCGATGTCGCCGTACTTCTCGAACATCGGGTACTCGCGAACCGAGCCGGTCGCATAGACCTCCACCACCTCCTCACCGGTGACGAAGCGGAGGGCGTCGAAGTCGTGCACCGAGAAGTCACGGAACAGCCCACCCGATAGGGGGATGTAGTCCTCGTGCGGGGGATCGGGATCGTGGCCGGCCATCCTCACAACGAACAGGGTGCCGAGGCGACCGGAGGCGACGAGATCACGGGCTGCCACGAACCCCGGGTCGAACCGGCGCTGGAAGCCGATCTGCACCCGTCCGTCCTTGCGAGTGACGTGGTCGACGACCTGACGGGTCGTCTCCAGGTCGAGGGCGATCGGCTTCTCGCAGAACACCGGGAGCCTCGCATCCACGCCGGCCACGATCAGTTCGGCATGAGCCGACGTGGCGGCGGTGATCACGATTGCGTCACAGCGTTCGATCAGTTCCTCGACGGTGCCGACCGCTTCGATCTGGAGGTCGACGGCCAGTGAGCGGGCCCGTTCCGTGTCGGCATCGGTCACGACTGTCTCGACACCCATGTCTCGCAGGATCCTGGCGTGGAGTGTTCCGATCCGCCCGGTCCCAATCACACCGACTCTCATCGATTCGGAAACCTCAGCCTCAAAGGGTGATTTCTGTTGGAACGTTCCAACAAGTGCGGCTACCATACGGCCTGTCTTTTCGGCCTGTCAAGCGAAACCGGAGGATTTCTGCCATGGAGACGGTCAGGGCGACGGTGGCGCAGGCACTGGTGCGATATCTGATCGCCCAGAAAGTCGAGATCGACGGAGAGATCCAGCCGCTCTTCCCCGGTGTCTTCGCGATCTTCGGTCACGGCAACGTCACTTGCTTGGGGGAGGCGCTGGAGCCGGTACAAGACGTCCTTCCGACCTGGAGGGGACACAACGAGCAGACGATGGCTCTCGCCGCCATCGCCTTCGCCAAAGCCAAGCGTCGGCGTCAGGTGATGGTGGCGACCACGTCCATCGGTCCCGGGGCTCTCAACCTGGTCACGGCTGCGGGCACTGCGCTCGCCAACCGGCTGCCGGTGCTGTTGTTGTCGGGGGACACGTTCGCCAACCGCGTGCCCGATCCGGTGCTGCAGCAGGTCGAGCACTTCGGCAACCCGACGATCTCGGTCAACGACGCCTTCAAGCCGGTGGTCCGCTACTGGGACCGCGTCACTCGTCCAGAACAACTCCTGCAATCCCTCCCGCAGGCAGTGGCGACGCTCACGGACCCTGCTGACTGCGGCCCTGTCTTCATCGGCCTCCCCCAGGACGTGCAAGCGGAGGCGTTCGACTGGCCTGCCCGGTTCTTCGAGGAGCGGGTGCACCACATCCGCCGCCCGGCGCCTGACCCGGACGAGGTGGCGCGGGCCGCCGAGATCATCCGCACCGCTCGGAGGCCGCTGCTGATCGCAGGTGGCGGGGTGCGCTACTCCGTCGCCGAACAGGAGCTGCTCCACTTCGCTGCCGGTCACGGCATTCCCGTGGCGGAGACCGTGGCTGGCAAAGGGAACTTGCCCTTCGACGATCCCCACAACGTCGGCCCGATCGGAGTCACCGGCTCGTCGGCCGCGAACGCCCTGGCGGCGGAAGCCGACGTGGTCATAGCCGTAGGGACTCGTCTCAACGACTTCGTCACCGGCTCGTGGTCGGTGTTCGGCAACGACGACATGCGTCTCGTGGCCGTGAACGTGGCGCGTTTCGACGCCGTGAAGCACCTGGCAGCACCGGTCGTGGCCGATGCGGCACTCGCATTGGTCGAACTCGACCGCCAGCTCGAGGGGTGGTCCGCCCCCGCCTCGTGGCTCGATCGGGCCGCGGCGGAGGTCCGGGAATGGCGTTCGTACACCGATGAGGTGACCTCTCCCGAATTCGAGACGCCGACGGGGCTTCCCTCGTACGCCCAGGTGATCAGGGTGATCAACGAGCTCACCGGCCCGAACGACTATGCGGTGGCGGCGGCCGGCGGATTCCCGGGAGAGCTCAACAAGCTGTGGCGCTCCCATGCCCCCGGCACCTTCGACTGCGAATACGGGTTCAGCTGCATGGGTTACGAGATCGGCGGCGCCTGGGGAGCGGCGATGGCTCACGACGGGGGAGACGTGATCTCGTTCTGTGGCGACGGCTCCTACCTGATGACCAACTCCGACGTGTACTCGTCGGTCCTGTCCGGTCACAAGATGATCCTGATGCTCTGCGACAACGGCGGGTACGCCGTCATCCAACGCCTCCAAGAGTTCAAAGGAGGGGTGCCGTTCAACAACCGCTACGAGGAGGGGACCCGTCGCGCCACCGAGTTCGAAGTCGACTTCGCCGCCCACGCCGCCTCGATGGGCGCGTACGTCGAGAAGGTCGAGGACCTGAGCGGGCTCGCCGAAGCGTTCCAGCGGGCTCGGGAGGCTGACCGTACGTCTGTGATCGTCATCCGGACCGACCCTTACACCTGGACAGGCGGTGACGCCTGGTGGGACGTCGGCGTGCCCGAGGTGTCGGAACGGGAAGAGGTCCGAGTCGCCCACGCCCAGCACGAAGCCGAGCGGAAACGCCAGCGCATCGGAGTCTGAGAGTGGGTGGGAGGCGGGCCACCCGGCCCACCATCGTCGACGTCGCCCGCAAGGCCGGGGTGTCGAAGTCGTTGGTGTCGCTGGTCATGCGCAACGCCTCCAACGTCTCGGAGGCGAGCCGAAGAGCGGTGCTGGAGGCGGCCGAGGAGCTCGGCTACCGGCCCAACGCCATGGCCCGCAGCCTCGTCCAGCAACGCAGCTTCGTGATCGGCGTGATGGTCTCCGACCTGTCCAACCCGTTCTTCATCGACGTCATCCAAGGGGCCACTGACACAGCGCGTGAAGCGGGCTACCGGGCGCTGGTCAACACGGGTGGCCGGGATAAACACAACGAGGAGGACGCCATCGAGACGCTCCTTCGGCTCCAGGTCGACGGGTTGGTGCTGGCCGGCTCGATCGTCGACTCCAAGTTCATCGAGCGGGTCGGAGCCGAGGTTCCCACCGTGATCACCAACCGTCACAGCCGCTCACAGGTGATCGACAGCATCGTGATCCACGACTGGAAAGGGGCGGCGATGGCCGTCGACCACCTGGTGGGCCTCGGCCACCGCAAGATCGCCCACATCACAGGTGGCCGGGGCGCCGGCGCCCAGAACCGGCTCAACGGTTATCGCCAGGCCATGAAACGCCACGGCCTCGAAGGTGAGATCCGCGTGGTCCCCGGCGCCTACACCGAGAAGGGCGGAGCCGACGGCGTAGCCCGTCTGGTCGACGAAGGGGCCGGGTTCACGGCGATCCTGGCGCCCAACGACCTCGCCGCTCTCGGGGTCCTCGAGGCGCTCAGCGCCCGCGGGTTCCGAGTTCCCGAGGACGTTTCGGTGGTCGGTTACGACGACACCTTCCTGGCCAGCTTGGGTCATATTGACATGACCAGCGTCCGCCAGGATGCGCGCCAGATGGGGAGCCAAGCTGTGGAGATGCTCATCGAACGCGCGGACGGCAAGCGCAGCTCGACGAATCACATCGTTCTCGAGCCGACGCTCACCGTCCGATCGAGCACCGCTCCTCCGCCTTTCGGCGACTAGTCGGGCGTCCTCTCGAAGTTGGGGCGCACTCGTGAGATCTCGGGGCTCTCATGTGGATCGATCTGCGGACCGGCCGACGATGCAGCCGGCACTCGAGAGATCTCCGGGCTCTCGTGTGGGTCGATCATCGCCCGCTCCTCCGCCGTGGCGGCGCCTGTCGCCGTCTTCTCCCGGTAGGCATCGGCCATGCCCTGGTAACGGTCGCGCTCGGCCTGCTGCGCCCTCGTCAGACCCTCCTCGGCGACCGGCGTAGAAGCCACCGTCTGGAAGACGAGGAAGGCAGCGACGGCGAGAACCACGGCCGCGATCAGGTATGCGAGCCAACGCCATGCCGGTGCTACGGCGACCGGCTGAGTAGCAGCTGTGTTGCTCATGTGCGGTCCTTTCGGACGGTGCCCAGCCCCTTGCCGAGCAAGTCGCCGCACAGTGCGTCATGCCGGTCGACATCCGCTCACGGAGCACTCAAAGGCTGGTCAACTCCCGCCTCGGTCAACCGCTGGTAGGCAGCGATGGCTTGGCGGCGCCCGGCTTCGGCTTGCAGATACCTCTGCACTTCGCCCATCGTGCGGGCTTCGGCCAAGTCCGTTTCAGGCAGGTCTGGTGTCAGGTCGACGATCGGTGGCGCGGACCGTGCCATGCGGTCGTCGTTCGGCTCGAGCGAGGTGACCAGGAGCAGGAGGAACCCGGCCGCGGCCAGCACCGGGCCACGGCGGATCCTGGGCAGCGGGTTGGCGATTGGCGCGTCGAATTCGACAGTCCGCATGAGGACCTCCCAGCCGGCGTCGGACCCAGCGTCCGACAGTCGAGGAGACGATGCGGAGGTGGCCTCAACGAGCGCTCATCGCCCACTGGTGATCGGCTCAACGCCAGGATCAGCCGATGTCAGGGCTTGCGGAACGGCATCACCACGTCGGTGCGCCACGTCGCCGGGTCGGGTTGGGCCTCCGGGTCGCTCAGGTCGATCTCCCACGGGTCGCCGGTGATCTCGCCGCCATGTTCCGTGACCCAGACCTCGAGACTCCGATACGCCTCACCGAGGCGCTCGTACGGTCCGACGTGAGTGGTCCTGGCGGCGAGGCCCTCGGGAAGCTCGGATGGGTAGACCGGACCCTCCGTCGTGATCGGATGGGGGACCGGGAACCCTGCTTCCACCTCGAACCGTCCACCGTCGAGAACGTGGTAGCGGGCATAGGGCGGCCCATTCGGGGGTGCTCCCTGTGATGCCGCCACCGTCTCCGTTGCCTCGAATGCATCGGCGAACCATCGCGGCATCTCGGCTGGTGAGAGTGTCGCCTTCATGGCTACGGTGGGGACACGGGCGAGCCGTTCCTCGTGGATCGTGTATCCGCTCATGTGGTGATCGTCGATCCGCGATCACCCGGGGAACAGAGGAGAAGGACTCCTGGCTCGTTCAGCGCAGCTGGATCGAGTACTCCCGGACGTGGACCCGGCTGCCGTCCTCCGCCGACTCCGCCCAGACGATCAAGGCGCCGAACTGCTCCCGGTCGATCGAGTACTCGAATTTGGTCTCCCACTCGCCCCAACAGCCGGTGCCGCACGTGGCCGTGACGGTCGCCTCTCCCAGGGGCAGACCGTCGTCGTCGGTGAGCATGACCTGCGAGGTGGCCTCGAAGACGTTGCTGAGGCCGCCGACGACGAGGGGGCTGGAGACTGGCTCACCCCAATCGGGCTGGTCGACGAAGATCGGCGAGAGCAGGTCGTAGTAGACGTCACGGGTCTGCGGTCCGTCGAGTGCGATCCCCTCGGCTGAGAACACCGTCACCGGTTCGCCATCGAGTTCGAAGGCGACCGACTCGACCCGGCGACGAGGGACCCGGATGCTCACAAGATCATCAGCGGCGGCCCGGATGGCGACCAGGGGGCCAAGGTCCCTCCCGGTGCCTGCTCCCTCGGCTTGCCACGGGCAAGGGCGGTGCGGCTCGCCGAGGCGGCGAGGGTCTCGCATTGTTCGGCGACGACTGGCCATTGCAGCGATCGTCCGATCCTCGCCGCGTTGGTCCTCGCCGCACTCAGAGCATCGGGGTCGGTGAGGAGGCTCGAGATGGCATCCGCCATCGCCTGCGGATCCCTGTGGGGGACCACGATGCCGGCGCCTCCCTCCAGCATCTCGATGGCGTGGGGAAAGGCGGTGGCGACGACGGGCAGCCCGGCGCCCAACGCCTCGACCAGCACACCCGAACTCACCTGATCCGTGGAGTCGTAGGGGAGGACGACCACATGGGCAGATTCGAGGAGACGCTCGAGATCCTCGTCCGAGAGGTACGTGTCCTCCATTCGGAGCAGGTCCTCCACCCCCAATTCGCGGGCCAGGCGGCACAGGCCTAGCCGGTAGGTGTCACCCTGGGTGCGCAGGACCTGGGGATGGGTGGCGCCGGCCACGACGTAGCGGGGTGGAGGATCCAACTGCTTGAGGTGGCGCAAGGCTCGAATGCCCCACTCGATCCCTTTGCCAGGGCCGAGCAGGCCCCAGGTGACGATGACGGGCCTC
>DASVBU010000033.1:0-211424 GCA_036375695.1 Acidimicrobiia bacterium | reverse complement strand
GTGTTCGCCCTCTTCAACCCATTGCGACGGTGGGTGCAACGCTGGGTCGACCGCAGGTTCAATCGTTCCCACTACGACGCCCGCCGACTGGCCGACGACTTCGCCGGCACCGTCCGTGACCAGGTCGACGTTGGTGAGCTGTTGACCGGGTGGGTGGGGGTGGTGTCGACCGCCATGCAGCCGGCGACGGTTGCGGTCTGGGTCCGGGGATCCGACACACCCGAGTGATCCAGCCGGGCCCGCCGGTCCACACCACCGCCACAAGATCAGCACATTCCACAGCCCTGGCTCTGCGCCCGCCTTCTCTAACGTGCGCGTGTGGTCAACGGGCCGAAGAACCGGGCTTCCTCACCTCTCCCATCCTGGGTATGGCGGGCCATCGACATCGCCGTCCTGCCCGGCGACAACGAGGAGACCATCCGCACGAAGCGCCTCTTGACCGCGGCGGTGATCATCTCCATCCCCACCTCGATCGTCTCGGCCCTCACGACCGCCTACGTATTCGGGTCGCCCGGCGCCGGTGCAGTAATCGGTCTCTCAGCCGTCGGCAGCATCGTGGTGCTCACCGTCGTGAAACTGAGACCGACCACGTATCCCGCGGTAATGCACTTCATCGCCGCCTACAACATCCTCATCTCGATGGGTCTGCTGGTCGGCTTCGGGGGAATCCTGCCGTCGGGCATCAACGCGATCTGGGCGATCTTGTCGGTCGTCGGTGCGATGGTGGTCTTCGCCGACTGGCGGGCGCTCGCCTGGTTCGCCGTCTACATCCTGACCCTCGTCGGCGCGACGATCTGGAGCCGGAGCAACGAACCGGCGTTCTCGTACAACGACCCCGAGACCCAGGCGTTGGTCAATCTGGCGCTGGTGTCCGCCTTCGTCTTCTTCGTCCTCTACTACTACGTCCGCCAGCGCGCCCTCCTCCTCCGCCAGTCCGATTCCCTGCTGCGCAACGTCCTCCCGGATGCGGTGGCGGACCGGCTCAAGACCTCACCGGAGACGATCGCGGAGCGGTTCGAGTCGGCGACGATCCTCTTCGCCGATGTGGCCGACTTCACCCCTCTGGCGTCACGCCTCTCCCCCGAGGTCATGGTCGCTTTGCTCGACGAGGTGTTCTCCCAGTTCGACCGGCTCGTCGAGGACCGGAGATTGGAGAAGATCAAGACCATCGGCGACGCGTACATGGTCGCGGGCGGCGTCCCCGAGCCCCGACCCGACCACGCCCATGCGATTTGCGACCTGGCCCTCGAGATGATGCGTCTGGTCGAGGAGCGGGAATTCGACGGCAGACGCCTCCAGCTTCGGATGGGCATCAGTTCCGGCGAAGTGGTCGCCGGCGTGATCGGGACCAAGAAATTCAGCTACGACCTGTGGGGAGACGCGGTCAACACGGCGAGCCGGATGGAGACATCGGGCCTCCCAGGCAGAATCCAGATCACCGACGCCACCCGTCGACTCATCGAGCCCGACTTCATGTGCGAACCCCGCGGTGTGGTCGACATCAAGGGCAAGGGCCCGATGCCGGTGTGGTTCCTCCTTGGGCGGGCGTGATCAGATCCAGTTTTCCCGGAAGACCCGCAAGAGATTCAGACCCAGGATCTTCCTGATTTCATCCTCCCCGAATCCGCGGGACATAAGCCCTTGCGTTATCACCGGGAAGTCCCCAATGCTGGCGAAGCCGTCGAGCAGTGGGTTGTAGACAGAGTCGGGAAACTTGTCCCTGTACCCGATCCCTTGGGAGTTTCGCGACGCATTTGCGAAACGCCTGCGAAGCCGTCGACGGACCTCTCTCGGATAGGCGCCAGCCGTGGCTTCCTTGTCCGTACCTACGCCAACATGATCGACGCCGACGAGTTGGATCACATACTCCATTGCGTCGAGGAAGTCCTCGACGGTCGGGCGCACGTCACCACCCTTCCACAACATGGTCGGGAAGGGCGAAAGCCCGATCACTCCACCTTTGTCTGCAATGGCCTTGATCAAATCGTCATCGAGATTGCGGGGGATGTTTGCTCCAGCATTGCGAGGGTTGGAATGTGAAGCTATGGGCGGTTTCGTGCACAACGCCACCGCCTCCTTGGCAGATCGTTCGCCTGCATGAGAAACATCGACGACCATTCCGACTCTGTTCATCTCCTCCACGAGGGTCTTACCCTCGCGGCTGAGCCCGGCGTCCGCCCCCGTGTCACAACCATCGGCGGCGAATGACCGGTCGTTATATGTCAATTGGGACACCCTCATGCCCAGCCGATAGAACATCTCCACCAGAGCTGGTCTGGAAGCCATGTGTCTTGCGTTTTGCGCTCCCAGGATCATCCCGACCTTCCGACTGGTCTTCGCGGCAAGAATGTCATCCGGTGTGAACACCAGAGCCAACCTGGGGTCTTCTCGCGCCAATTGATAATGATCGGATACCTTGAGGACCGCTCCTCCCGTGTCGTCCTCGATGTCAGGAACCGTCAGGTTCAGCGCCGTGACACCAGCTTGATCAAGCAGATCGGTGTGCCCTTCCAGGTAGAAGGAAGTCCCATCTATAACGATGGCGTCGGCATGAAGAGACAGCGCTTCTTCTGAGACGAACCTCGAATACTCGTGTGTCACCTGGACATGTCCTCCCTTCCTGTGCTCAGCAGTAGCGGAGCGCCCGACAATCGCTCAGCCGTCCTGCACGGTTCTAAGGCGTGGATCCAATGTGTCACGCATTGCGTCGCCCAGCAGGTTGAACCCAAGGACCGTGAACATGATGCAGAAGCCGGGCACCAGCGAGACCCAGGGAGCGAACTCGATATACGGCTTACCCGTCGCGAGCATGGATCCCCAGGACGCTGCAGGCGGTTGCACTCCAAGTCCGAGGTAGCTCAGGGAGGCCTCCACCAGAATGGCGTATGCCAAGCCGATCGTGAATTGAACGGTGACAGGAGCGGCGATGTTGGGCAGAATATGCTTTATAAGCAGTCGCCGCGTTCGGGCGCCGAGGGAGCGCGCAGCCTCAAGGTAGGGTTCCTGCATGACAGTCAGGGTCGCAGACCGCGCGATTCTGGCGAAAGCCGGCACATAAACGACCACCAATGCTGCTATCAAGTTCCGCAATTCGGTTCCCAGGACCGCGATGACTGCTAGCGCTAACAACAGAGTCGGGAACGCGAATATTGAATCCATGATCCGCATGAGGATTCCGTCCAGCCAACCCCTGTAGAAGCCGGCAAGTAGCCCTATGGTGACGCCAATGACCCCGGCGAACGCGACCACCGTCACGCCAACTTGGACCGAAATGCGAGCGCCGTACAGCACTCTGCTCAGAACGTCCCGACCCAACTCGTCAGCGCCGAGCAGGAATCGGCCGCCCGGCGCTGCCAACCTTGCGTCCACATAGATCATGGTCGGGTCATGCGGTGCGACAAGCGGACCCAACACTGCGGCGAGCAGGATGAGGCCGATCATTATGGCTCCGGCCACGCCGACCGGGTCGTGAAGCAGGCCCTTCAAGAACCCTTCGTGGTCCTGGATATCTGTCACATCCGCTTGAAGCTCGGCGTCAACCACGTCGTCTCAGCCTCGGATCTAGATACAGGTAGAGCAGATCAACGACCAGGCTCATGAGGACGAAGAAGAAGGCCAAGAAGATGATGAGGCCCTGCACCAGCGGATAGTCCCGCTGTTCAATCGACCGGATGACAAGAGTTCCCAGGCCGGGCCAAGAGAAGACCTGCTCCACCACCAATGCGCCGCCAAGGAGCCCACCCGCTTGGATTCCGATCACAGTTACCACCGGGATCAGAGCGTTCTTGAGGGCGTGCCGACCGATCACAATTCTTTCGGGCAAACCCTTTGAGCGCGCCGTTCTCACGTAGTCGATGCCGAGGACCTCGAGCAGGGACGAACGAGTCATGCGCATTGTGACCGCCGCCAGGCTGGTGCCCAGCGTCACCGCAGGTAGCACAAGGTATTGGAAGTGATTCCAGGAGAACGCGAAATCGGCATAGCCTCCAGAAGGCAGAATCCCCCACGCCACGGAAAAGAGCATGATGAGAAGGATCCCCAGCCAGAAATTGGGAAGGGAGAGGCCCATGAGGGACGCCAAACGAGCAGCCATGTCCGCCGTGCTATTGCGGCGTGTTGCCGAAATTATCCCCAATGGCAAGGCGATCGAGACCGAGACGATCAACGCTGCGAGCGTCAGCTCCAAGGTCATGGGGAAGCGGTCCAAGATCTCCGTCACCACTGGACGTCGGGTCCGTAGCGAGTGACCCAGATCACCCTGCAACAATGAAGTGAACCAGTCGGAGAATTGGACGTGAACCGGCCTATCCAGGCCGAACAGTCTCCTGAGTTCGGCCTCGAACACGGGGTCGCCGTAGTCCTGGCCCATGATCACATTCACGATGTCCCCGGGTATGAGCCGTATCAAGAAGAAGGTGATGATGGCGATCCCCACCAAAACGGGTATGGCGGCAAGGATCCTGGAGAAGATGGCTCGAATCAAGGCATCTCCTCGCGTGACAGGATTCTCGTGCCTGGGGCATCGAGATCAACGACGATGAACGCCCAATCCCCCGGTCGGACGGGATACTGGCGACAAGTCATGTCGACAAGCCCGCGGACAGGGGAAACCAGTTCCTCGACTATCTCGAAGGTGTATGGGCTCCACACCACGCCGAGAACCTCGCCCGGCTGAACCTCCTGACTCATCAACCCTTCCACAGGAAAGACGGGTTCGACGATCCCGCCCTGGGCTGGGTTGACTCGAAGCACCGAATCGAAGATCAACACCTCGTCCGGGATGTCGGGCACACCGTCCAGAATCCCCAGTTCGCGCATCACTCCCAGGATCCCCCGGTGGTTGCGATCGCTCCAGGCTGCCTCAACTGCCGGATCGAATCCCGCGCCTCCGATCTCCGAGATGATCCCGGGAACGCCATGCGATTGACCCGCGAATCCAACTCCGCTCTTCGGGCCCGGAAATCGAGTGACGAGATCCCCACGGCGAACATGACCGAGACCGAACGCCCGAGCCATTCGGTAGGCCGCTTCGGAGACCGCAGGGTCATCGAAGTCGCGACCGCAGGTGACGGACCCCATAGTCGATCCCCAGATCCCAGAATGGAAATCGATCAGCGCGTCGACATGCGTGTAGAGATGGTCTGCGATCGCCCGGGCCAGTTGATCGGCAATCCAGGTCTGTTGGCCCCCAAACGAGCGATTGAGGTCAGGGCTGTCGGACTCGTCACGGGTGTTGCGAGTCTGGGTTCCGAATGCAACCGGATTGGCCACCGGTAGCGCCAGAACGGCTCCCTTCATCGTTGCCGGATCCAACTCCTTCACGAGGCGTCTGGTGATATCAACGGAAGCCCACTCGCTGCCGTGAGTTCCCGTGTGGAGCCCGAGTACCGGACCCGGCTCGACTCCCACGACCGCGTGAAGGACCAGGTTGATCTCGGCATCGCTGAGATCGACGAACACCGGCACCTCGATGACCGTCTTAGTCCCCATGGGAGCGATCTCACCGGCGACCAGCAGCCCCTGTTCGGTCCAGGTCATTGTTCGTCTCCGCTCTCAACCCACTGAACGTCACCCGCGGTCACATCTGCTATGCCGAAGGCCCAGTCGCCTGGATTCACCGGGTAGTCGCGAGCCATATAGAAGAGCAGTCCATCCACGGGCGCCACCAGCTCTTCAAGAGTCTCGAGCGTGTACGGGCTGGTCACCGTGCCCAAGACAGTCCCAGCATCGACTTCAGTCCCCAAGGATTCGCCGCCGACCTCTGAGCGCAGGATTCCGCCGACTGAGGGATTGACCCGCCTAGAGACGGAGTACACGAGCTGTCGTCGCGGACGGATTGACTGGCGATGCTCCAACATCCCGAGCTCCCCCATCACTGCTAGGACCCCGTCGACCGTTTCGGACCGCCACTTCGATTCGAGTGCCGGACCAAAGCCCGCCCCACCGACCTCTACACCCAGCGCCGGGATGCCCAGTACCCCGCCCGCGTAGCCGATCGCCGATCTCGGGCCAGGAAAACCGGACACCACATTCGCCTTCCTGACGATCGGCGAACCGAACGCCAACGCGAGCTGCATGGCTCGCTCGGTGACCTGGGAGGAAAAGTCCGCGCCGACCAGGATGTCCCGGAAAGCGGATCCCCACGGCCCGACGTGGAAGTCAAGCAATGCGTCGGCGCGCTGCAGGACTTCCGCCACCATCACGGCCGCCAATTGATCCGAGGTCCACGAATGCGTTCCCGGAAAAGCCCGATTGAGGTCGGGGCTGTCCGACTCATCTGGCATGTTTCGCGTCGTCAGCCCGAGCGCCGGAGGATTCGCCACGGGCACGCACAGAACGGTGCCGGAAAGCCGATCTGGTTCCAGCATGGAGATGAGATCCCGCAGGGGTGGAATCGAAAACCATTCGCCACCGTGCAGAGTCGACAACAGGGCGAGCGTCGGACCCGGGAAGCTGCCATTCACGACGTGAACCCAGAGTCTCACCGGCGCTCCATTTAGGCCTGTCGTGACGTGGATGGGTACGACAGCCTTTTCGCCGGGGCGAACTCCGACAGCTCCGATCTCGAAAACTTCCCCCTGCGGTTCAGCCATCCGACGTCGCCTCTAGGTCGTCGTCCGCAGCCTCGCCCCAGCGGAATGAACGCTTGACCGTGCGCATGACCATGAATGTGTCACACGCGGTCACCCCATCCTCCCTAGCGAGCTTCTCCGTTATGAACTCGCGCACCTTTTCGTTGGACGCAAAAAAGCCCACCGCCATCACGTCGTATCGTCCGGTCGTCTCGTAGACGTAGCTCAGCTCGCGCATGGCAGCGAGTCGTGACGCGATGTCATCCAGTTGAGCCAGGTTGCACCGTAGGGCGAATATCGCGTGCGTTTGCAGACCCAATCGATTCGGGTCGCCAACCGCGACGATCCTGAACGCCCCTGCCTTCATGAGTCGATCGACTCGCCGACGAACTGCTCCTTCCGTCAGTCCGGCCTTTTTGGCCAGGGCAACGTTGCTCTGGCGGGCGTCCTCCTGCAGTTCGCGGATTATGAGGCGATCGATCTCATCAAGCCCGTCAGTCATTCCGAATCCTTTCGAACTTTGATTAGGTGCGCTTAGCTCGGATTCGCAGAATCCCATCGATCCGACGACTGGATTATGTGGCGAACATTTCGTCGATCTTGGAGTCTCGATGGATCATCAATGACATTGCCCTCCGCGACGAGAATGTCCGCCAGCTTCCCTGGTTCGAGCGAACCCAGACTCTTTTCCGCGCCCAGTGCCTCTGCGGACACCAGCGTTGAGGCGATTACTGCTTCCATCGGGTCGAGGCCGGCTTCGACTAGCAGCGACAATTCGCGTGTCGAGAGGGTGCCGTAATTCGCCCTCGCCGCCGTGTCTGAGCCCATGGCTACCTTGACGCCAATGGTGTGAGCGGCGGCAACGTTCTCGAGTCTCCCCGCGTATTCCCGCTTGGCCCTCTCGATTGTCGCCGAAGTCGCGCCCCAGCGCTCACCCTCGGTGGCGAGGAGATGCACCGTGGCAAGAGTGGGAACAAGGAAGGTGCCCCGCTCGACCATCATCTCCAATAGATCGGGGAACACCTCCGACGGCCCATGCTCGATGGTGTCGATACCGGCGAGGATTGCGTTCCTAACGCCCTCGTAGGTTTTGGCGTGAGCCGCGACCTTCTTACCTCTCCTGTGAGCTTCGTCGACTATGGCCTCCAGTTCGAGGAGCGTGAAATCCGGGCGACCAGTCCGGTTGTCAGAGGTGTACACCTTGATCACATCAGCCCCCTCGCCAAAGTTGCGTCGAACAAGCTTTCGGCACTCGAGTTCGCCATCGGCGAAGGCCGCCCTGGGGCGCCGCTCTTCTACCCAGTCGTAAGGTAGAGCTCTCAAGTCACCGTGCCCTCGGGTCTGCGAAATAGCCCAACCAGAAGTCAAGATTCTCGGCCCATGGATGAGGCCAACCTCGATTCCTTCCCGAAGGGCATAGGTTTGCTCTGCTGGGCCATGACCCAAGGCTCGAACCGTGGTGACACCCGAGGCGAGGGTTTGGTACGCCTCCATGGCTGCACGCAGGAACTTGACATCGTGCGTAGGAGTGATGGGTGCGCGTACCTCGTCGGTAGTGATCTTGCCCATAAAGTGGATATGCAGGTCGATGAGGCCCGGCATAACGGTGGCTTCTCGACCATCAACCACCAATGATCCGGGCGGAGGATCCACCTGTTCGGTACTGACGGATTGGACGCGGTTCCCGTTGATGACCACTGAAGCGTCCTCGAGAAGCCGACCGGTCCCGTCTATCACCCATGAGCCCTTGACGACGGTGAGTGGTGAAGACGCGGAGAGCTCGACCAACTTCGTGTCGATCATCTCTTCTGGAAACAAGTCGAGGCCGTGTGGATCTTGTCTCATTGGACTTCCGCCTGTATGACTCGCTCCACCACACCGTCCTCGCTCAATGAATCCGGACTCTCGAGTGGGTTGATCCTCCACAGAACCAAATCGGCCCTGGCTCCCAATGCCACCACGCCAAGGTCGTCGATTCCCAACGCCTTGGCACCACCCTTGGTCGCAGCACTCAATGCCTGGAGGGGTGACAGACCTGCTCGCACCAGCGCGCCAATCTCGGCTGCTCCCTTGCCACCACGTGGAGGTTGCCCGGAATCGGATCCCACCGCGATGGTGATCCCCGCCTCGGCGGCGGCGGCCACCATCTCACGTCGTCCGGGTAGCCAGCGACGTGCCCTCTCGGACACCCAATCAGGCCATCCGTATGACTCTCCTTTGAATGCCGCGTATTCGAAGACGTCCAATGTCGGCACGAGAGTGGTCCCGTTTTGGGCCATGAGATCGATCAGGGTGTCATCGGGTGCGTGGGGCCCATGCTCCAACGTGTCCACTCCGGCTTTGACAGCATTCAGGGATCCCTCCAGACCAGTGGAATGGGCCGCGACCCTGGCGCCCCTTCGGTGAGCCTCATCGACGATTGCTTCCAATTCGGCCATCGAATAGTTGGGGATGTCTATGAGATGGTCTGGAGAACTGATCAACCCTTCGCTCGTATAGACCTTGATCCACTCAGCTCCATCACCAAGTTGCCTACGAACGAACTTTCGACAATCGTCGGGTCCGTCGACGAAGGCGCTCCGAGGTCTCAGGTCCTCAACAAGCTGGTACGGCCAGTCATGAAGATTCCCGTGCCCCCCCGTCTGGGACATGGCCCATCCGCACGTCTGCATACGAGGACCAGCGACCAGTCCGTCAGCGATGGCTTCCTTCAGCGCTTGAGCCTGATCCGCCACACCATGGCCCAAGTGACGCACTGTGGTGAAGCCTGCCTGGAGGATGCGGATTGCGTCGCGGGTCGCACGGAGGAGTCGAACCGATGGATATTTGTCGATGTTGCGCCTAAACGGGTCTCTCCCCTCGAGACCGGTGAGATGCACATGGCAGTCGATCAGACCTGGGGTCAAAAACATCCCAGCCCCTTCGATCACCTTTGCTCCATCGTCGGGCTCGGTTCGCGGCCCCAGATTCACGATTCGGCCGCCCAGCACAGTCACATCAGCGACGAACGGATCGGCCCCGGTGCCGTCGATAACGGTCGCATTGGTGACCACAATGTTGTCCGCTTCAGCGACGTGGTTGGGGATCCGCCCGGGGCTATACCGATACACCAGCTCCTCCTGGCCAGCACTCTACGAAGTTCGGAGTTGCGATTCAACTTGGCACCGACCTTGAGCGTTTGAAGGGGCAGAGTGGTATGAGTATCGTAACGGGAGGCTGAAGGGAGACAGGTGAACCTGCTCGAGGTGAAGGACCTACATACGCGGTTTCACACGCGTGCAGGCGTCGTCCGGGCGGTAAACGGAGTGTCGTTCACCCTCGAAAAGGGTGAAACCGTAGCGTTCGTTGGCGAGTCTGGCTCTGGCAAATCCGTGATGGCTCTTTCCTTGGTTCGTCTGCTCCCCCCGCGGACCGGTGAAATTGCATCCGGGCATGTCTTCTTCAAAGGAAAGGACTTGCTGGCCTTGACGGAGGATGAGATTCGACGGGTACGCGGCCGGCAGATCGCCATGGTGTTTCAGGACCCGATGACATCCCTCAACCCGGTATTGACAATTGGTCGCCAACTCACCGAAGGGATGCAAATGCACCTCGGCTACGACGGTCGGCGATCTCGCCAGCGGGCGGTCGAGCTCCTAGAGCAAGTTGGTATACCCGCCCCACACAAGCGGCTCGACGACTATCCACACCAGCTCTCTGGTGGGATGCGTCAGCGGGTGATGATCGCCATGGCTCTCTCCTGCGAACCGAGCCTGATCCTCGCTGACGAGATCACAACCGCTTTGGATGCGACCATCCAGGCCCAGATTCTCGACCTGCTAACAAGCCTCTCGAAGAGCGACCAAACCTCCTACATCATGATCACCCACGACCTCGGAATCGTCGCCCGGATGACACAGAGAGTGAACGTCATGTATGCCGGACGCATCGTGGAAGCTGCGAAGACCCCGGATCTGTTCGCCAACCCGCACATGCCGTATACCTGGGGCCTGCTTGCATCAATCCCACGACTCGACGAGGAGACCAAGGAGCAGTTGACTCCCATTGAGGGTGCCCCTCCAGACCTGAGCTCCGAGATTGCCGGGTGTCCTTTTGCCCCGCGGTGCAGGTACGCACGGGCTATCTGTTCAAGGGTGGCCCCATCCCTGCTCGAAGTGGCCCCGGATCACCTGGCCGCTTGCTGGGGCACGCAGGAAGTTGAGGGCGGTGGCTGGCTGCGCGGGCATGATTGGCGCGCCGACCAACAAACACCTGTTCAGATTCAGTCCCCAACCAACGCATGAGCACACTCCTCGAGGTAAAGGACCTGAAAGTACACTTTCCCGCTTCTTCCGAGTTCGTCGTCCGAAGGCGGGAAACGGTTAGGGCCGTGGACGGAATCTCATTTTCTGTCCCGGCTGGCAAGACCTTGGGACTTGTCGGCGAAACAGGCTGCGGCAAGTCAACTACGGCCAGAGCAATTCTCCAGCTGATACGTCCCACCGACGGCAAGGTTTGGCTTGATGGCATCGACCTGACCTCTCTGGATGGAGAGGAGCTGCGCCGCATGCGACGGCGCATGCAGATGATCTTTCAAGATCCATACGCCTCGCTGAACCCGCGCATGACGGTCGCGGAGATCGTCGCAGAACCCCTGGAAATCCACGGTTTGGTATCCGGAAAGGCCCTCAAGGAAACCGTTAACGATTTGCTTGCCAAGGTCGGCCTCAGCCCCAAGTTCGCCACTAGGTACCCGCATCAGTTTTCTGGCGGCCAGCGGCAACGGATCGGCATTGCCAGAGCCCTTGCCTTGCGCCCCGACCTGATAGTGGCCGACGAGCCGATCTCTGCCCTCGACGTCTCCGTTCAGGCTCAAATCATCAACCTTCTCGAAAGCCTGCAGGACAGTTTCAAGCTGACCTACTTGGTCATTGCACACGATCTCGCCGTTGTACGGCATATGTCGGATCAGGTTGCGGTCATGTATCTGGGAAAGATCGTCGAGCTCGCCGACCGCGTGTCCCTTTACAAACAACCACGGCACCCCTACACGCAGGCACTGTTATCGGCCGTCCCCATCCCGGATCCGGCAGTCGAAGCGAAGCGACGCCGGATCCTGCTATCTGGTGACGTACCCAGCCCGATCGACCCACCATCAGGTTGCCGCTTCCGGACGAGATGCTGGAAGGCCCAAGAGATCTGCGCGGAAGTCGAACCCCCGTTGGACGAAAAAGCGCCAGGCCACCTGGCCGCATGTCATTTCCCGGGTCCGTAGGTATGTGAGGGATCGTCAGAAGGCGATCTCGGCGATCACTTCCTCGGTGGTCAGCACCCGCCCGAAGGCCCCACAGCCTCGAACGCCACGGTCATGGGAGTCGCGGTTCGAATCAGCTGACGCGTCTTCAACCAGCGCGACATCGTATCCGAAATCTGAGGCATCTCGCAGGGTGGACTCAACGCAGTAGTTGGTCGATACACCACAGATCGCAAGCATTTCGATTCCTCGACTTCTCAGTTCCGTGTCGATCGGCGTCGAAGTGAACGCCGAGGCCGTGGTCTTGGTGAAGACCAACTCCCCTGGTTGCGGCGCGATCTCGTCGAGGACCGTGATCTCCCGAGTACCCAGGCGTGAGTACGGGTCTTTGACTCCCTTCGACTCCCAAAAGTCCAGACCACGTTTGAAACGTGGCGGCATGTCCGAGAAATCCCCGGTGACGGTTCCGACCGTGAAGAAGATCACAGGAGCACCGACCGCCCGGAACGACTCCTGGAGCCGCCGAACATTTGGAAGAACGATGTTGTGGAGACGGTCCATGTAGGCATCGACCACCTCGGTGAAACCGAGGGCGGCGTATGCCGCCGAGTAGCCGAGATCGCGGTGGGCGCTTCCGTACTGCAGATCCACGATGAGTAGGGCCGACTTCGCAGCATCGAACTTGAAGTCGAGCATTGCTTTCCGGTACTCGTAGAAGTGCGGCGGCTGTGGTGCCCCGCGGCTGACGTCGTGAGTCATTTCCAAACCTCTTCGAAGACTCTCAGAAAGTTGCCACCTAGCAGTGCCTGCATCTCGTCGTCGGTGAACCCCAGTGAGCTGATCGCTTCGATGATCGCCGGGAAGTCGCTGGCACTGCTGCCACCCGCGGCGAAGCGCGTGTCATAGCCGTACCAGGAGCCGAGACGACCCGTGATGGTTGGGTACTTCCCATTGGATCCGAATTCCTGATCCCACGACGCTCGATCGGCGCCCTCACTGAAATCAGAACCGATGCCGACATGTTCGATACCAACTAGATCCACGGCATAGCTCAGCTGTCTCAGGAAATCATCAACACCGGGCCTCTCGTCAAAGCGGAGCATGGGAGACCAGAGCGTCACCCCGATCACTCCGCCGCGCTCTGCCAGGGCGCGGACCGCCTCGTCGGTCTTGTTCCTCGGACTCGGATGAATCGACCTCAGATTTGCGTGAGTCACGAGGATCGGATGTGGACTTGTCTCGATCGCATCCAGGGTCGTTCGGTCGCCGCAGTGCGAGACATCGACGACGATGCCGAGCCGAGCCATTTCCTCGACCAATTTCCGGCCCGCAGGCGAAAGGCCGTTGTCCTCCGCGGTGACCCCGGCTCCAAAGGAGTTGGCTTCGTTGTAAGTGAGTTGCATGATCCGCACACCGAGCTCATAGAGCACTCGGAGTGCGTACTCGCTTCCTTCGGCCGGAAGCGCGTTCTGCGGACCGAAGATAACCCCAACGCGCCCTGACTCGACTGCGGTTGCAATGTCGGTGACGCTCTTTACGAGCATGAAGCGATCCGAGTGCTCATCGAGGACCGTCAACCCGTATCCGATCTCGTCCACCGCCTCGTGGTAAGAACTCCACGGTCGACAGACCGTCCAATTGACCACGTCTATTGGGGATTCATGTAGCCGCTCGATGTAATCGGAGGTCATCGTCGGCGCGACCGATCCGTCGATGACCACACGGCGGCGCAATGACGTGATCGCTTCCATCTGGCGGGTCTGCATCCAGGCTTCTCCTTCCTATGTGCTCTTCTCAAGGCGCTCCGGGTGGAGGAGCACGACAAGATCGGACGTGCCGTCCGAAATCCCGGGGCGGCTCAAACCACCGAGCCCGTCACGCACGACGTTCTTCCATTGGTGGTTGTAGAGCCACAAGCTGGCCACTTCTTCGGCCAGAATGTGTTGTATCCGCCCTACGATCGCCCTCCTGGACGCCGGGTCGATCTGCTCTCGATATTCCTCGATCAGGTGGTCGACCCGTGGATTCGCGTATCCCGTCACTCCATATCCGTATTGCGGAAGTCGAGATGGTGGATCATCGGTGACGGGCCGCCTAGGCATCGACGAATGGAATGCCCAGTAGAGATCGGGCTCCACGTAGAAGGTGTCGTAGTAGATGAACGACTCGAAGTCCTGTTCACGCCACGCGGTCTTCAGCGTCGTCCAGTAGTCCACCGGCGTAGGTCGGGCCTCTATCCCTATGGCCTTCAGATATCCCGCGATGCTCTCGGCCCAGGTGGCGAGCTCGTAATTCCAGGTATCGGGAGGGAACATGATCGAGAAAGTGAACCTCTCCCCTCGCCTGGCAAGAACGCCATCCTGCCCCGGCGCCCAGCCCTCGAGACCGAGCAATTCCTTGGCACGCTCTGGGTCGTGGGGATGCTTCGGCACATCGTCGGTGAATCCCCAGGAAACGGGTCCGACTGGCGAATACGCGACTATCCCATCCGGCCCTTCGATGTCTCGAACCAGCCTCTCTCTGTCGATCGCCATCGCGATCGCCTGTCTGGTTCGGACGGATTCGAACAAGGGGTGGCGACAGTTCATCGCCAAATGCACGATGGTGTTCGTTGGGGTCGAGTAAAGGGTGGCCCCTGCACTCCGTGCGTCATCGCTGCTGTACCGGCGACCCGGAAAGACCAGAATGTCGAGTTCGCCGCGCTGAAACGCTTCGACTCGCTCCTCGTTTTGCGGGTAGAACCGTATGTCGAGGTAGGGGGCTTTCGGCGCACCTCCGAAGTAGTCCTCGTTGGCGAGCAACCTCAGGGTTCTCTCGTCTGGCTGCCCACCCCAGCGGAATGGCCCCGTCCCGATCGGACTGGTTTCGAAGGCATCTTCTCCGTCACCGAGAGCGTGTTCCGGGACCACCAGGAACAGCGACCCCCACACCGGCGTTAGGTAGTGGAGAAAGTTTCCCTGGGGTCCAGCGAGATCGATTCGGACCATCAGCTCGCCGATGTCGGTGAATCGCGCCGGCTCACCATGCGAGTACAGCGAGTTTCGAAATGCCCTCCCGGCCTCCATGAGTCGCTCGGCAGTGAAAACCACGTCAGAGGCTCGGAACGGGTGCCCATCGTGCCACCTGACTCCGCCCTTGAGGGTCAGGACGTAAGTCTTCCTATCGGGGGACACGACCCAGTTGTCGACGAGATCGCCGACGAGATCGCCGTCCTCGTCGTACCGGAACAGCGAGCTGTACATCCAGCGAGTGACCCCGCCTCTGGACCTCACCCGCAGGGGGCTGAGGGTGAAGGACTGGATCTCGCCGTTGTAGCCGATGGTGATTGGCGCCGATTTGCTCATGTCCACCAATTCGGTCAGCTTGGGGCTGGGACCCGCCCGAGAGCGGGCCCCAACCAACATCCGCTGGACCGTTCGCTGGGCTACCTGTCCAGCCAGACCTCTCTCACCGACCGATAGTCGACGAGCTGAGGATTGAAGGTGTATCCCTTGACGTCGGCACGGAGTGCGTCGACGAAGTGATAGTTGTAGATGAACGCCATCGGTCCGACTTCGGCAACCCGCAACTGCAGCTGCCGATACAGATCGCCACGACGCTCGCGATCGCTAGTCCTCCGAGCTTCCTCGGCGAGCTGGTCGACGATCTCGTCGCTGAAATGGACGTAGTTCGTGCCGCCACCGGTGACGAAGGTCTGCGTGACGCGCTCGTCAGGATCGATCGTGCCCGAGAAGCCAGTCACGATCCCGTCGAAGTCACCGTTGTTGCGCCGCTCGGTTTGCTGTCCAGATTCGACGGTGGTCACGGTCACGTTGATACCCAATGGCTCCAGCTGACTCTGGATGACCTGGGCCGTCCGGATGTGGAAGTCGGATCCGACCAGAACAAGGATCTCCATGTCGAATCCGTTGCCCACGCCGGCTTCTTCGAGGAGACTCCGCGCCCTGTCATAGTCCTGTGTGTATATGAAGTCCTCGGGCTGAACCCCTGCCCAATGAGTCGCCGGTAGGAACCCGGAGTTGAGAGGTGTAGTCGTGTCAGGGCGAGACACCATTCGAATGGCCTCTCGATCCAGAGCCCAGAAGATCGCCTGACGAACCCTCACGTCGTCGAACGGCTCACGATTGATGTTCAGCAGGAGGTACTGGAACGATTGGGTCCCTTCACCGCCGTACGTGACCAGGTTGGGATCCTCTCGGAGGACCGACACCAGTTCAGGCGTGGCGTTCCAGAGAAAGTCGATGGTGCCCGATCTGACGTTCGCGGCACGAGCGTTGCCATCATCGTTGAACGAGAACTCGATTCCATCGAGATAAGGCAAACCTTCCCGCCAATAGTCGTCATTTCGTTCAACGATGACATGGCGATCAACTTGCCACTCCACGAACTTGAAAGGGCCAGTCCCGACAGGGTTGGTGTTCAGGGTTCCGCCCTCGGCTTCGACGACCTCCTGAGGCACGATCGCCGCAGTGATGTCAGACAATGCCGCAAGAAATGGTGCGTAGGGTTCGCTGAGATGGAAGACGACAGTTGTGTCGTCCGGTGTCTCGATCGATTCGACCACCTCGTAGACAGCACGTCTCGGGGAGTTGGTCTCAGGATTCTTGATCCTCTCGATCGTGTACTTCACATCCGCAGAGGTCATCTGGCGCCCGTTGTGGAAGAGGACGTCATCTCGCAGATGGAAGGTGTACGTGAGTTCGTCGTCCGAGATCTCCCAGTCGGTTGCCAGGCTTGGAACGATCTCTCCGTCCGGCGTGACCTCTCCCAATGTGTCGAAGATCAGCTGTGTGATCGTGTAGACGGTCGAGAGAGTCGCCAAGTTCGGGTCGTACCCTGCGTCAGCATCGCGGAGTAATTGGAACTTCAGCACCCCGCCGTACTTCGGCTCCCCCGTGTTCCCTGCGGATGTCGTCGTCCCGCCGGTATCCGCCGTAGTTGAGCTGCCACCACCAACAGATGTGGTACTCGAAGAGGTCCCTCCACTGCAGGCAGCGGCCAACAGGGCGATCACCGCCAACAGGGTGGTGAACCGCCAAACTCGTTTAGCCATTCGCCTTCTCCTCCATAGGTCGTCCGATCACCGGGTTGCCCCGATGTGCTGAGCCTATACGAGTTGCGAAGGGCTGTCACCCAATCTCACGAGATTTCGCCTGCTCTACGGCTTAAGCGATACGAAATTCGTAACGGAATAGAATCTCAGACCCCGGCCAGCTTGGAGACGTACTCACGTTCCTCGGGGCCGAACCATGGGCCGGAGCCGGCGGCGATGTTCTTGGCGATCCGCTCCGGACGCGCCGTCGCCGGGATCGAGACGTGACAGCGCGGATCCGACAGCCCCCATTTGATCAGCGCCTGAGACCAGGTGGAGACGCCGAACTCTTCGAGTGGCTCAAGCTGCTCCTGCGACGGCTCGGAGCCGAGCAGCCCCCCTGCGGCGAGCGGACGCATCACCAGGACTCCCAGGCCCATCTCTTCGGCCAGGGGCAAGATCCGCTCCTCCACCTCGCGCTCGCCCGGGTTGTACGGGATCTGGATCTGGGCGATGCGGCCCGTCCGCATCACTTCCTCCAACTCCCCGAAGGCACTCGACTGCCAGTGGGTAGCGCCGATGATCCCGATCTTCCCCTCCGCCTTGGCCTCCTCGAGCATCGGGAGGTGCTCCCGCCAGGCGACCAGATTGTGGATCTGCAGGAGGTCGATGTACCCGCCGAAGCGTTCCAACACCCAGGCGAACCACCTCCGCCCCTCGTCGGGTGAAGGCGTCCAGATCTTCGTGGCCACGAACGCCTCTTTCCGGCGCTCGCGCAGGCATCCGGAGAGGATCTCCTCGGCCCGGCCGTACATCGGGGAGGTGTCGAAGACCGTCAGCCCCTGGTCGAGGGCGGTGTTGATCAGCTCCTCGGCATCGCCGTTGTCGTCGGCCACCTCGAGCCGCTTCGAAGTCCCAAGGCCGACCACGGGCAACTCCGGGCCATTGGCACCCAGGCGTCGCATCTCCATGATGTCCTGACCTCCGCTGGTTGAAACGGGAAACCCTACCCCGTGTTCAGCCCGCTGCCATCTCGGCGACCCTGGCGAGGATCTCGACCCATCCGATGCCGCCCTGTGAGTCTCCCAGCCGGACGACCACGACTCGCCTATCAGGGTCCACGTACAGGTACTGGCCATCCTTTCCGAATCCAACCGCCGCCGACTCGGTGAGCCACCAGCCATACCCGTAGTTGTCGAACGCCGAGTCGGCATAGGCCGCCCACTCGTCCTCTGGAACCGCTGGCTCGAGAGACGCAGCGATCCACTCGGGCGAAATCAGCTGCTCTCCACCCCACTCGCCCCCGTTGACGACCAGCTGACCGAAGCGGGCGAGCTCCCGGGCGGTCATGGCGAGACAACACCAGACCCGCTCCAGACCGTCTTCATGATCGGTGCTCCACTTGCCGTCGTCTTCCGCTCCGAGCGGATTCCAGAGCGCAGCGGTGAGGTAGTCGGTGAGCGTGCGGGTTCCGAGCGCCCGCTTCAGCGCCAGCGAAACCACGGCGTAGTCACCCGACTTGTACCTGAATACGCGGGGGCCGTCGGCGGCCAACCCCAGGATGTCCCCTTCCAGTTCGTCGGTGTAGTTGAACTCGACATGCACGCCGAACGGGTTGTCGTTCTCCACATAGCTCGAACCCGACCGCATCGTCAGCAGGTTCGGGATCGTGTCGGTGAATCCCCTCTCCCCCAGTTCCGGGACCCAGGTCGAGAGTGGGTCCTCGGTGTTCAGCAGGCCGTCGTGCACAGCCGCACCGACCATGAGGGAGAAGACCGACTTCGACACCGAGAACAACATCGATGGTGTCTCCCGGCCATGGTCGGGGGCGTACCACTCGTAGACGATCTCACCGTCCGAGACGACGAGGAAGGAGAGCGTGTCCCGCTCGGCGAGAATCGACTCCAGCGGCATCGTCTCGCCGCTGATCTCGACTACCGGCAGGGTCATCGGTGTCGCGGCAACGACCCAAGGCCGCGGGTCTGGGCTGGGTGAGAGATCGCGTCCCGGGTATTCGAGGTGGTCCCAGACCGTCGTCGTTCCGTGGGTGATGACCCGCCAGACCGCCACGGTGCCGATCGCCAGCGCCCAGACCACGACGACCAGCACCGCCACAGCAAGCACCCAGGTCAGGATCCGACGGGCGAGTCTCGTTCGTGCCTCCTCGGCTCGAACCCTATCTGCCCGCCTGAAAGGAAAGCATTATCGGAGTCGGAGGCGTGTCCGAGATATCTGGCGGAGTGGCTAGGAGCGACTCGACGAGACCCAACTAGAGGTTCTCGAAGGTCACGCGGCCGTTCATGATCGTGAGGGCGACCTGCGTCTCGGATATCCGCTCCGTTGGGCATTGCAGCGGGTCATCATCGAGCACTGCGATGTCCGCCAGCATTCCCGGCACCAACCGGCCGAGGCGATCGGCAACACCTCCCACCTCCGCCGCGTTCACGGTGATGGCCTTCAGGGCCTCGAGAGGATCGACACTCTGCCCGGGCTCGATCACCGACCCGGTTCGTGTGCGACGGGTCACCGCGGTTCCCATGTCCCGGAGAGGGTCGATTGGCCAGTAGGCCGGAGCGTCCGTGCCAAAGACCAGAGGGATCCCCGCGTCGAGGATGGAGCGCAAGGGCCAAGCGTCGACCGCTCTTTCCTTCCCGAGAGCATTCAGCGTGACCTCGCCCAAGAAGTGCAGGAACACCGGGTTGGGAACGGGGATCAGCCCCAGACTCTTCACGCGCATGAGGCGCTGACGGTCCAGCTGCCAGTTCCCCAGGTGTTCCACCCTATGGCGAATCGCGGAAGGCTCGTCCCCGAGGACTTCATCGAAAGCATCGAGCACCATGTCCATCGCACGGTCCCCCATCGCATGTACGCAAGCCCGGATCCCGGCCTCATGGTGCTTCCGGATCGTCTCGGTCAACTCCTCGCGCTCGACCCGAATCATCGCGGTGCCCTCATCGCCCCACTCGAGAGGCTCGTAGAATGCGGCGTTGCGTCCGGTGAACCCACCGTCGACACTGATCTTGATTCCTCCGATCCGAAGCAGGTCGCTCCCGAATCCGTCGGCTATCCCCAGATCGAGCAGGACATCGGGATCGAAGCGGGACTCGATCACTCGGATGAGCATCTGGACTCGCACGGGGAGGTCTCCCGAGGCCTCGAGACGCTGGTATGTGGCCAACTCGTCCGGTCCGTTGGTGATCTCGTGAATCGAAGTGACACCACGTGAAGCTGCACGCCTCAATTCGGATTCGACGGCCTCATCGAGCCTTCCATGAGGAGGCGCGTAGTCCTTGACCAGGCGCTGAGCAGTCTCTCGCAAGACGCCGGTGGGCTCGCCCGACTCATCGAAATCGATGGCACCGCGTGGAGGCGCCACGGTGTCCCGGTCGATCCCGGCAAGCGCCAACGCACGGGAGTTGGCCACTGTGATGTGGCCACCGAAGAGCACGAAGGCGGGATGGTCGGGAACGGCCCGATCCAGCTCGTGACGCGTGGGTCGACGTCCTTCCTTCATCCGCGCCTCTTGCAGCGGGCCGGCCTGCGCCGTCACCCAAGCGCCTGGCGGAGCCGAGCGAGCGCGGTCGGACAGCGACCCCAACAACGACGGGAGATCGGGGACGTCGGTGAAGAAGTCACGAAGGTCGAGATGATGCGACATCGCTGCTTGACCCGCGACGTGCACATGGCAATCGACCAGTCCGGGTACGACGGTTCGCCCTTCGAGGTCGACGACCCGCGTTTCATCCCCCACGGTCGCTCGAACCTCATCGGTGGTCCCGACAAGCGCGATTCGCCCATCCCTGATGGCGAGCGCCTCCGCCACCGGCATGGCCGGGTCCATGGTGTGAACACGGCCCCGAAGGAGGGCGATATTGGCAGCCAGCCCTCGGCGGGTTTCAGGCGAAATCAATGACCTCGACGTCGCCGATCCGGTACTTGGCCAAAGCGGACTCGTCGAGCTCGACTCCTAGTCCCGGGCCGGTGGGAACCATCAAGGCCCCGTCCTCCATGACCGGCGGCTCGGTCACGATGTCCGATTCGAGCATGAATGGCCCCACCATCTCGCAGCCGAGGTCAATGGCGGCCGACGACGCCGCGAGATGGAGGCCCGCTGCCGTGCCCACGCCGGTTTCGAGGGCTCCACCCACATAGCCCCTGATCCTGAAGTGCTCCGCCATGATCGCCATGGCGCGGGATCTGCTCGGGCCTCCGGGCCCGATGATGTAGATGCTGACCATGTCGGCCGCCTGCATCCTGCAGATCCGGGCGAAGTCCGAAAGGGCATGGGCAGCCTCGTCGGCCATGATCGGCACCGTAAGACCGGCGTCCCTGGCCAGGTAACGCAGCCCCTCGAAATCGGTGCGGTGCACCGGCTGCTCGAAGAAGGTGATGTTGTAGGGCTCGAGGCTGCGAATGACTCGAACTGCGGTCTTGACGTCGTAGGCCTGGTTGGCATCGGCTCTGATGCTCAGGTCGTCCCCGAACTCCCGCCGCAGGGCGGCCACCAACTCGACGTCGTCCTTGGGCTCTCCTCTCCCGGCCTTGACCTTGAGAATCCGCCAACCCTTGGAAACACGATCCTTGGCTTCCTCGAGCGCAGTCTTCAGATCGACGATGGGCAAGGACCAGCTCAGTGGGATCCGATCTCTGACCTTCCCACCGAGCAGCGTGTACAGCGGGACACCGAGGCTCTTGCCCACGAGGTCGTGCAGAGCCATCATCACGGCACCCTTGGCTCGAAGGTTCCCCGGTACCGCTCGCTCCAACTTCAGGAAGATTGCATCCAGATCGAACGGATCCACTCCCTCGAGTGCCGGAATCAGACGGGTGCTCATGACGACACGAGCGGTGTCGGGTGTTTCTCCCGCCTGGGAGTGCCCCACCATGAATGGCGACTCCCCCACACCGTCGACGCCATCGTCGCCATAGATTCGAACCACCACGTTCTCCTGGTGGGTCGTCGTCCCGATCGCCATCTGATGGGGTCGAAACGTCGGGATCTTGGTCGTTTGGATCTCAACTCTGTCGATCTTCACTGGTACCTCCTTGCCGACATCTGCGGACTACTGCCTGCGGCCAGTCTCGAGGTAGGTGCGAATCCCCTCGACATCGAGCCCACCCAGACCCAAGGCTTCCGCGGTGCGACCCGTGGCGCGGAAGTCCACACCTTCCAGAACCGACAGGAGATGGTTCACCGCATCGCATATCGGGGTGGGGACTCCGATCTGGGCGCCCACAGAGGCGATCATGACGGTTCCGAACGGGGTGTCTTCGTGGATGTAGCGGTCCCAGATCCTGTCCTTGAGGCCGAACGGCTCGCCCGGGGATCTGTAGATGTGTGGTCCGCTCCCGAGTTCCGTGTAGAGACTGTCGATGTCTCTTCGCTCCAGGCCCAACCGCTCGCAAACATCCATCTTCTCCACGTCGATCGCGTCCATCAGGCGGAGGACTCCTGGCGTCATCCCCTCATTCATGAGCGACAAGGCTCCCCCGGCCCTTTCGACGGCGGCATAGTTGAGGAGCATCGGCCCGGGATGGATGAGGAAGTTGACGTTGTTCAGCCCGGGATCGAGTACGTGGGGCACTGGTATGTACTCGACGAGGCCTTCGAGGGCCGCATACAGCTCCTCGTTCCGGTTTGCGGGGAACGCAGCCGTTCGATTCCGGGTGGGGAGACGGATGCGCACCCTGGCGTCTCCGGTGATGCGCGCAGACTGGGGGAGGCTCATCATCTCCCCGAGCAGAACGTCGTTGGTGACGTCCCTGCCGGCGGCGGCGAGGATCTGTGCTGCGACGAGCGACCCCGCCGACCCGGGTGCGAGCACTAGAACGCATCCATCCGGCAGGAAGGGCACCACGGCACGCAGGACCGACTCCTGCCCGTTGGCCGCGACGCAACAAAGCACCAAGTCGGCGTCTGCGACTGCCTTCTCGGGATCTGAAGTGATCGCCGTGAGTGGGACCAGGCAGTCCGACCGATCGTCTTCACCTTCGATCACCACCCCGCCGGCCGCGAGAAGGGGCTCGAGTCGGGCCGGTCGCAGATTGAAGAGCGTGACTTCATGTCCTCGCTCGGCGAAACGAGCTGCGGCGGCCATGCCACCGGCACCTGCCCCCAGAACCGAGATGGACATCACCTGTAGTAGAGCTCCGGTCGCAGATCGCCCAGCACATCGACCACGTTTCGCGCCTTCTCGAGGTCCGTAGCACGAAGGGTGACCCTCAGGGTCATCTCTGAGTCGTCACCTTGGCCGAGTATGGCTCCGGTCGGGCCGGCGACGACGCTCCTGCCGAAAAATCGGGAGGATCCTTCGACTCCCACGCGGTTGCAGAGCGCGAAGAAGATCCCGTTCTCCTGGGCGCGCACATGACTGCGGTAGAGGAGGGAATCACCCGTGCCCAGGACCGGCACGACCGAATCTGCCCCTGCATAGACGACCAGGGACAGTTCGGCCTCGTGCCGGGCGTGGAACCGGGCCATCTCCGGAAACCGGCTGTCATAGCAAACGCCGAGGCCGATACGGGCGACGGGCGTCTCGAAGACCTCGAGTCTTCGACCGGGCGTGAAGAAGGGCTTTTCCTGCGGCGGGATGTGCAGCTTGTCGTGAATGCCCACGATGCCCGCCGGGCCGAACACGATGGCGGAGTTCATGAGGGCCCTGCCCTCCCTTCTCGCCACTCCGGCGACGATCACACACCGGTATGCACCGGCCACCTCCTCCAGGGCGCCGATGAACTCCCCGCCGATCGATTCCGAGGCGGCGACGTAGGCATCGCGGAACTCCTCCGCGGAGTCGATCCCGGTCGGGTACTCCGGCACGCCTCCGACACGGATCGGAGTCACGTAGCCGACATTGCTCAGCTCTGGGAAGACGATGATGTCGGCCCCTTCGGCCGCCTCTGTCTCCGCGATGGCCATCGCCCGGGAAGCGTTCGCCTTCGAGTCGAGCCAGACCGGAGCGAACTGCACCAGACGCAGATCCAGGAGCTCTTTCATCGCCGTGGGACCATCTATTCGATATTATGCAGAATGCGCAGCACCCGCAAGTGAACCAAAGACGCTCATTCGACCCATATTCGTTGGTCCTGCTCGCCTTTCTGCTCGGCCTCCTGTCGGTGTCGATAAGTCGGCTCGGTACTTCATACAAGGTCATCGAGATCGGCGACTCGCATTTCGATGTCGGCTTGGTCGCAGGTGCTTTCGGGGCCCTCGCCGTGTTCATCGCCGTCCCCATAGGGAGAGCTGTCGACCGGTTCGGGGAGCGCCGCTTCTTCTTGATCGGCGCGGGAATCCTCCTGCTGAGCAACGTGGTCGCCTGGGCCAGTCACTCCGTGGCGGGTCTGGTGTTGAGTCAGGCATTGCTGGGGTTGGGTCAGGCGGGAATCGCATTGTCGACGCAGACACTGGCAGCCCACGCTCCCACCGCCCTGGATGCCGACGGTCGATTCGCCGGGGTGGCAATGATGCAGTCGATTTCACAGCTCGTCGGACCCTTGATCGGAGGTGCTGCGATTGGAGCGATGGCCGCACCGCTGCTCGCTGGCTCCGGCCTGGCCTACCTCCTCGGGTCGTTGTGCTCCCTGGTCGCCATGGGCATCGGATTGCGGACGGTCAGGTCGAGCTCGCGTCCCCGCGTCGACATCTCCTCCACCCCGGTCAGCATCCTGAGCATCCTGCGTGGGGAGGGGGTGGCCGGTGCTCTGATCGCCAGCGCCTCGGTGCTGGTCTCGATCGACATCCTCGTCGCCTATCTGCCAGTGCTCGGCGAAGAGAGGGGGATGTCGCCAGGGTTCGTTGGCCTGCTGCTCGCCATGAGGGCGGGCGCCGGTCTACTCGCCCGTCCGGCGACCACCCCGCTGCTCCACCGCTTCGGCCGTCGCGGGGTTCTCGTCGGCACGCTGCTGCTCATGGCGTTGTCCATGGCGGCGATCCCGGTGTCCAGCTCTCCCCTCCTCCTGCTGGTGGCACTCGCGGTCGTCGGATTCGGAATCAACCTCGGAGCACCGCTCACCGCATCGTGGATGGCTGCTGGAGTCACGCCGGATGCCAAGGGAGCCGCGCTGGCGTTGCGTATGTCGGCGAACCGCGGGGCCCAGATCGCCGTTCCGGCGCTCCTGGGCGCGCTGGCATCAGGGGCCGGCACCGGAGCCCTCTTCCTCGCAATGGGTGCAGGCCTGGTCCTGACATCCCAGCTCGTCCGCTTGACGCTGCGTCCGACGGGAGTTCAGACGTCTGAGGCTTGAGACTCCGCCAGCACGCCGTACAAGTGACAGGCGGTGGTGTGGTCGGGACCGACTTGGAGCAATGAGGGCGGGACTTCGTCGCACACGGGCTGGCGATGGGGGCATCGAGGCGCGAAGTGGCAGCCGGTAGGCAGGGTGCTCGGGCTGGCCGCGGATCCCCGCAACGGCATGATGGCCCGCGCCCGCTCGACGGATGGCAGCGGCGAGAGGACCGAGGCAAGCAGTGCCACCGTGTACGGGTGCTTCGGAGACTCGTACACCTCGTCGGCGGGCGACATCTCGACTATGCGACCGAGATACATGACCGCAACCTCGTGCGCGATGCTCCGCACCACGCCGAGGTCGTGGGAAACGAAGAGGAGGGCGATCCCAAGCTCATCTTGGAGCTTCTTCAACAGGTTGATGATGTTCGCCTGCACACTCACGTCGAGACCCGACACAGGCTCGTCGCACACGATCAAAGAGGGATTCAATGCCAGGGCTCGGGCTATGGCGATCCGCTGCCTTTGACCACCTGAGAACTCGTGCGGGTATCGATGGCGATGACTCGGGTCGAGCCCGACAGCCTCCAGGAGCTCGGTGATCCGGGTCTCCACCTCCGACTCTGACGCCACGCGGTGAACACGTAACGGTTCCGCCACGATATCGACCACCCGCCGCCGTGGGTTGAGGCTCGTGTAGGGGTTCTGGAACACTGCCTGGACCTGCCGACGAAGATCCTTCCTCCCCCGACGGCTCAGGCCCGAAAGCGGCTTTCCCTGGAACTCGACTCGCCCGTCTGTCGGCTCCACCAAACCCAGCACGGCCCTGGAGACGGTCGTCTTGCCGGAGCCGGACTCCCCCACGAGCGCCAGCGTCTCCCCTGGCCGGATGTCGAAGCTGACCCCGTCGACCGCCTTGATGTACTCCTTCTTGAAGGATCTCTTCCTTCGCGGATACCAAACCCGGAGATCCTGAACGCTGACGAGAGGTGCAGAGCTCATGCCACGTCCGCCCTCACGTGACAGAAGCTGGCGACCAAGTGTCCTTCCGCGACCTCGACCAGCGGTGGGATCTCTCGGGCACAGCGCTCATCGGACCTGTAGGCGCAGCGTTCGAAGAACGGACAGCGGGACAGCGGCTGCAACATGCTTGGGGGACGACCCGGGATGGTACGAAGCGTGTGGGCCCTGTCCTTCTCGATCGAAGGCACGGCCTGCGTCAGGGCCTCCGTGTATGGATGCTGCGGGTGTTCGAGGATCGTCTCGACGTCACCCATCTCCAGGACCGTTCCTGCGTACATGACCGCCACCCGGTCCGCCATCCGCGCCACGACGCCGACATCGTGCGTGATCATCATGATCGCCATTTGCAGCTCGCGACGCAGAGTCTCCAGCAGGTCGAGGATCTGCAGCTGGGTCGTGACGTCCAGGGCGGTGGTCGGCTCGTCTGCGATGAGCAGCTGGGGTCCACATGCCAGGGCCATGGCGATCATTATCCGCTGCCGCATACCACCGGAGAACTCGTGCGGGTACTGGGAGAGACGGTCGGCGGCAGACGATATCTCCACCATCTCCAGCAGCTCGATGGAACGTCTCCTGCGCTCGACCGAGCTCATCTCTGTGTGCTCTTTCAAGACTTCGTCGAGCTGGTGACCGATGGTCAAGACCGGATTGAGAGCCGACGTGGGGTCCTGGAAGATCATCGAGATCTTCCTCCCGCGAATTCGCCTCAGCTCGGTGTCGGTGAGCGCGAGAAGATCGACACCTTCGAACAAGATCTCGCCTCGTTCGATTCGAGCAGATCTGCGTGGCAGGAGGTTGAGGATCGCCTTGGCGGTGACGCTCTTCCCGCTCCCCGACTCGCCGACCACGCCGAGCACCTCGCCTGGGCGAATGTCCAGCGACACGCCGTTGACTGCGTGCACGGTCCCCGAATCGGTCGAGAAACGGATGATGAGGTCGTTCACGTTCAGCAGCGAGTCGTTCACCTTTCCCTCCCATGTGCGAGTTCCCTGTCCTCGACCGTCGTGTCCAGGTACGGGATGAGGGCGGAAGTGCTCATCACGTCCGCGTACTTCTGCTCCATGTCGAAGAGGTTGACCCAATGCGACGCCTCGGTTCTGTCGAAGCAGCAGTCCTCGACGACTCCCACACTGAATCTGTGCGTGGCGGCGTCGACCACGGTCGCCCGCACACAGCCGGAAGTTGCCTCCCCGCACACGATCACCGTGTCGACAGCCATTCCGATCAGATGGAATGCGAGCGGGGTCCCCTGGAATGCACTGGGAGCGGACTTCTCGATGACGAGCTCCCCTTCGAGCGGAGCGACCTCAGGAACGATGCCGAAGTCGAGCTTTCTGTCGTCCGGATGTCCCCATCTGGTGAAGAGACGCTCCGGGCCGGTCGCATGGACGACTGGAAGACCACGCGCCCGGAATTCGCCGATCAGGAGGGCGATGCGGTCGACGACCTCCCACGCCCCCGAACCACAGCTCATGGGCCATCGGTCGAGGTCGTCTGCGTCGGCCCGCGTTCCGAGAGCCTCCCGGTAGACATCCACGACAAGCAGACATGGCCGCCGGCCCAGCCCAAACGGCTGCCGCTTGACGCCGGACCCGACGCGCCCCCGGTCGCCCTCAGTCAGGAAACGGAGCCAGCCGGGTTCACTCATCGTCGCCAGTGTCTGGTCGGTCCATCAGTTCGAGGATGCTGTTGATCGAGAATTGAACATGTACGTGGGTAGCGGACTCGGCCCCCTCGACGTCACCGCGTTCGATCGCTTCAAGCACCGCCCGGTGCTGGCTGAGCGAGGCCTCGAGGCTGCCCTTGCGGTTCCCCGCAATCCGGGCTCTGGCCTGCTGCAACTGGGTGTGGACTTGATCGGTGATCCGTGCAAGTGGCTCGTTGCCCGCCATGCGGATGATCGACATGTGGAAGTCCCGATCGAGACGAACGAACTCGGGAATGTCACCTTGGGTACACGCCGTCGCCTGTTGGTCCAGAATGGAGTGGACTTCCTCGAAGTCGTGGGTCTTGTAGGTCTGGGCTGCTCTGCGTACCGCATAGACCTCGAGCAACTCACGGACCACCAGAAGAGAGTGCGTCTCGGCCCACTCCACCGAGGCGACCGAAGCGCCACGATGCGGATGCGATTCGACCAATCCGTCGTACTGCAGACGCTGCAATGCCTCCCTTACCGGGGTGGTGGATACACCGAAATGCTTGGCGATTTCGACCTCGCGTAGTCGGTAGCCGGCCTCGAGAGTTCCACTCGAAATCCACTCGCGGAGCTGCATGTAGACAGAGTCCGCTAATCCACCACGCCAATGGAGGTCCGGAGCGGGCAGTTCTTCCGTCATTCGAGGGCTCCTTGCTTGGCCTGCGGTAGACGCATTATCGCTCCGTGATCACTTCGACCACGGCCGGCCCGTTGCCGGCATCGACGTGCTTTAGCGCTCGGTGCAGGTACGGCCCGAGCTCGCCTGGATCGCTGACCGGGCGCTCCGCAAACACCCCAAAACCCCTCGCGATGTCGCAGAAGTTCACCGTTGGTGACTCGAGATCGAGTCCCTTCACCGGGTTGGATGCGTCTCGACCCCGACCCGTGGCTATGGCAGCTTGATGGTTGATGTCCACCCCATAGGCGGAGTTGTTCATCACCACATAAAGGACTGGCACTCTTTGCCGGGCGGCCGTCCAGAGAGCACTGGGTGTATAGAGGAAATCTCCGTCTCCGTCGATGCAGACCACGGTCTCGCCGGTCTGCCGGGCGGCGATGCCCGCACCGGCGGCAATGCCCGGCCCGTAACCCAGGGCCACGGCCGCGAATTGCAGGAGTCCGAGAAAGCGCGGCCTCGTCCGTCGCCACAATCGGTTGGGCCAAGGCCAGAGCTGATTGTGCGCCAACAGGACAGGGCGATCAGCGAGCGCCACATCGAGTTCGTGAGCGAGTCTCGCACCGGAGATCGGGACGTTGCCCCAGGATCTCTCACTCGCTGCCTTCGCACTGGCGCGGGCATCCGCCGCAATGTCGCTCCACCACGCGGGTCGAGCCTCCCAGCCCGATCGCCGTTGGTCCCCTTCCAGCACCGCCAGGAGCAGATCCAACGCCATCTCGGGGTCGGCGATCAGTTCCCGATCCGCTCGCTGATATTGGAACTGACCGAAGCCATGGGTGACCAACTCGTCCAGCCCGATTCGCACCACTTGGGTCTCGTCCGAGATCAGAGGTCGGATCGACCTGGAGATCGGATCGGGCGTCGTATTGAGGCGCCCGTAGAGATCCTTGACTTCGAGTGCGAGCACGAGGTCGGCAAGAGGCAGGAGGTCCTGGCGTGCGTCGCTCAGGTCGAGCTCATGGCCCCAGGTGATTCCGAGCCTTTGGCCCACGTCGATCACCGGGGCTCGCAACAGCTCAGCCAACCGCTCCACCTCGGCGGTGCGATCTTCGATGCGGCCAACCATGATCACGGGCCTCTCGGCCGTCGCCAGCCGCTCGGCAATGGTCTGGATCTCCACCTCGCTTGGGACGATTCGCGGCCCCTCCGCGTACATGTCCGGCAAAGGCGACTCCCAGAACCGCGCTTCCTGCTCCTGGACGGACGTGTCGAGGGCGATGTGGACCGGCGCCATGGGTTTCGTGGTGGCGATGCGATGAGCCCTGACCAGTGAATGCACCATTGCATCCACGGAGAGCGGCTGATCCCACCACTTGACGACGTCGGCGATGATCCGCCCCTGGTCGATGGTGGCATGTACCCAGTCGACATGCGGCCTCCGGGCTGCGGCATCGAGCGGGCCGGCGCCGCTCAAGACGACCATCGGAACGCGGTCGCTCCAGGCGTTGTAGATGGCCATCGACGCGTGCTGAAGTCCGACGATGTTCCCGACGGCCACAGCCATCGGTTTGCCCGCAGCTTTGGCGTACCCATGGGCAACGGCTGCGGCGATCTCTTCGTGACAGCACAGGACGAGGTCGAGTCGAGAGCCGGCCTCGGTGTTGACGATGCTGTCATGCAATCCGCGCAGCGTGGCGCTCGGGTTGATGGCGAGATGATCGATCCCCATCCGGAGCAGAACATCGACGACCACGTCCGACCCGAACGTCTTGGCATCTGCGTTCACATCACCCTCCAAGTCTCGACGAGTCCCTCCGGGGTGAGCCCGATCGACTCGAACGGGAATTCGGGAGGCGGCTCCTCGAGAGAAGCCGCGAGGACGAAACGGATCGAGTCGATGGTGGGAGTTTTCATTCCCACCAGGCCGGCGATCCCCGCGAGAAGGGACAAACCGAGGCCACAATCCTCGAGGACATAGCGATCGAGCATCTCCTCGGGCGGATCTTCGTCGTTGGAGGCTTTCACGCCTTTCGACTCCATCTCACCCATGAGCTGGGTGAGGCTGATGTCGGGAAGTCCCAGGGCTCTCAGGATCGCGCCCTTCTCCCTGTCGAGTTCGGCTGCGATTCTCCTCGCACCGTCGGTGAGACCTTCGTGGGGTACGGCCTCGCATCTGTCGCGGGCCGCGACATTCACGACCACCGACGCCGGGTGAACGACGTAGTTGGGATTCAGGACTGCTGCGTGAAGCACGTTCACTGCCGGCTCACCGCGCCAGGCTTCTGGCAGCGCCTCCGCGAGCTCCAGCGTGCGCGCGGGGTCGACGGCGGCGAATCTCACAGGACGACGTCGCCGGATACGCAACGAGCCGTCGGGGCGAAATCGCGAGCTGTAGGGGAAGCAGGCCAACTCCAGAGCACCCAAAGACCCAGCAGCATTGGCCTGGCTGACGAGCCTCAGGGAGATCAGCCCCCCGCACCCACCGACCACCACCTGGTCTCCACCCAGTGCACCCACCACCGGGCGGATCGCATCGGTGCCCGCCGTCGCAAGGGTGGCCACCAGGATGATGGACGCCTGCTCGACGGCATCGCCCAAGGTGAGCCCGGCATCCCGAAGGACCACGGCCCCATCGCCTGCAACGCCCGAGTAATTCAGACGGCCCGGCCGGGGGACGAACTCGACATACGGGTCCGAGAGAAAGACCCTCCATCCCTGGGATGCCAGGTCGATCGCCGCCGCGGTCCCCCCTGCACCGGAACCCCAAATCAGGGCCGTGCGCCCAATGTCCGTCCCGCCTGGCTCGACCGTGAGCACCCTGGTCATGTGAACTCCGGGAGAACAGTGGTGGAGAGAAGGTGCATAAGAGCCACTCGCTCGTCGAGTGTGGCCTTCTTCGTCAGTACGGCGAACTCGTCGACTCCGGCGGAAGCGAATCCATGCAGCCTCTCGAGACATTCGTCCAAGGATCCGATGACGATCTGACGTTTCACCAGGTCGGAGGAAACGTGTCGAGCGGCGCCGGGGATACCCTCCGTTTCATAGGCGGACTTGATCACGTCGATCAACTCGGGATCCAGGCCGAGCACGAGCAGGCCCGCGACCGGAGCACGTCCGAGAACGTGAGCCACTATACGTCGCTGCTCTTCGAACTCGTCTTCGGTGGGATTGGGGATGCACTCGCCCCATGCCACTCGTCTGATCTGCTCCGGGTCGCGTCCCGCGGCCGTGGCCGCACCGCTGACGATCTCCCAGGTCCTGTGATACGCAGCAACGCCGAGAACGACGCCGTCGGCCTTCCGACCGGCCAAGCGGAGGATCTGCTCACCGCGCCCTCCGACGAAGATGGGCACCGGCTGTCCTGATGACGCCTCGAGCACGACACCTTTCGCCTGGAAGAACTCACCGTGGAACTCGGATCGTCCGCGCCGCAACAGGTCGGAAATGATCTCCAAGGCCTCAGCGAGTGACTTCGCGGGCCTGGAGCTCAGCAGGCCGAGCGGCGTGAGCAACTCCTTCGTGTTCCCCGATCCGAGTCCGAGGTCGAAGCGCCCCTCTGAGATCGCGGCCAACGCGACGCTGGCACGCGCAGTCACTGTCGGGTGTCTCGTTTGAGGATTGGTCAGCCCCAGGCCGAGCCGAATCGAAGACGTCACCTGGGAGGCCGCCGCCAGGATGACCCAGGGGTCTCCATGAAAGGTCTGGTCCGCAACCCACATGCCCGAAAATCCTGCCTTCTCGGTCTCACGGGCCAGATCCACGCTGGCATGCAGGTCCAAGAGCGGAGGTTGGGCCATCGCGAATCTCACTGCACTGCCCTCTCCGTCCTCGGATCGAGGATGTCGCGGAGCCCGTCACCGACGAGATTCATGGCGAGGACGGCGAGCATGATCGCCAGACCGGGGTAGACGGCAGGCATCGGTTGCAGTCTCAACCTCGGGAGCGCCTCGTTGATCATGTTTCCCCACGTCGGCGTCGGTGGCTGGATGCCGAGGCCGAGGAAGCCCAGTGAAGCCTCGACCAGGACCGCACTCGCCAACATGAACGATGCCGTCACGATGATCGGTGAAGCGATATTGGGCAGGATGTCCGTCCTCAATATCCGAAGCGTCGGCGCCCCGATCACCTTGGCCGCGGTCACGTAGTCGAGGGCCTCTACTTCGATGACCGCCCCTCGAACGATTCGAACGAAGCGCGGGATGACGGCGACAGCGATTGCGGCGACGAGATTGGGGAGAGACGATCCCAGCGTGGCGACCAGCACCAGCGCCACGAGGAGGAGCGGGAAAGCGAGCAGCGCGTCGGTGATCCTCATCAAGACCACGTCGACCCACCCCCGGAGGTAGCCGGCGATCATGCCCAGCGCCCCGCCGACGATCCCGCCGATCGCGACCGACACCACGCCTATCAACATCGAGTAGCGCGCTCCGACGATCAGACGCGAGAGGATGTCGCGTCCAAAGGCGTCCGTTCCCAGGATGAACTCGGATGAACGCGGTGCGAACCGATTGAGCAGGTCCTGCTCGATCGGATCGTGGGGGGCGAGCCAGTCGGCGAAGATCGCTACCAAGGCCAGGACGATCAGCATCCCACCACCCACGACGATGCGGCCGTCACGTAGGACCTTGCGGCGGGTCAGGCTCACAGCCTCCATGACCTCATCGCGATCAGCCACGGCGAATCCTCGGATCGATGAACCCGTAGGCGAAGTCGGTCAAGAGGTTGGTGACCACGAGGAGGACGGCGAACACGAGGATCGCTCCCTGAATGAGCGCGTAGTCGCGGTTGTCGATGGCACTCACCAGCAGGGTCCCGAGGCCGGGCCGCGAGAAGACGACCTCGACCACCACCGCCCCGGTCACCAGGCGTCCGAAGCTGAGGCCCACGACGGTGACCAGCGGGATCAATGCGTTGCGGAGGGCATGGCCATACAGCACGGCACTGCGCCCAAGCCCCTTCGCTCGAGCAGTCAGGATGTAGTCCTCGGGCAAGACGTCGAGGAGTCCCGACCGGGTTATGCGCGCCAGGAAGGCGGCCTCTGCGACAGCCAGGGCGATCGCGGGGAGAACAAGGGCCTGGAGTACGGATCCCGGATCGGACCAGTCACCCGATCCGATCGCGGGGAACCATCCCAGGCCTAGGGAAAAGACCAGGAGGAGGAGTATGCCCAGCCAAAAGTTGGGCATCGCCCTGCCGAGGACGGCCAAAGCCATCGTCAGCATGTCGCCGAATCGGCCCCTCCTCAGGGCCGCATACACACCGACGGGCACAGCGATCAGCACCGAGAGAATCGACGCCGCCACCGCCAGGGCGAGGGTGTACGGGAACACCGTGCCGATTTCGGCGAGGACCGGGCGCCGCGTCCGAATCGAGACTCCGATCTCGCCCTTGATCAGGTCTCGGAGATAGATTTGCGCCTGGACGATCAGGGGCTTGTCCAGGCCCAAGCGTTCGCGCATCTGTTGGGCGGCCTCCGGGTTGGGGATGTCACCGAACATGACGTGCACCGGATCCCCCGGTATGACGCGCACGAGCACGAAGGAGGCCAGCGCGATCAGGAGCAGGGTCGGGATCGTCGAACCCAAACGACCCAGCACGTATCGCATGGTCGAGCCTCCTTTCTGCACCGGCCTATGAGCGAAGGCGGGCGCCGCCGACGGTGGCGCCCGCCTTCACTCAGCTATCTCCGAGTGCCTGCATCACTCCTTGAAGGACAGGGGGTAGACCGCGAATCCGGTGTGCACTGGCGGCTCGAAGCCTGCGATCTCGTTTCGAACCGCGTAGCAGGCCGTCGTGTGCACCAGCGGGATACCCGGCACGTCCTCCTGGATCTTCTTCTGGAGCTCAACATAGATGGCTTCCCGTGCCTCCAGGTCCGGCTCGGAAGCCCCGGCCTCGATCAGGTCATCGAGTTCGTCGTAGTAGGAGGCGTTCGACCCCGGTGGGAACTGCGACGTGTGGAACACTTCCTGGACGAAGTTGTTCGGATCCGTGTCCCGGCCGAAGTGCGTCATGATGATGTCGTAGGCATCACGGTTCTGCTGGCGCTCCTCGGTGTAGACCGGATGATCCAGACCGATCAACTCGACGTTCACGCCGATCTCGCTCCACATGTCCTGGAGGGCAATGGCGATGCCGTTGTCCTGAGGGCGCTGCGAGTAGAGGATCGAGATGTCGAACCCGTCGGCATACCCCGCTTCGGCCAGAAGCTCCCGGGCCTTTTCCGGGTCGTACTCGTACTTGGTGACATCGTCCGTGTGTGACCAGACGGACGGCGGCAGGATCGTATCCAGCGGCTGGTGCCACCCGTCGAACACTCCCTCGGAGAGCAGCTCGGTGCTCGTGGCATGCCAGAGCGCGCGGCGCACCCGCACGTCGTCCGTCGGGGTTGCCTTCATGTTGAGCCAGATGTAACGAGCCGCGATCGAACCGACGCAGTGCAGCGTGACATCAGGGTTGTTCTCGAGGACACCGAGAGCTTCGGGCGTCGTCAGGTTGGCAGCCATGATCTCGCCGTTCTCGATGCCGATAGCCACTGCCGACTCGTCCTGGATGACCCGCATCCGCACCCCGCTGAACGCCGGAGGCCCGAAGTAGTAGTCATCGTTCGCACTCAGGACGACCTCGGTGTTCGGCGTCCATGATTCGAAGACGAAGGGTCCGGATCCGATGGGATCGAGGGCAAAGGCCTCCTGACCCTTCTCCTCGAAGGCCTTCTGGGAGATTATGTAGCCCGGCCGGTAGGTGAGCACGCTCCCGAGGAATGCCGGGTAGGGACGCTTCATGTGGAAGACGACGGTGTAGTCGTCCACCACTTCGATCTCGTCGATGGGCTCGAACAGGCCGGCGTAGTTCGAGGCCACCTCTGGGTCCATGATCCGCTCGTAGGAGAACTTCACATCGTTGGCCGTCACCTCACCGTATCCCTTGTGGAACTGGGCACCCTGGCGGAGATAGAAGGTGTAGGTGAGTCCGTCATCCGAGACATCCCATCTCTCCGCGAGGTCGGGATGGACGTCCTCCGGCCCCGAGCGTCCGCTGTCGGATCTGACCAGACCGGAGTAGATCTGATGGCCCACCCACCAGGAACCGACCACACCCATGAATGCCGGGTCGAGTTCTTGCATGTCCTGGGTCGCCAGACGGATCACCAGCTCCTGTCGATCTGCAGGTGGCCCACTCGGCTCGGTCGTGTCGGTCGGAGCACTCGTTGTCGAGGAGGCTCCCGAACCGGTGCTCGACGTGGTCCCCGACTGCCCGCCACAAGCGGCGATGACCATCGTCAGCGCCAGTACAAGCGCAACCCACGCCGAGTATCTACGTGGATGTCGGTCTGCGTTCATTTTCGATGCCTCCTCCGGGCCTTACTCCACTATCCACAGGTCTTTGGACGTCTTGCTCAGGATCTCGATCCCCTCCTCCGTGACCAACACGTTGTCCTCGAGGGCGAAGTTCCCGATCTTCTGGTCGGGCTCGTCGAAGAAGATCGGCTCTATGGCCAGGACCATTCCGGGCTCCGCGATGGCTTCCGAGCCCCGGGCGATCGATGGGGGCTCATGGACGTCTAGGCCCAGCCCATGGCCAACCCGTTCCATCCCGGGGACGTGCTCCTCCATACCCATGTCGATGAGCGTGTCGAAGCACGCGTCGAACACGCTGCCGAGGGGTACCCCAGGTGCCAGGGCGTCGAGTCCGGCCTGCTGTGATGCCTGCTCTGCTTCGAACAGTCGCTTCTGGTCCGCCGATGGCTCGCCGATCACGGCCATCCGCATGAAGTCGGTCCAGTAGTCCTTGTAGTTGGCCCCGATGTCGATGACGACGATGTCACCGGGCTCGAACGGCTTCTCGAACGCCTCGCAGTTGATCATCCCGTATTTGTCGGGACCCGAGCGAATCATCACGAAACCGGGCTTCTCCCCGGTCTCCAAGACGAGCTCGGACATGATGATCCCCGCCAGCTCACGTTCGGTCATGCCGGGCCGGATCGCTTCACGAGCCTTGGCGTGTGCCTTGTCGGTAGCGGCGCACGCGAAACGAATCACCTCAGCCTCGGCCGGGGACTTGATCTTGCGGACATCCCACAATGCCTGTGCGCCGTCGACCCACTTCGCGTCAGGGATCAGCCGCCGCAGTTCATCCAACTGTTCGCCGGTGAGGGCGATGCGATGGCCTTCACCGATTTCGATGCCGATTCGCCCGGCGGCTACGCCGGCTTCTCGGCACGCCTTGGCTATCGCCTCGATGGGGTCGGGGACAGCATCCTTCCTACGCCATCCTCCCCACGGGACCACCTTTTCGACCCACGAACTCGCTTCCTGCACCCGGTACAGGTTCTCGGGGATGATGCTGGTGACCGGCTGGTTCTCGTCTCTTGGGACCAGAACCACGATGGCGCGGTGTTTCGAGATCCAGCTGATGGTCCGAAGCCCGCTGAAGTAGACGACATTCTCCTTCCCGGTGACCAGGAGCGCGTCCAGATCTCGGGCGGCCATGGCATCCCGGGCCCGCCGAACGCGATCGAGGTACTCCGATGTCGGGAAATGCGCATATGCAGGATCACTCACATAGACCTCGCTCGCTCGACGTACCGCCCGATTCAGATATTGAACATTCTGTATAATGCAGTACTCGAACGACTGTCAAGAATCAGACGTGAAGAATCGGGCTGAGAGCGAGCGTCAGGGCTCGATCAAGAGCCTTCGGCGATTTCGGCGACCTTGGCCCGGCGCTCGGCGGACCGGTTGGCGTCGCCCTTGATCTCGACCAGCTGGATGCGGTCGGCCTCGGCGATGGCGGCGGCGTTGGCATCGGCCTCGGCGAGCCGGGCCTCGACGCCCTCCTCGACCAGACGACGGGCCTCTTCCAGGAGCGCCTCGACCATCTCGTCCTCGGGCACCACACGCACCACCTGACCCTTGATGAACAGGTGTCCGCGTCCACGCCCGGCCGCGATGCCGATGTCGGCCTCCCGAGCCTCACCCGGACCGTTGACCACACAGCCCATCACCGCCACCTGGATGGGGAGGTTCTCCTCTTCCAGCAGCTTCTGCGCCTGCGTGGCGACCTGGATCACGTCCACCTCGGCACGTCCGCACGACGGGCACGCGATCAGGTCCAGGCCCTTCCGTTCCCGCAGACCCAGGAACTCGAGGAGCTGTCGGCCTGCCTTCGCCTCCTCGACCGGATCCGCCGTCAGCGAGAAGCGGATCGTGTCGCCGATGCCCTCGTTGAGCAGCGTGGCGATGCCGGCCACCGACTTGATCAGCCCTGCCGGAGGTGGCCCGGCCTCGGTGACACCGAGATGCAGTGGGTAGTCGACCGTGTCGGCGAGCAGCCGGTACGACTCGATCATCATCGGGACGTTGGAATGCTTCACCGAGATCTTGATGTCGCTGAAGCCCACCTCTTCGAGCAGCCCGATCTCCCAAAGGGCCGACTCCACGAGGGCCTCCGGGACCGGTGCGCCGTACTTCTCGAGCAGGTCCTTGGCCAGCGAACCGGCGTTGACACCGATCCGGATCGGGATACCCCGATCCTTGGCCTCCGTGGCCACGGCCTTGATGTGCTCCTCCTTGCGGATGTTGCCCGGGTTGAGACGAAGCCCTTGGACCCCCGCCTCGATGGCGGCCAGTGCGAGGCGGTACTGGTAGTGGATGTCGGCGATGATCGGGACCGGGCTGCGGGGGATGATCTCGGCCAGACCCTGAGCCGCTTCCACCTCGTTGCAGGTGATCCTGACGATGTCCGCACCCGCGCCGGCGAGGGCGTAGACCTGTGCCAGCGTGCCGTCGACGTCGGCCGTTTTCGTGGTCGTCATCGACTGGACGGAGATGGGTGCGCCGCCACCGACCGGGACCGAGCCGACGTGGAGCTGACGAGTGTTGCGACGCGGGAATGTCACGGGATCAACGGTACTTCGGTGCCGTCCCTCAAAGATCGATCGGGTTGACGATGTCGAGGATGATCGCCACCAACCCGAGGAAGACGAAGATCCCGATCACAGCCGTCGCCACGGGGATCAGCGCCTTCATGTTGGCCTGACGTCCCGTGACCTTCTCGTAGAGGGCGACGGCGAAGTGCCCACCGTCCAGCGGGAACAGCGGGAGCAGGTTGAGCGTGCCCAGGATCACGTTCACCGTGGCCATCATCCCGAGGAAGAAGGCCAGGCTCGACGTCTGCGATCCGATGTTGACGATCCCGATGGGGCTGACCGGCCGGATCTCGTCGGGGAGGTCGGTGTTGCCCACCAGGACACCGAGATACTGGAGCAGGGACGATGGGCGGATCATCTGCCCCAGACCTTCGAAGGTGGTGACGAAGGCCTCGCCGATCATCCCGCCGGCGACTCCCACACCCTCCACGGGGCCGATGTCGAGGATCTCCAGTTCCGGCGCCACACCGAGGAAGCCGACCCCCGGTGCGCCCTCCCGCGCCTCGAGGACGACGTCGATGTCGAGCCTCTCACCACCACGCTCGATGGTGATGGTCGTCGGGTTGGGGCCGATCTCTCTCAGGTAGACCGGCACGTCGTCCCAACTGTCGACCGTCCTCCCGTCCAGAGCGATGATGCGGTCCCCGACCCGCAGACCGACGTCCTCGGCCGCGGAGCCCTCTACCACCTCGGCGACCACCGGCAGCAGCTCGGGGATGCCGTTGCTGACCACCAGGCCGTAGAAGAGCAGGAACGCGAGGAGGAAGTTGGCGCCGACACCGGCGAGGACGACCACCGACTTCTCCCAGAACTTCTTCTCCCGATAGGTGCGCCCCATGTCCTCCACCGGCACTTCCTCGAGGGGGTTCATGCCGGAGACACGGACGTAGCCGCCGAGCGGGACGAGCTTGAACCCGTACTCGGTCTCGCCCTTCTTCGTCGACCACAGACGGGGTCCGAAACCGAAGAAGAACTCGGTGACCTTCATCCCGGTCGCCTTGGCGGCGAAGAAGTGGCCCGCCTCGTGGGCGAGCACGAAGAAGACGATGGCGACTATTGCGGCGATTCCACCGAGCACCAGGTCAGGTTATTCAGCGACGTCGTCTAACAGGCACCGGAGACGAGCGACGCGGCCAGCGCCCGGGCCTCCCGATCGACCTCGATCACGTCGTCCACGGTCTCCAATTCCCGGTGCTCCACCTGCTCCAGTGTCAGCTCGACGATGCGCGGGATCGACGTGAACCCGATCCGGTCCTGGAGGAACGCGGCCACCGCCACCTCGTCGGCGGCGTTGAGGACTGCCGGTGCGGAGCCGCCCTTCCGCCCGGCGGCGTAACAGAGGTCGAGGGCCGGGAAGGTCCGACGATCGACCTCCTCGAACTCGAGCACCGCCCCGGCGAAGTCGAACCTGTGGGCCGGCGAGGGCATCCGGGTGGGCGCGGTGAGGGCGTACTGGATCGGGATCCGCATGTCGGGGTGCCCGATGTGGCCCTTCCACGAACCGTCGACGAACTCGACGACAGAGTGGAGGAGCGACTGGGGATGGACCACCACATCGATGCGGTCGTAGCCCAGACCGAACAGGAAGTGGGCCTCGATCACCTCCAGACCCTTGTTGAACAGGGTCGCCGAGTCGATGGTGATCCTCGGCCCCATGTCCCAGGTGGGGTGCGACAGCGCCTGCTCGGGGGTCACCGTGGACAGACGCTCGGCGTCCCATCCCCGGAACGGCCCGCCCGATGCGGTGATGAGGATTCGCTGGACCGTGGACCGATCCTCCCCCACCAGACTCTGATGGATGGCAGAGTGCTCGCTGTCGACGGGGATCAACTCCCCCCCACCCTGCTCCCACGCCCGCATCACCACAGGGCCTCCCGCCACGAGGCTCTCCTTGTTGGCCAGGGCGAGCCGGTTGCCGGCCTCGAGAGTGGCGATGCTGGCTCGCAGACCCGCCGCGCCGACGACACCGTTGACCACGGTGGTGCCCGGTGTGGCGGCCAGATCGACCATGGCCTCGGTGCCGAAGGCCACCGGACGGCCGACATCGGCCAGGAATCGCTCCCGCTCCTCGGCGGAACCCCCGGTGACCACGATCCGGGCGTCGGGGTGGGCCTTGGCGAGCGCGGCCATCTCCTCCGACGGGCGCCGAGCGGCGAGACCGGCTACCTCGAGGCCGAGACCGGCCACCACCTCCAGGGTCTGGGTCCCGATCGACCCGGTGGCGCCGAGGATGACGACGGGATTCATTTCATCTTCTTCACAGCTTCAGCGTTTGGGCGGATCGACCGGAGTATCTGGCGGCCCTCCGGGCCGCGCCCTCCCCCCCTTCGGGGTACTCCCCCGTTCCACTGCCGCTCCACGGGGGAGAATTCCTATCGGGCTAGAGAAGACCAAAGGCTCGGAAGGCGAAGAACGCCGACGGGAGGACGAAGAGCAGACCGTCGATGCGATCCAGCATCCCGCCGTGACCGGGAAGCAGGGAGCCCATGTCCTTGACCCCGATGGACCGCTTCACCATCGACTCGGCAAGGTCGCCCAGCGGCGAGATGATCCCGACGATCCCCGCCAGGATGAGACCGTTGATCAGGCCGATGCGCTCCCACGCCGGGAGCGAGACCATCACCGACGCCGCCATGGCGCCGGCGAGCAGACCGCCGACGAAGCCCTCCCACGACTTGTTCGGTGAGAGCCGCGGCGCCATCCGGTTCTTGCCGAAGGACCGGCCGACGAAGAAGGCGCCCATGTCGTTCAAGGCGACAGTGATCACGATGAAGAGGATGTACTCCAACGGGAACGGGCCCCGTGCGATCGGGATGGCGAACGCCAGAAGGCCGACCCAGCCGAGACCGAGGACGGTCACGGCAGCGTCGGTGAGCGGCTGCCTCCGGGGCGCGATCGAAACGAACAGGATCGTGATCGCCGTGGCGACCGCGGCCCAGAGCCCGATCGCCCCCACCCCGGCCTGGTGGGCGCCGACACCCATGAGGATCATCGCCAGGAGGCCGAAGAGCGCCAGGGGCTTGTGCCCGGCGGTCCGCATAGTGGCGTAGAGCTCGCCCAGCGCCACGACCATCACCAGGACCACGAAGGCGGTGAACCAGGGCCCGCCCAGGAGCAGACTCCCCAGGAACAGGCCGAAGATGACCACCCCGGAGCCGATCCTCATCGCCAGGTCGCTGGTGGCTGCCTGTTCCAGGGCTTCGAAGTCCTCCTCGGAGCCGAGGCGGCGCCCCGAGACGTCCTCGAAACCGACGAGACCACTGTCGACACCGGGGAGATGGGCGGCGACGGCCTGCTGCTCCCACTGCTCTTCGGCGGCCTTGCGCACCTCTTCGGCCAGCCCCAGATACTCCTGGGTGGTGGCGGAGGTGTAATCGGACTGGCTGACGTCGAACTCGGTCTCCTCGACCTGGATCCAGTCGACATCGGTGCCGTCGTCAACGGAGACGCCCGGCGTCACCTGCTCGTCTGGTTCCGTCTCCTCCGCCTCGTCCTCGGGTGGTGACTCGAATCCCGGGAGCGGGACCACCCGACCCTTGTCATCCTCGTCTTCGCTCTCCCAGGGGCGGGCGAATCCCTTGCGCTCCGGTGGCTCAGTCATTCATACCTCGAGGAGCTCCTGCTCCTTGTTGGACAGGAGGGAGTCGATCTTCTCGATGTAGCGATCGGTCAACTTCTGCAGCTCGTCCTCACCGCGACGGATTTCGTCGTCGGAGATCTCGCCGTGCAGGGCCTCCATGTCGGTCTTGGCGTGCCGGCGGACGTTGCGGACGGCGACCCGGCCCTCCTCCGCCATGTTCCGCACCACCTTGACCAGCTCCTTGCGGCGCTCCTCGGTGAGCGACGGGAACACGACACGGATCACCTTGCCGTCGTTGGCCGGGTTCACGCCGAGGTCGGACTGCTGGATCGCCCGCTCGATGTTGCCCAGCGACGACTGGTCGAAGGGCTGGACGACGAGCATGCGGGGCTCGGGCACGGAGATCGAGGCCAGCTGGACCAGTGGTGTCGGGGTTCCGTAGTACTCGACCTGGATGCGATGCAGGATCTGGGGGTTGGCCCGTCCGGTGCGCACGGTGGCGAACTCGCTGCCGACGTGCTCGACGGCTGCCTCCATCTTGTGCTCCGCCTCCCTAAGGAGATCGCCGATCATCGGGCCCTCCCGTTCAGTGGACCACGGTGCCGATCTTCTCGCCGCGCACCGCTTTCACGATGTTTCCTGGCACCGTCATGTCGAAGACATGGATCGGCACTCCATGCTCCTTGCACATGGTAACTGCGGTGGTGTCCATGACCTGGAGTTCGGCGGCGATGAAGTCCATGTAGCTGAGCTCTTCGTGCTTCTTGGCGTCGGAGTGGGACCGCGGGTCGCGGTCGTAGATCCCGTCCACCTTGGAGGCCTTGAGCAGCTCATGGGCGCCGATCTCGATGGCGCGCAGCGCCGCGGTGGTGTCCGTGGTGAAGAAGGGGTTGCCGGTGCCGGCGGCGAAGATCACCACCCTGCCCTTCTCCAGGTGGCGGATGGCCCGAAGCCGGATGTAGGGCTCGGCGAGTTCCTGCATGGTTATGGCCGACTGGACCCTGGTGGCGACGCCGGCCTTCTCCAGCGCGTCGCGCAGGGCGAGGGCGTTGATCACCGTGGCCAGCATCCCCATGTAGTCCGCCGAGGCGGGGTCCATGCCCTTGGCGGCCTGGGAGACGCCCCGGAAGATGTTGCCCCCACCCACGACGATGGCTACCTGGGTGCCGGTGGATGTCGCCTCGGCGATCTCGGTGGCCACCCGCTGCACCGTCGCCGGGTCGATGCCGTAGCCGACCTCCGGGTCTGCGAAGGCCTCCCCGCTCAGTTTGAGCAGGACCCGACGTGGCGCCTGTTCCGACAACTGTTCAACCCACCGAGAGACGTGCCACGCGGCGGACCGAGATGTTCTCCCCCATCTTCGTCGCCAGCGCCGCGATCATGTCCCCAACCGTACCGTCGAAGCGCTCCGGGTTCACGAACTTCTGCTCGTACAACACGTTCTCGGTGTAGAAGGCCCCGATACGGCCTTCGACGATGCGCGGGATGACGTCGGCGGGCTTGCCCTCCGATTCCGCCTGCTTGGCGATCAGCTGCTTCTCCTCCTCGAGGACGTCCGTGTCGACCTCGTCTTTGGTGATCCACCGGGGATTGGACCAGCTGACGTGCATGGCGATGTCGTCGGCGGTCTGGCGGAACTCGTCGCTCTTGGCGACGAAGTCGGTCTCACAGACCAGTTCGACGAGCACGCCGATCACGGGGCGGCCCGTCTGATAGTGGATGTAGCTCCCGATCACGCCCTCGTTGGCCTCGCGGTCGGCCCGCTTGGCCATCTTGGCCTGGCCGCGCTCCCGGAGGAGCTGGAATGCCTGGTCGAAGTCGCCGCCGGCGTCGACGAGCGCCTGCTTGGCGTCCATCATCCCGACACCCGCCTCGTTGCGGAGTCGCTGGACGTCCTTGGCGGTGATCTCGGCCATCAGGAGTCCTCCCCTTCCTTGGCGGCCACCCTGCCCTTCGCCGCGATCTCCTTGCCTTCGATGCAGGCGTCGGCGATGGCGTTGGCGATGAGATCGGTGGCGCGGATCGCGTCGTCGTTCCCCGGGATCACATAGTCGACCGGGTCGGGGTCCGAGTTGGAGTCGACCAGGGCGATGATCGGGATGCCGAGACGCGATGCCTCTGCAACCGCGGTCGCCTCGGTGTTGACGTCGACGATGAAGACGGCCTCGGGCAAGCGCTGCATGTCGGCCATCCCGCCCAGGTTCTGCTCCAGCTTCTGAAGCTCACGACGCAGGGAGAGACGCTCCTTCTTGGGGAGGTTGTTCATCTCGCCCGACTCCTCGAGACGACGCAGCTCGCGCATGTAGTAGACGCGCTTCTGGATCGTTCGGAAGTTGGTGAGCATCCCGCCCAGCCAGCGATAGTTGACGTAAGGCATGCCGGCCTTCATGGCGGCATTGGCGACGGCGTTCTGGGCCTGCTTCTTGGTCCCGACGAACATGATCGTCCCGCCGTTGGCCGCGACGTCCCGGGCGAACTTGCACGCCTCGGCGATCTGGGTGACCGTCTGTCTCAGGTCGAGGATGTGGATGCCGTTGCGCTCCCCGTAGATGTACGGGCGCATTCGGGGGTTCCAGCGCCTGGTCTGATGCCCGAAATGGACGCCAGCCTCCAGGAGCTGCTTCATGGTGACTTCAGCCACGTGTTTCCCTTCTGGTTCTGTCTTCCGCCCACCGGGCCGTTTCTCGGCCCCGCTCCGGTTGTCCGGTGCTCCCCCTTCACGAGCCAGGCTCGACCAGCGAGGGTCTGTGGGCGTGTTCGATGGGGCGATTCTACGGGTGCGCCGCCGCACTTCGGTAATCGGGGGGTCTGCGAGACTGGTCGGTGTCACTCACCGAGCGTCTCGTCACCGCCGGCAAAGCCCATGGGGCCGTCGCGGTGGGGGTCTGCTCCGCCGAGCCATTCCGCCGGGAGCGTGAAGCCCTGTCGGTTCAAGTCGCGACGGGACGTTCCAGTCGACTCCACTTCACCTACACCGACCCCGAAGTCGCCACCGACGTCCGCCGCAGTTTCCCGTGGGCACGGTCTCTCGTGGTGGTGGCCGTCGACTACTCGGCGGTGGCACCGGTGTCTTCGAACCGCGGCGCCGTGGTGGCTCGGTTCGCCACCGCCGACCACTACCTGCTCCTCGACCCGATCCTGGACGCGATCACCACCACCCTGACCGAGACCGGGCACCGGGCGGAGCGATTGGTCGACGACAACCGGTTGGTCGACCGGGCCGCGGCGATCCGAGCCGGCGTCGGGTGGCTGGGGCGGAGCACCATGGTCCTCACCCCCGGCCCGGGGCCATGGACCCTTCTGGGCACTGTGGTCACCGACGCCGACCTGGAGCCGTCCAGGCCGATGATCCGGGACTGCGGAACCTGCACCGCTTGCCTGCCGGCGTGCCCGACCGGCGCCCTGGACGGGGAGAGTCTCGACGCCCGCCGCTGCCTCGCCGCCTGGCTCCAGACCCCGGGAACGCTCCCCCACTGGATACGGCCCGCCATCGGGCGTCGTATCTACGGCTGCGACGACTGTCTCACCTCGTGCCCACCGGGTCGGCCCGCACTGCGAGCCCATGGTGAGGAGATGCTGGAACTGTCCTTCGACGAACTGCTCGCCGCATCCGACGAGGAGCTGCTCGATCGGTTCCGCTGGTGGTACGTCCCGGGGCGGGAGGCACGCCACCTCCGGCGCAACATCCTCGTGGCGGCGGGCAACAGCGGCGAGGCGGAAGCGGTCGATGGGATCCACCGGCATCTCGACCACCCCTCCGCCCTGGTCCGGGGTCACGCAGCCTGGGCGCTCGCACGGTCGAGGAGTGCGGACGCCACCCATCTCCTGGAGTCAAGGCTGGCTGCCGAGACCATCCCGACGGTCCGCGAGGAGGTGCTCCTGGCCCTCCTCATGGTGGAGGAGCCCGACCGCTACCAGGAGTGGCTCGTCGCCGACGAGGCCATGGTGATGGGCGAATACCCTGACGACATGGCGTCGAGGCGGGAACCGGTGACCCCGGCGGTACGGGCGATCCGGCAGGCGGGCATCGAGTACACGGCTCACCTGTTCGACTACGACCGTCATCCCGGCGCCGCCGGTGCCGCCGAGGCGCTGGGCATCGACCTCCACGAGACGGTGAAGACCATCGTCTTCGAGACCTCGGCCGGCGGCGGGGTCATCGTGCTCATGAACGGCGACCACGAGGTGTCGACCAAGACCCTGGCCCGTCTCATGGGCGTCAAGTCGGTCAAGCCCGCCGCCGTCGACCGGGCCCGCAAATGGACCGGTTACGAATTCGGCGGAACCTCGCCATTCGGGACGAGGGAGAAACTCCCGATCTTCTGTCACGACGAGATCGCCGAGCTCGACCGCATCTACATCAACGGGGGGAGCCGGGGGTTCCTGGTGGGGATGCAGGTGTCCGAGCTGATGCGGGTCCTACGGCCCCAGATAGCCGATCTGGCCGTCGAGAAGTAGCGAAAAATCACGCCAACCCGGGCGACACGGCATCGACTCGAACACGCACAATGCCCGATGCGCAAGGCACCCCTGCTTCTGGGGGTAGTTCTGATCTTGGCGGCTTGCGGCAGCGGGACAGCCGAAACCACCTCGACCACCACCACCTCTATCACCGCCCCGACCACCACATCGACGACGGTGCCGGCCACCACGACCACGACTCAAGGAACCACCACAACCCTCGACCCCGAGGTGTGGAGCACCAACGAGATCGCCGGATTCACCTGGGACGAGGGTTGGCAAGCCGCCCGGACCGACCTCAGGCTGACGAGATACGGATTCTTCGTGGTCGAGATCGCCGACGCACCCGACCATTACGCCCCGATACTCCGGTCAGATGACGACAGAGCCACCTGGGTGTCGTTGCTCACCGAGCATGACTTCCTGGAAGCCACCGAGGTCACCGAAACCGAGGTCGGGGGGCTGCCCGCCACGACTATGTGGGTCAATCTGCCCGGGGACTCCGGGGCGCCCGAACCGGAATGGTGCGGCGAGCCCTGCGTCGTCTTCTTCGACGTCCCCGGCTACGGATGGGCGATCCCGGAGGCCACGCCTCAGCGGATTTGGGTGATCGAGCGTGAGGGCGGCTCGCTGGTCGTCTTCACCGAATCCCTCGTCGATGAGCACGAAGCCTGGGCGACGACGGTCGAAGAGTGGCTGGCCACCTGGGAGTTCCTCGAGTAGCCGACTCGCTATTGGAGGCGGTTGCGCAAGGACATCATCGTCTTGGCGTGGATCTGGCACACCCGTGACTCGGTGACCCCGAGCACGTCGCCGATCTCCGCCAGTGTCATCCCCTCGTAGTAGTAGAGGGTGACCACGAGACGATCCCGATGCGGGAGACGATTGATGGCGTCGACCAGGCTGCGTCGCGTCTCCTCCGCCTGAAACGCCTGCTCCGGCGAGATGCCACCCGGATCGGCGAGCATCTCCCCCATCGACGTGTGGGAGTCGCTGGAAACGAACTCGTCGAGCGCGGCGATCCCGGAGCGGCCGATCTCGGCGAGCGCGTCCCGCAACTCGTCGAGAGCCATCTCGAGGTGATCGGCGATCTCCTCCTCGCTCGGTGTGCGCTGCAGCCTGTGCTCCAGCTCGGCGACGCCGTTCTCGATCCGGCGGGCGCGCGCCCGGACCGACCTGGGGACCCAGTCCAGCGCCCTCAGCTCGTCGAGGATCGCCCCCCGGATGCGATTGATGGCGTAGGTCTCGAATTTGAACCCCCGATCGGGCTCGAACCGGTCGATGGCGTCGATGAGCCCGAACAGCCCGTAGCTGGCCAGGTCGTTCTGGTCCACCGAGCGGGGAAGACCGGCGCCGACGCGACCCGCCACATATTTGACCAAGGGCGAGTAGTGGAGGATGAGACGTTCACGAACCGAAGGGTCTCTCGTCTCCTTGAAGGACACCCACAGAGCCTCGATCTGGTTCTGTTCAGGCTCGTGGATGGCTTCGCTCATAAGTTTCCTTCAAATGACGCCGACTGACCGCAGTGTATATCTGGGTGGTGGCGAGGTCCGAGTGTCCCAGCAAGTCCTGCACTGTGCGCAAATCGGCCCCACCTTCGAGCAGATGGGTGGCGAATGAGTGTCGAATGGCGTGCGGGAAGGTCGCCAAATAACGTCTGACGACCCGGCGAACGCCTCTCGGGTCCATCGGGCCGCCACGCTCACCAACCCACAGGGCCGATCCAGCATCGGATCCGGCGAGCCGGGGCCTTCCCCGGCTCACATAGTCGGCGAGCGCCTTGCGAGCCGGCTCTCCCAGCGGCACCACCCTCTTCTTGTTGCCCTTCCCCACCACCGTGAGACTGTCCGACCCCACGTCGTCGACCGTCAGTGAGACCAGCTCGGAGACACGCATCCCGGACGCGTAGAGGGTCTCGAGAAGGGCCCGGTCACGCATCCCGACGGGGGTCGACGTGTCGATGGAATCGAGGACTTCCGCCACCGTCCGGCTGGGCAGGGCGTGTGGCAGCGGTCGGTCCAGCTTGGGCCGTTTCACCCCGTCGAACGGGTTGGACTCCCACAGTCCTCGCTTGACGCCGTCGGTGTAGAAGGCTCGCACCGCCGAGGCCTTGCGACCCAGCGAGCGCCGGGCGTAACCCCTGGTGTCGAGGAACGCCAGAAACCGCCGGGCGATGGTGCGATCCACCGCGGTCACCGAGTCGACGCCGTAGCGGGCGCAGTAGTCGAAGAACTGCGCCAGGTCCCGCCGGTAGGCCTCCACGGTGTGCTCCGACAGCCTCCGTTGGGTCCGCAGCCGACGGACGTAGTCGGAGACCGCGGGCGCGGCCCATTCCGGCAATTCGGGGATGGTCACGTGAAGATCCTATTGGCCGGGGCTTTCCGAGCCGGGGAACACCTGGCGGCGCCGCAGCCACGGGATCCCCGAGACCAGGATGGCCAGGGTCACCACCGACGCCACGGCGAGGAGCCGGAACACGAGACCACCGTCGGGTGCCATGGCCTCGATCACGCCGGCGACAGACCACACCAGGACGGTCACCCCGGTGATCAACGCCAGCGTCCCGAGCCAGCTCAGATTGGCCCGCACGTCGGGGCGGAACGCCGGGCGCAGCTCGATCGAACGCAGCTGCAGCTCGACGTGGAGCCAGACCAACAGCCCGACGGCCAGCGTGCCCACGGCATCCGACGTGCCGGTGGTGAGGGTGATGGCGAAGCCGCCGAGCATGGCCGCCGCCCCCGCGTACACCACCTGGGCCCTGCCGTAGGCGCCGCCGGCGAGGGCCACAAGGGCGCCGAGCACGCCCGCCATCCAGACGAGAGGTGACGTCTCGCCCACTCCGGTGAGGAGGACCACCGCGCCGGCGGAGAGCACGGCCAGCAGATAGAGCAGGAACGCCAACCTCATCGTGCGGCCCGCAACACCGCGGAACGGAAAACGCCGAGGGACTGGAGGACATGATCCACCGACTCCTCACCGTCCCATGTGGCGACGGCGATGCCACGACGGCGCAGGTCGGAGCGGATCGCCTCCCTCTCCAGCTCCCACAACCCCCGGGCCAGATCCGACTCCGACGCGGGGAGGTGGGGGCCGGGGCTCATCTCGATCACCGCCACGTCGAAGCCCCGGGCCCGGAGGGCGCGTATGGCTTCGAGGCCACGCTCGTCGACGAGCGGCGAGAGGGCCACGACGAGGCATCGCTTGGGCAATGCCCGGGACGGGAGCACGTCGATGGTCTTGGCGGCTGCCGACGCGTAGCGCTCGGTCTCGATGAGGACCTCCACCAGGCGGTAGAGCTGGGCGGTGCCACCGCCGGGACGCAGCCAGCGGAGCACTCCCCCGAGGTCGACCAAGCCGACCCGGTCGTTGAGGGCGACGTGACGCCGCGCCAATGCCGCGGCCACCTCCGCACTGCGTCGCAGGGTGCTGTCGATATTCGTGCCGACCGAGGCGAAGCTGTCCAGGAAAAGCACCACCTCGCCGCTCCGCTCGGGTTGTCTCTGGTCGACCCACAACCGCTCCCGACGCGCCGAGACCCGCCAGTTGACGTCCCGGGCGCGGTCACCCCGGACGAACTCCCGGATGTCCATGAACTCGATGCCGTCCCCTCTCTGTCGGGAGAGGTGTGCTCCGGCGATGGTGCGGAGCGAGTGAGGGGACAGTGACCGTCGCAGGGTCTCCTGGATGGGGTACACCCGGACCGGCTCCGTGGCCAGCACCCTGGAGTCCGACCTGGTGCCCATGGTGTCGGTGACCTCCAGACCGACCCGAACCGGGCCCAGAACCCCCCAACGCTCGGCCCGAACCGTCCAGGTCTGACGGTGCGTGCCCGGCTCGATGATGAATTCCAGCGCCCGGTGGTCGTCGCCGACGAGGGTCATGCCGATCGGGAGGGCGAGACGCGCCCGGGCCCGGCCTCGCCCTCCGGTCGTCTCCAGGGTCAGGATCACCTCGGTGGTCTCCTCCTCGGTGAGACGGGTGGGGACAGTCAAGCCCGCGTCCACCGAGGGCGCCCTGGCGCCGATGAGCCCGGTCAGGCTGATGAGCACGAAAGGCGCGGCGAGGGCCACCGCGTCGGCGCGACGGGTGGCGACGGCCAGGAAGAGGGCGACGATGGCGAGGATGCTCCCGCCCAGCACCCGGCTGGTGGGACGGCCCGTCATTCCCCGGCGAGCACGTCGTCGGCGAGTGGCGTGCGGACCGAGCCCATCACGTCGGTGACGATGTCGTCGGCCCGGACGCCCCTGACCCACAGTTCGGGCCGAAGGATGACCCGGTGTGCCAGCGCCGGCACCGCCACGGCCTGGACGTCGTCAGGGGTCACATAGTCGCGGTTGCGCAGTGCGGCCATGGCCCGGCCCAGCTTGACCAGGGCGAGCGAACCCCTGGGGCTGGCCCCGGTCTGCAACCTCGGCTCCGACCTGGTCGCCGAGACCAGGTCGACGATGTAGGTCATGATCCGATCCGAGACGTGGACGCGCTCGACCGCCTGCTGCATGCCGATCAGCGTGTCCCGGTCGACCACCAGGTCCAGGTCGACGTCGTCCTGGCCGCGCTCGACACGGCGGCGCAGGATCTCCTTCTCCACGTCGGGATCGGGGTACCCGACGCCGACGCGGAGCAGGAATCGGTCCATCTGTGCCTCGGGAAGCGGGTAGGTGCCCTCGAACTCCACCGGGTTCTGCGTGGCCATGACCAGGAATGGCCGGGGCAACCGGTGCGTGACCCCGTCGATGGAGACCTGACGCTCCGCCATCGCCTCGAGCATGGCCGCCTGCGTCTTGGGTGGCGCCCGGTTGATCTCGTCGCCCAGGACGACGTTGGCGAAGATGGGACCGGCCCGGAACTCGAACTCCCGCGTCGACGGGTTCCAGATCGACGATCCGGTGACGTCGGCGGGCATCAGGTCCGGGGTGAACTGGATGCGGGTCATCTCGGCGTCCGTCACACGCGCCAGCGATCGCGCGAGGAGGGTCTTGGCCAGGCCCGGCACGTCCTCGATGAGGACGTGACCGTCGGCGAGCCAGCCGGCCAGCACCAACTCGATGACCGGGCGTTTGCCAACGATCACCCTCTCCACTTCCCGGACGATCGCCTGGGCGTGACGGCCGACCTCTGCGGGGCTCAGATCCACGATGCGCTCAGTCAAGACGGCTCTCCGCGACGAATCGGGAAACGAGACGGTCGAACTCCTCGGGGTCGGCGGCTGCCATGGCATCGACCAGCGGCTGCGTCTCCGTACGGGTGAGCGGAGCCAGCCTGCGCAGGAACCGCCGCCGGGAGCGATCCTGGTCGACACGGGCCGCTGCCAGCAGGGATTCCCAATGACCGAGCGGGTCGGGCACCTCGACCGCAGGGGCTCCACGCCGCCCGGCCCACAGCGTCGTTCCATCCTGCCAGGCGAGGCGGCCGGACTTCCGGGCGACGCGGATGACCTCGTAGGCGATGGCGGCGCCGGCGACGGTCACGGATGCAACCAGCGGCACCTCGATGGGCTCGCCGGTGATCGGACCGAGGACCGCGGCGGCGAGACCGAGCGCGATCACGCTCGGGAAGAGGATGCGGGCGATGACCCGGAGCCGGCTACGCACGGGAGAGCTCCCCGGCGCGATCGAGGACCCTCAACTCGTCCCTCACGGCCACCAGGGCCTCGACCGACTCGAGTTGGGTGGTGCGGTCGATGTCGTGTGGCGAGAACATGGCCCGCTCGTAGGCCCCGGTGAGTCTCTCCACCGCCGGACCCGAGGTCTCCACCTCCTCGAGGACGCGGCGCAGGAAACTGGAAGGGGTGTCGGAAACGCGCCTGGCGACGCCCACCGCCTCGAGAGCGGTCTCCAGCCGGGCCCAGGCAGCGATGGTCGCCTCCCGAGGGTCGGGATGCTCCCTGAGCCTGGCGATGGCCTCGTCGAGGAGGCCGGCGAGGACGAGTCGGCGGCCACGAAGCACGGCGCGCTCGTCGTCCGCGGGCCAGGAGGGCATCTCGCGTCGGCGACCCTTCCACCAGATAGCGAACGCCCATGTCCCGAGGCCGAGGGTCAGCACCACCAGCCAGAAGATCACGCCGGCCGGGCCATCCGGCTCCACCACCTGCTGGTCGTCGGGCAGCTCGACCTGGCCCTCGTCGATGGGCGGGATCTCGAAGTCGAACGTTCCCTCGGGCAGATAGTTGACGAAGAACCAGATGAGCCCGACGAGAACCACCAGCGACATGACGCCGACCCACGAAGAGTGGCGCGGACGGAACCGGGCACCCGGGTCCTTGGTGAAGGCGACCATGAGCATTCCCGCCACCACCAGGACGGCGAGGATGATCACCGAGGCGATCGCCAGGTCGCGCGCCACGTCCATGGCGGAGTCGGGCACGGCCACCCAGGCGTCGGACCCGGACTCCCTGGAACCGGCGACGAGATAGGCGACGACACCGAGGAGCACCACGCCGATGGCGACGGCAGCGAGACGCCCGGCGCGTGAGGATGGCATGACCCGAGGGTACTCCCGTCATGTGCCTGGGTCGCCGGGTTCTCCCCTGGAAGCAGGGTGGATCCAGGTGCCACGACGCCTCACCTCCCCGGCCAACTCCATCCGGCCCACCCTGCCCAGAGCCTCAGCGATGGAGACGCCCCACAGCTCGGCCAGATCTTCGATGTCCACGCCGCCATCCGGTACCGCGGCGAAGGACTGGACCGGGCGTGCCGGAGCCGGTCCGAGGACCAGCTCCAGCTCGGCGATCAGATCCGTGGATCCCAACACGGGGTGAGCCCCGTCCTTGATGAGCCGGTTGCACCCCGCCGATGCCGGTCGGTCCACGTCACCCGGGACCACGAAGACGGGGCGCCCGATCTCCGCACCGATACGAGCCGTGATCAGGGCACCCCCGGTCTCGTTGGCCTCGACCACCACCACCGCGGCGGACATGGCGGCGATGATCCGGTTGCGCGCCGGGAACCTCCAACGGTCCGGCGGTGTGCCGGGTGGGTACTCGCTGACGATGGCGCCGTCCGTGGAGAGGATGCGGTCGAAGAGGGGCCGGTTCTCGGCCGGGTAGCAGACGTCCACCCCCGATCCCAGCACGGCCACGGCATGGCCGTGGGCGTCGAGACAACCCCGGTGGGCCGCGGCGTCGATGCCACGGGCGAGACCGCTGACCACCGTCCACCCCGCCGCGGCGATCGCCGCCCCGAACGCCTCCGACAACCCCACGCCGTATCGAGTGCACCGACGGGTGCCCACCACGGACACGCCCGGGCTCTCCCGCAGGGTCCCCGCCACCCAGATCGCCGGCGGGTCCTCCAGGTCGTGGAGCCCGACCGGGTACTCGGGGTGTTGGGGATGGACGAGTCTCACCACGGCGATCTGAAGGCCATGGCCTCGGCGACGTGATCCTCACCGACGGTCTCGGAGGCGGCGAGGCTGGCGATGGTCCGGGCGAGACGGGCCGTGCGGGTGGCGCCACGGGCCGTGATCAAGCCTTGCTCGAGGGCGGACGTGATCATCCGCTCCGAAGCCCGCTCGAACGCGCCCTCGACCTCGGTCCCGAAGCGGATCGCCTCCTCGACCCGCTTTCGCACCACCGCCGACGGCTCTTCCACCGAGGCTCCGAGATTCAGGGTCTCGACCCGCCCCACCTTGACCACGAGGTCGATCCGATCGAGCAGCGGCCCAGACACCCGCTGCCGGTAGCGGGCGACCTCCGATGGTCGGCATACGCAGGGTTTGCGCCGGTCGTCGTGGTAGCCACAAGGGCAGGGGTTGGTGGCGGCGATCAGGTGAAACCGCGAGGGGAACCGGACCGAGATTCCCTTCCGCGCGATGGTCACGAAACCGTCCTCGAGCGGCTGGCGCAGGGTGTCCAGGTGGTTCCGGGGGAACTCGGCGAGCTCGTCGAGGAAGAGGACTCCCCGGTGGGCGAGGCTGACCTCACCGGGGACGGGGAGACCCGACCCGCCACCCACGAGGGCGGCGCGGCTGGCGGTGTGGTGTGGTGACCTGAAAGGGGGCACCCTCACCATCGCCCGATCGAGCCCGGCGGCGGCGTGGATCATCGCCACCTCGACCGCGGACCGCTCGTCCAACCGGGGAAGGATCCCCGGGAACCGTCGGGCGAGCATGGTCTTGCCACCACCCGGCGGTCCGTAGAGGAGCACGTGGTGCCCACCAGCCGCGGCGATCTCCATGGCGCGGCGAGCCAGCGGCTGGCCCTGGACCTCGGCGATGTCGGGGGTGTCGAGCTCGACAGGCTCCTCGTCGGGATCGGCCGGGGTGGTCGCAATCGGGCCGTTACGCAGGAAGGAGACCGCCTCCGCCAGGGTGTCGACCCCGTAGACCCGGGCGCCGGGCACGACCGCGACACGGGCGGCCACCGCTCTCGAGACGAGGCACGGGACTCCCGTCCGCGCCGACAGGACGGCGGCGCCGATGCTGCCGCTCGCTGGTCGGACTCGCCCGTCGAGGGCCAACTCCCCTACCGCAATCCCCTCCGTCTGCGGCGTCAGCACGCCAGAGGCGGCGAGGACACCGAGTGCGATGGGCAGATCGAAGTCGGTGCCCGCCTTGGGGAGATCGGCCGGCGCCAGGTTGACGGTGACGAAGCGGTTGGGGAACCGCAGTCCCGTGGAGTTGATGGCGGCACGGACCCGGTCCTTCGCCTCTCGTACTGCGGTGTCGGGCAAACCGCTGAGCCGGAAGGCCTCCTTCTGGGAGCCGACATGGACCTGCACCTCGACAGGACGCGCCTCACCACCCACGAGGGCCACGGATCTGGTGGCGGCGTTCATGGCTTCGACCGTATGAACATGAACGCGTTGGTGGAAGGGGGGTGCGGGAAACCAGGTACTTGGTATTTGGTGCTCGGAGCCGACCCATCTCGCGGCTCCGTCGCCAGTACCAGGTCCTCAGTACCAGTGCCACTGCACCCTGGCGCAGCTATCGCCCTTTCCAGGTGGGGGGACGCTTCTCCAGGAACGACGTGAACCCCTCCCGGGCGTCTTCGGTGCCGAGCGCGACCGTCTGTGACTCGGCCTCCCAGCCGACGGCCTCGGCGAAGCTGGACTGGAAGGAAGCGTTGAGACCCTGCTTGATGAATCCCTGGGCCATCGGTGCGCCTTCGAGGAACGAGGCGGCGATCTCCATGGCGCGCTCCATCAGCAGCTCCGCCTCCACGACCTCGAGGGCGAGACCGATCCGGACGGCCTCGTCGGCCTCGACGATCCTCCCCGACAGCGCCAGCTCCTTGGCCCGCTGCAACCCGACGATCCGGGGCAGGAGCCATGACCCGCCGAAGTCCAGGGCGACGCCCCGGCGCACGAAGATCTCCGAGAACCGGGCCCGGGTGCTGCACACCACAATGTCGCAGCCCAGTGCGAGATTCATCCCCGCCCCAACGGCGACACCGTCCACCGCGGCGATCGTCGGCTTGGTGAGACGGTGCAGTGCGGTGGCCGCCGCCCCCACTGCCTTCAGCCGGGCGTACCGGTCCGCCACCGGTGGCGGGGCGCCAAGCCGGCTGTCGTCCACGTCCGCACCGGCACAGAAGTCGCCACCGGCCCCGGTCACGATCAGGATCCGCGACCCCGACTCCTCGAAGTCGTGGAAGGCCCTCTCCAGCACCGTCCATCCCGACACCGGGATGGCGTTCTTGCGCTCGGGGCGGTCGATGGTGAGGACGCGGACCGGCCCGTCGTCGGTGGTGCGGAGCCAGGCCATGGGCTGAATCTAAACACGACCTCCGAGCGGTTACCGTCAGGGTGTGGGTTTCAACCCGTTCCGAAAGCACGAGAGGAACCGCCTCGACATCATCATGATGGTGTTGGCGGGGGCCGCGGCCATCGCCTTGATCGTATGGGCCCTCATACCGACGTGACGGTCACCCCGGTGCAGCCCTACCAGGCACGCAAGGAGTACATATGCCCGGGTTGCAGCCACACCATCCCACCGGGCACGTTCCACCTCGTGGTCGTCCCCGACGAGGCACCGGACCTGAGACGCCACTGGCACCACGGTTGCTGGCACAAGGAGCAACGTCGGCTCCACGGTAGGGAAGCCGGGATCTAGGCGTCGCGGCGGCGGAGGCCCCACCAGGTGAGGAGGAAGCCGACCACTGTCCAGCCCGCCAGGACGAGCGAGGCATGGGCGACCGTCATCGACCCGCCCGGGACGAAGTCTTCGAAGCCGGGCGGTATCTCGATCCCGAAGATGGCGGTGCTGGCCGCCGTCGCCGAGATCGCCTCGTAGGGGTCCCATAGCGAGATCAGCGACTCGAAGAAGTAGAAGCCCAGGACGGCGCCGATCGCCGGACCGACCGATCGGAGCATCGACACCGCTCCGAGACCCAGAGCCGACCAGGCCGCAGCCACCACGCCCAGCTTCCAGAAGTGGTCGAGCCAGACCGTCGCCTCCGGACCACCGGTGCCCTCGGCGAAGAAGTAGGTGAACACCGACCAGACCCCGATGGCGACGAGGTACGCGACCCACGCCGCCACGATGTACGCCAGCAGCCGCGCCCCCACATGCCGCAGCACCGACGATTCCCTCGTCAGCGCCGTCGCCCAGACCGTCCCGCCCAACTCCGAGCCCATGGCCACTGCGGCGAGCAGCATCGGGAACCAGGCTTGGGACGCGATCTGGGTGATCCCGAACTCGTAGGCATCCGGCTTGGTGATGGTGGGCATCCCCTGGTCGCCGGCGCTTGGGAAGATCTCGGCGAACAGCAGGAGGAAGAACGCGGCCATCAGGGTGAAGATGGCGAGCACGGCCACCATCGTCGGGTAGAGCTTGCGACGCCCCAGCTTCCGCACCTCGGCGCGCAGCAGGCTCATGAGGCGTCCCCCGTGAGCCCGAGGAAGACCTGCTCCAGGCTGCTTCGCGCCGGCGCCACGAGGCTGGGGTAGATGCCGGCGTCGGCGAGGGCCCGGACGATCGCCGACCCGTCGTCCGTGTCGACCTGGAGATGGTCGTCGACGCGGTTGACGCTCAGGCCCGCATTGGTGAGGACACCGAGCGCCCGGTCGATCTCCGCCACCTCGACACGGGTCCCCCCACCGTCGAGCAACGGCGCCAGCGGGCCCTGGGTGACGAGACGCCCACGATCGATGACCACCACGTAGTCGGCCAAGGCTTCGATGTCGCTCAGGTTGTGGCTCGAGACCACGACCGTCTTCCCCTCGTCGGCGAGACCTCTGAGACGGGCCTTGAAGACGTGCTGTCCGGCGGGATCGAGGCCGTCGAGGGGCTCGTCGAGGATCAGGAGGTCGGGGTCGCCCAGCATTGCCGCGGCCAGGGCGAGGCGTTGCCTCATGCCCTTGGAGTACTCCGAGACGCGACGGTCGGCGTCCGCGGTCATCCCCACGAACTCCAGGAGCCCATCGACCCGATCGTGGCCGAACCCGAGGGTGTCGGCCGCCACCAGCAGGTTGACCCTCCCGGTCAATGCCCGGATCAGACCCGGCTCTTCGATGATGACGCCGACCCGTTTGGTGATCTCACGCAGGCCCTGGGGGCTGGGGAAGCCGAGGACCTCCATCTCGCCGGAATCGGCGCGGGTGAGGCCCAGGAGCGAACGGAAGCTGGTGGTCTTGCCGGCGCCATTGGGGCCGAGGAAGCCCGTCACCCGGCCAGCCGGGATCTCGAAACTGAGCCCGGCGAGGGCGGTGGTCTTGCCATAGGTCTTGCGCAGGTCCGAGACCCTGATGGCCGGGACGGTCACGGCGAGGATTGTTGCCGTGAGCCCGGGCTACTTCAAGAAGCCGCGGGCACCCAATGGACCTCGATGTCCTGCTCGTGGAGCCCGATGCCGACGACGTCGAATCGCCGGGCGCCGATCCGACGGGCGAGACGGGACGCCTGCTCCCGTTTGCCGGGATCGGCGGCGTCGACCGGGTCGTCACGACCCCGGGTCGTCCTCACCTCGACTGCGACCCTGATCCCATTGTCGTCGGCGAGGATGTCGATCTCGCCACGGCCGACGCGCACGTTGGCGGCGACGATCGTCAGGCCGTGACGCGCCAGGAACCAGCCGGCGATCGCCTCACCGAGACGCCCCAGGTCGGCGCGGTTCAGATCGTCAGCTCGGAATCGACGAGGCGCTCCACGTAGACGTCCCTGAAGGTCAGGACCTGGACCTCCTCGAGGAAGCGGGCGGGGCGATACATGTCCCATACCCAAGCATCCTTCAACCGGACGTCGAAGTACACCGATCCGTTGAGCTCACGGGTCTGGATGTCGACCTGGTTGGCCAGGTAGAAGCGCCTCTCCAGCTCCACCCCGTACTTGAAGAGGGGGAGCACGTCTTGAAACTCCTTGTGGAGCTTGAGCTCCACCTCGGTCTCGTAACGCTCCAGATCTTCTTCCATGACTCCTGCCCTTCGCCTCTCTGGCCCGCGGGCGATCATATGCCCGGCCCCGTAGTTAGAAGGGCGGAACCGCCGGAAGGTTTCTACAGACCGCTGACGCGACCGGGCGGCCAGATGATCATGAAGGCCTCCCCGATGATGTGGCTGACGGGGATCGGGCCGAAGACCCTCGAGTCCATGGAGAACTCGCGGTTGTCCCCCATCAGGAAGACCTCGTCGGGCCCAAGAGTGATCGGCCCGTAGTCGGGCATCTGCACTCCAGGCGGCAGATAGGGCTCGTCGAGCGGGACCCCGTTGATGTGGACCCGGTTGTTCTCCACGGTGACGGTCTCGCCGGGAAGCCCGATGACCCGCTTGATCAGGTCCTCTTCCCGGACGGAGACCCCGACCGCCTCGAGGACCGCCCGCCGCACTGCCTCGAGGAACGACTCCTCGCGCTCCGGTGCCGCGGGGTCGGTGAACACCACGACGTCGAACCGGTCGGGCTGGCCGAAGCGCGTGGTCAGCTTGTTGACCATCACCCGGTCGTTGATGTGGATCGTCGGGAGCATCGACTCCGACGGGATGTAGAAGGGCTGGATGAGGAAGGTCTTGATCAGGACCGCGATGACGAGGGCGGTGATGAGCAGGCCAGGTAGCTCGCGCCAGAACGAGCGGCGCTTGCCGGTGTCCTTGCTCTCGCCGTCGTCCTGCTCCGGATCCGATGCGGGATCCGGAACCCTCTCCTCCTCAGGCCGCAGGTGGCGACCGCGGGGTGGCTCGGGGTTCAGTCCCTCAGCTCCTTGATACGAGCCGACTTCCCGGCCCGGTCACGCAGGTAGTAGAGCTTGGAGCGCCGGACGTCGCCGCGACGGACGACCTCGATCTTCTGGATGATCGGCGCGTGCACGGGGAAGACCCTCTCGACACCGACGCCGAAGCTGATCTTGCGCACGGTGAACGTGGCTCGGGTTCCGTCGCCCTGGCGCGCGATGACCACACCCTCGAAGACCTGGATGCGTTCCCGGCCGCCTTCGACCACACGGACATGGACCTTTACGTTGTCGCCGGGGCGAAAATCCGGAATGTCGTCACGGACGTGCGCGCTCTCGACGGCTTGAAGTTCATTCATGAGGACTCCTCGGACTCCGGGCCGGATGCTCAGCCCGGACGGCGATTCTATCAGGTCTCCATTTCCAAGCCATCCAGCAGCTCGGGGCGGCGCTCCTCGGTGCGGCGGCGGCGTTGCTCGGCGCGCCACGCCTCGATCCGGGCGTGGTCACCACTCAAAAGGACCTCCGGGACCGTCCAGCCGCGGAACTCCGCAGGGCGGGTGTACACGGGCTCCTCGAGAAGGCCGTCCCGGAACGACTCGAACTCGGTCGAGTCGGGATTCCCCACCACACCGGGAAGGAGGCGAGCGATCCCTTCGATCGCGGCTGCGGCCGCCACCTCGCCACCGGCGAGGACGTAGTCGCCGAGACTGATCTCCTCGTCGACGAAGTGGTCGATCACCCTCTGGTCGACGCCTTCGTAACGACCGCAGACGAAGGTGATCTCGGGGAGGGTTGCCCATAGGTCCAGGGTGGCCTGTTTCATGGGGTGGCCGGAAGGTGTGAAAAGGACACGGTGAGTCGCCTCCAAGGGCTCCAGGACCTCGGCCAGGGGTTCGATCCGCATCACCATGCCGGGCCCGCCGCCGAATGGGGTGTCGTCGAGCTGCTTGTGCCGTCCCAGGCCGTGCTCCCTGAGGTCGATCAGCTCCACCTCGAGGATCCCGTCTTCGATGGCGCGCCCGACGATGGACACGTCGAGGGGGCCCTCGAAGTACTCGGGGAACATGGTGACGACGCGGATCTTCACTGCGTGAAGGGTATCCCGCACCCGGCACCCCGTACCCCGATCGCCATTGATCGGAGACGGACAGAGCTAGCCGCTTCTTTTTGGGGCACGAGGTACGGACTACGAGGTACTCAGGAAAGCCTCTCGACGATCATCGCCATGCCCTGGCCGCCGCCGACGCACATCGTCTCCAGACCGTAGGTGCCGTCCAGGGTCTGCAGGTCGTTGATCAGGGTGGTCATGATCCGGGCGCCCGTGGCACCGAACGGGTGGCCGAGGGCGATGGCGCCCCCGTGCGGATTGAGCTTCCCGATGTCGATCCCCAACTCGTCGACGCAAGCCAGCACCTGAGCGGCGAACGCCTCGTTGAGCTCGATGACGTCGATGTCGGTGAGGGTCATGCCCGCCCGGTCGAGCACCTTGCGCACCGCCTTCACGGGCCCCATGCCCATGTACTCCGGCTCCAGCGCGGTCACCGCCGAAGCCACGATCCGCGCCAGAGGCGTCAGCCCCAGCTCGGCGGCCTTGCTGTCCGACATGACGAGGACGGCGGCCGCGCCGTCGTTGAGCGGGCAGGAGTTGCCGGCGGTGACCGTCCCGCCCGGCTTGAACACCGGCTCCAGCTCGCCGAGCCTTTCCAGGGTCGTGTTGGGACGCGGGCCGTCGTCGGCAGTGATGGTCCGCCCGTCGGGAACCGTCACCGGTGTGATCTCCCGGTCGAAGAAGCCATCCTTCTGGGCAGACACAGCCCGGTCCTGGGACAGCTTGGCGTACTCGTCCTGGCGCCGGCGGCTGATCCCGTAGCGCTCGGCGACGTTCTCCGCGGTCATCCCCATGGGGATGTACACGCTGTTGATGTAATCGTCCCGGCTGGCGTCGGTGAACCTCGGGTTGAGGTCGTCCGATTCGAATGCCTTCCCGTAGGTGCGGGTGATCGACTCCACACCCGCGGCCAGGAACACCTCGCCCTCGTTGGCGTTGATGGCGTGGAACGCCATCCGGATGGTCTGGAGGGAGGAGGCACAGAAGCGGTTGACCGTGGTGGCGGCGACGGAGTCCGGAAGGCCCGCCAGCAAGGCGGCAGGACGGGCGACGTTGTAGCCCTGCTCGTGATGGGTCATGGCACATCCGACCATCACGTCGATAACGGAGGCCCGGTCGACTTCTGGGACCTTGTTCATCACGGCGTCTATCGCCATGGCCGCCAGGTCGTCGGCGCGGACGTCGATCAGCGAGCCCTTGTAGGCCCGGCCGATGGGTGTTCTCGCAGTGGCGACGATGACTGCATCAGGCATACCCGCTCCTCCCGGGCCGATTCGTCGAAAAGGTAACCGCTCCGGACCGCGGGTCCGCGATCCGACCCGTAACTTACGCTTCTCATGCGCCGTTCGCTCATCCCGATCCTTCTCCTGATCCTTGCCGCGTGCTCCTCCGGTGGGCAGGCGACGACCACGACAGACGTCTCGACCACCTCCACCACCGCTGCAACGACCACGACGACGGCGCCGGTCACCACGACCACGGTCGCCGCTACCACGACCACCCTGTCGCCGGACGGCCTCGTACTACCACTGGCGACCGACACCATGCCGGACACATGGCGAGAGGTGTTCTTCATCCCCTACGGCGACACCCCCGACACCCTGGGGACGTCACTGGGTGGTGACGGCGGAGGCGTGTTCTGGGGCCCGGAGTACGGCGCGCAGGCGCCCGACGGGTCGTGGTGGTTCCTCGACACCGCCAAGTTCCGTCTCGCCCATTTCGACTCCGAGGGTCGGTACATCGAGCAGGTGGTGATCCCGACCGAGATGCTGGTCGACGGGATGTACTTCCAGTGGAGCAACCCCCGCGTGCTCGACGACGGGACGGTCCTGGCGTCCCGGTACCCCGGCGACACCTACTTCCTCCGGTACCGGGACGGCGAGCTGGACGAGTTCTCGGTGCCCGTGGCTGCCGTCCCCAGGATCGACGACGGCGACTTCCTCTACGCCCTTTCCTTCGAGGACTCCAGCCTGTGGATGATCGACCCGGTTGCCGAGACCGCCGAGCGGACGGAAGCCATGAGGGCCAAGGACGGGAGGCGTTTCACGGCGGCAGTGAGCCCCAGCACCATCCATCTCGAACTGATCGATGTCGCCCTCTCTCAGGACCTCGTATTCACCTCAGGGGGAATCGCGGGCGGCGCATACCTCTCCATCGAGGTGGCGACCGACCACGAGGGGAGCCTGCATCTGTTCATCCTCGGATTCCCCGAGGCCGATGAGTCCCAGCAGTTGGCGGGCTACATGAAGCTGTCTGCCGAAGGGCAGGTGCTGCTCCTCGAGGGGATGATGGATCCGTCTTCCGCGTCCGACCCCGGCACACCGGCGCGACTGGGGGTCACACCCGGCACGACCAACCCGACCTTCATGGTGATCGGGACCGACGGTGTCCGGGTCTACACCCGGGATTGATCAGTCGAGTACCGCCGACCCATGGCCACGACGGCACCCTACGCCCGGTGCACTAATCCTCTTCGGGCAGAAGACCTTCGATCGGTGTGATCTCCACAAAGCCACCATCGATGTCGACCACCGGGACGAGCTCCTCGACGAAAGGCACCTCGAACGTGGTGCCTTCCCTCTCGACCACCAGACGGGACTGGATCGGTCCGTTCTCGACGCCGACCACGACACCACCGACCGGGCGGACCTCGAGCCCGATGAGGTCCTCGTCCCAGTACTCGCCCTCCTCGAGGTCGCGTGACCCGGTGACGTAGACGTCGCGGCTGCGGATCTGCTCGGCGGCGGTCCGGTCGTCGACGCCCTCGAACGCCACCTGCCAGCCCTTGTCCCCACGACGGAGGGCACGGACCACGAGTGGCTGGTCACCGACCAGGACTGTGGAGCCGGTCTGGAAATGGACGAGGTCGGCGTCGTCCACATAGATGCCGAGGAACCCGTCCAGACCGTGGGGACGGCCCAAGCGGGCGACCCTGACCGGGTCAGTCGACGAACTCAACGCCGGCGACGATCCCTTCCTCTTCGCCGGCAGCTGCGGCGGCGGCACGGATCGCCTTGGCGACACGGCCTCGGCGCCCGATGACACGGCCGAGGTCACCCTTGGCGGTGCGGACCTCGGCAACGACCTCGTTAGGCCCCTGTTCCACCAGTTCGACGACCACCTCGTCGGGGTCGTCGACGATGCTCTTCACGATGTAGGTGACGACCCGCTCGACGATCTCCCCCTTGGCCATCACTCCTCCTCGGAGGCGGCCTCGGAGGCCTCGGCGACGGGCTCTTCGGCGACTGCAGCCTCGGCAGCGGGCTCTTCGATGGTCTCCTCGGCCGGGGAGTCGGGGCCTTCGGTCGCCTGCGCAGGCTCGGGGGCCTTCTCCTCGGCCTCTGGCTTGGCCTTCTCGACACCCACCACGTGCACTTGACCGGTGCGAACCTTCATCGTGGTCATGGCGCCGGAGATGTTGAGCAGCTTCTCGACACGGGCCGATGGCTTGGCGCCCTTGGCCAGCCACGCGGCGGCCTTCTCGTTGTCGACCTCGATCAGCGACGGGTTCTTCAGCGGCTCGTAGCGCCCGATCTGATCGATGTAGCGGGAGTCGCGCTGGCGACGCCCGTCCACGACGACGATGCGGTACATGGGCTGCTTCTTCTTGCCCATCCGTATCAGTCTCATCCTGACAGCCATTCAATTCACCTCTTGTTTCGCCGGCCGCCGACCAAGGCTCCCAGGTTCGGCATGCCCTTACCCCCGGCCAACGTCTTCATCATCTTCTGTGTCTCGGTGTGCTGCTTGAGCAGCCGGTTGACCTCCTGCGGGCTGGTTCCCGACCCGGCCGCGATCCGGCGTTTTCGGCTGCCACCGATGATTTTGGGGTTCCGGCGCTCTTCGGGCGTCATCGACTGGATGATTGCCTCGACCCGTTTGAGGTCTTTGTCGTCGACGTCGACCTCGCGCAAGAGCGAACCGGCGCCCGGAAGCATAGCAAGGATGTCCTTCAGAGACCCCATCCGGCGGATGGTCTGGAACTGCTGCAGGAAGTCGTCGAGCGTGAATTCGCCTTTCTGGAGCTTGCGCGCCGCCTCCTCGGCCTCCTTCTGATCGAAGGTCTCCTCGGCCTTCTCGATCAGGCTGAGCACGTCGCCCATGCCGAGGATGCGGGAGGCCATCCGCTCGGGGTGGAACGGCTGCAGGTCACCGATCCCCTCCCCGACACCGGCGAACTTCACCGGAGCACCGGTGACGGCTCGCACCGAGATGGCGGCACCGCCGCGGGCGTCACCGTCGAGTTTGGACAAGACGACACCGGTGATCCCGATGCGCTCCTGGAAGCCCTTGGCCACGTTGACCGCGTCCTGACCTGTCATGGCGTCGACCACCAGGAGGACCTCTTCGGGGTCGATCGCCTTGTGGACCGCCGCCAGCTCGTCCATGAGCTCGGCGTCGATCTGTAGGCGGCCGGCGGTGTCGACGATGATCGTGTCCCGGCCCGTCCTCTCCGCCTCCTTGCGGGAGCTCTTCACCAGCTTCACCGGCTTGGACTTCCGATCGGAGAGAACCGGCACGCCGATCCGGGAGCCGAGCGTCTCGAGCTGCTCGACGGCGGCGAGACGCTGCAGATCGGCGGCGACGAGCAACGGTTTGCGGCCTTGCTCCTTCAGATGATGGGCGAGCTTGGCCGCGGTCGTGGTCTTGCCGGAGCCCTGGAGACCGATCATGAGGATGACCAGCGGCCGCTTCCGGGCCAGACCCTCGGTCTCGCCGCCCAGGGTTGCGATCAGCTCCTCGTGGACGATCTTGACGACCTGTTGTCCCGGTGTGATCGCCTTGGAGACGTCCTCCCCCAGCGCGCGTTCCCGGACCCTGCCCAGGAAATCCCGAACGACGCCTACGTTGACGTCCGCCTCGAGCAACGCGATGCGGACATCGCGCAGTGCCTGGTCGATGTCCTTCTCTGATAGCTTGCCCTTGCCGCGCAGGGCGGCGAAGACGTTCTCGAAGCGACTGGTCAGGGTGTCGAACACGTAGGTGGACAGGATATGAGTGTCGAGCCCCCAAACGGACCCGAGACGCCCGACCGCAAGCCCGTCGCCGCGATGGTGACCGCCCTCGTTTTGGTGCTCGTCGTCGGATTGCTCACCTACTACTGGCTGGCCGGCCGCCCCGACACCTCGCCCGGCACCACGGAGACCACTTCACCGCCTGCCAGTTCCACCACGGTGGCGACCTCCACTTCGACGTCGGCCACCTCGACCACGGTGGCGCCCACTACCACTGCTCCCCAGGCCGAGAACCCGCTCGGGGTCGTGTTGGAGGCACCCGTGCCCGTCGGCACGCTCGTGATCGCAGGGACAGACTCGGTGCGCAACGGACTGGATGAACTGGTTCTCGACATGCCGATGGCGGAACTGGTCACCGGCGATGGGCGGGGCGGGCTCCTGGCGGAACAGGAAGGCCGGATCTGGTGGCTGCGCCCGGATGGGTCGATCCCATCCCTGGTGGCAGAGGGCGCGGGGACGCCGGAGGACCCCGAGCACGCCACGGTGGAGCTTCATGCCGGCCTCCTCGTCGCCGGCGAAGGCCACGTCGTGTTCGTCAGAAACCGGCACTCCGGCGATTCGACATATCCCCAGGTCGTCATCTCCAACCTGGATCAGGGGACCGAGCGCGTCCTCCTCGAGCCCGCGGTCGGGGAAGGTCGCGTCACCCGAGTGTCGGTCGGCGGGGACCTGGTGGCGGTGTCAATCGTCACCGATGGCGGCCAGGCGGTCATCCTCCAGGGCCTCGACGACGACGAACCCGCCGAGACGATGACGGAGGCCGACCTGGGAACCGACTTCCTCGGAGCGGCCGTCCTGACCCCGGACGGCTCGACGCTGATCTACCTGGACTCCTCGCCTGCTCCCGGCGAGGGCGGAGAAGAGGCGACCGACCTCGTGTGGATAGACCTGTCGACACGGGGGGAAATGCGCCGGGAGACCCTGCCCGTGGACCAGGACTGGAACGGCTACCGGTGGGCGTGGCTCGACGCCGACGCCGAATGGGTGGCGGTGGCGGACCTCCTGCCCATGGTGGGGGGCTTCGAATACGGGACCGGGATCGTCTTCGGGCCTGAAAACGAGAAGCTCGGCATGCCCGTGCCCGGTCGGGTCTCGATCGTCCGCTGACGCGAAGGAGCCCGGGCCGAAGCCCGGGCTCCATCACACGGTCCCGCAGGGAACCTCAGCCGCCGAATGCCTCGTCGAAGGCGGCCCGCAACTCGGCCGTTGCCGGGCCGGAGAAGCCGCAGTAGTTGACCTGGCCGTCGTAGGCGGTGATCAGGTAGCTCTCGCCCTCCTCGAAGGGGATCCCGCCGATCAGCGCCTCCATGCCGGATGGGGCCTGGAGGACCACCGTGTCGGCGTCACCGCCCTTGTACCACTTGGTGACGTCCAGCTCGATGGTCTCACCGTCGACCGACTCGGCCACGCCCTCGAAGGCGAGTGGGGCCTTGGCCAGTTCCTCGACGGAGAACTGCATGCAGATCCCCGTGATGTCCTCGCCGGGGGCAGTCAGGACCAGCGGCTGGCTTCCGCCACCGTTCAGTGCGAGAGCGGCGGCGAAACCCGCTACCAGCACGAGGGCGGCGGCGGCCGGGAGCCACTTGCGGTTCGTCCGCTCTGCAACCTGGGTGCTCATGATTTCCTCCAACAGTTGTCGTGACGACTCTGTCGTCATGGGTTCTGTGGGCACACCCGGTGGCATAGGGTCGAGGCGGGCGAGCCGCTCTCTCAACTCATCTGTCATATCGGTTGCTCCTTGGTGCGTCCAACCCATTCCTGTCCGGAGGGATCGGGATCCTGTCGTGTCAATTTCTCGGCGAGCTTCTTCCGCGCCCGGCTGAGGCGGAGGGTGGCCGCGTTGACGGTGAGACCCGTGACGGTGGCGATGTCCCGGGGCTCCAGACCTTCCCACGCCCAGAGGCGGATCAGCTCACGGTCGGAGTCCGGGAGGGTGGCGAGCGCGTCCTCCAGCTCGGGATCGGCTGACTCCTCCTGCGGGGGGGTTACCGGCTCCCGCTGCAGCCGCTCCACGAGCTGGAGGTGGCGCTTCCTGCCCCGGCGATGATTCGAGGCGACCTTGCGGGCCACCCCGTAGCACCACGGGAGAGGGTTGTGAGAGGGCACGTCTTCGAGGCGACGCCAGATCACCATCAGGGTCTCGGAGAACGCGTCGGCGGCGTCGTCGGGGTTCATCCGTCGCAGCAGATAGCGCTGCAACGGCTCGAACACCTCGGCGGCGAGGGCCTCGAAGCGGGCTTGGCGATCGGATTGCACGTGCGTCTCTCCATGTCCGGCACCGACACGAATCTGTCATCGCAAACTCAGCGGTTCCGGTGAGGAACCGCTGGTGTCCTCCCAGCCTACGGCCGGCGGAAGATGCCCGCCTGCGGAAGGGGGCCATTGAAGCTGCCTCGAGCCGTTGGCGCGGGAGCTTTTCGTCCGGAGGACCGCCCCCCTTTGCCCGGTCGCTTCACGGCGGAGAATCCGAAGACGGAAGCGGATAGCCTGGATGTGTGATCCCCTCACGGGTCGAGGACCTCGCCGCCGAATTGGAAACCCGGAACTACCTGGCGGGGGAAGACCTCGTCGTGGCGATACATCTGGCCCTCCAGCTCGGCCGACCCCTCTTCCTCGAGGGTGAGCCCGGTGTCGGCAAGACCGAGGTGGCAAAGGTCCTCGGCGACATGACCGGCGAGCCCCTGATCCGGCTCCAGTGCTACGAGGGCCTAGACGTGGGCCAGGCCCTCTACGAGTGGGACTACGCCCGCCAGATGCTGGAGATCCGCCTCGTCGAGGCCCGTGGAGGCGAGGTCGGGTCGAGGGACATCATGAGCCGGGACTTCCTCATCGCCCGGCCCCTGCTCCAGGCGATCGAAGCCAGCCGTGGCGGTCGACGCGCCGTGCTGCTCATCGACGAATTGGACAGGGCCGACGAGGAGTTCGAGGCATTCCTCCTCGAGCTCCTGTCCGACTTCCAGGTGACCATCCCCGAGATCGGCACCGTCTCGGCCGACGACCCGCCGATCGTCGTCATCACCTCCAACCGCACCCGGGAGATCCACGATGCCCTGAAACGCAGATGCATCTACCACTGGATCGACTACCCGGACCGGGAGACCGAGACCGCCATCGTCCGCCGCAAGGTCCCTGGCATCGACGCTGCGTTGGCCGACTCGCTCGCCGGGGCGATGCAGCGCCTCCGATCGATGAACCTGTTCAAGCCCCCCGGTGTGGCTGAGACCCTGGACTGGGCGGAGGCCTTGCGGCTCCTCGACACCGGATCCCTCACCGCGGCACTGGTCGACAGGACGCTCGGCGTCGTCCTCAAATACAAGGACGACATCGAGGCCGTGCGCACCGTCGGGGTCGAAGAACTGGTCGGATGACCACCACCCTCGGTGACCTGACATCCTTCGCCCGGGAGCTACGTCACGCCGGGATCGGCGTCACCCCGGATCAGATCGCCCACATGGGCGAGGCGCTCTCGCTGGTGGACCCGGCGAAGGAGCCCCAGGTCCGTGCGGCGTTCCGGTCGCTCACCGTCACGGACCCGGGACAGATCGAGGTCTTCGACATGGTGTACGACCGCTTCTTCCACGGGGTGCCCGATGAAGCGGCGCCTCCTCCCTTCACGCCGGACACAGGCGAGCACAAAGTGGTCGTCCCCCTGGTCGCCGCACCCGAGACGGCCGTGGTCGGGGAGGCCGAGACGCAGACCGGGGCTTCGGCTGCGGAACGCCTGTCGGCACGGGACTTCGCCGAGCTGGACGAGGACGAGCTGGCCGAGGCGAGACGGCTGGTGGCGACGATGTTCTGGCGACCACCGGTGACCAAGACCCGGCGGTGGTCACCGGACGCCGCCGGGCGACGGCCCGACATGCGCCGCACTCTCCGCCGCACCCTCGGCCCGGGTGGGGACATGCTCCCCCTCGAGATGCGTCGTCGCCGTGTCCGCCAGCGCCCGCTGATCATCATCGCCGACATCTCCGGATCGATGGAGCGCTACGCCGAGATGTTCCTGGTGTTCGCCCACGCCGCCCGACAGCACCTGGGTGCGGTCGAGGTGTTCACGTTCTCCACCAGGCTCACCCGGATCACCGACGACCTCGACCGACGGGACGTCAGGTCCGCCCTGGCCGCGGTGGGCGACAGCGTCCTCGACTGGTCCGGGGGCACCAAGATCGGCGACGCCCTGGCGTCCTGGAACCGGCAGTGGAGTCGACGATTGGCAAGGGGCGGGCCGGTCGCCCTCGTCCTCTCCGATGGATGGGACTGCGGTGACCCCGACTTGCTCGCCGTGGAGGCGGGCCGGTTGTCCCGCTCGGTTCACCGGCTCATCTGGCTGAACCCCCTGGCGTCCCGCGCCGACTACCGCCCCGAGACCCGCGGGATGCGGGCGGTGCTCCCCCACATCGACCATCTGCTCCCGGCTGCCAGCGTCGGCGACCTCGCCGACCTCGTGGGGCTCCTCGACACCATGAGTGGCCCTCTGGGCGCACGGACCGCTCCGTAGACTCGCCCCGTGTTCGACCTCGCCCTTCCGGTCACGGCCTGCCTGCGCTCCGGCACCCGCGCCGACGTCGGGTGGGTGATCTCCTCGGAGGGCGTGCCCGTCGAGGACCCGAACCGGGCGGTGGCGTTCACTCCCGGTGGTGGACGACTCGGTGGAATCGACTCCAGCGTCATCGACGGCGCCCTGTCCGAACACGCCGGAATCGGTTCCGTTGGAAGGCTGGTCGACATCGTGGTCTCCGAGGTCGACGCCCTGATCTCGGGTCTCGGCGGACCGGGGAAGGTGACCGCGGCCATCGCCCCTGCCGAATCGCTCCCCGCCCGATTGTGGGATCTGGCCAGCGACCGCATCGCCTTCTGCCTGGTCGGCCGGCTGGCCGGAGGCGAGATCTCCTCCTTCGAGGTCTACGCCGAGACCGACCCCGGGCTACCCGAAGACGTGGTCGAGGCGTTCGCCTCCCCGGCGGGCAGCCAGCTCACGAAGGGCCAGGTGATCAGTGTCTTCCGTGCCGCACCACGCCTCGTCGTGGTGGGGTCCTCCCCCATCGTCGACGCCCTCGTCACCCTGGCCGAGTTCCTGGGATGGCAGGCCGGCCGACACACCACCGCGAGCCACGCCCAGGGTGTCATCGCCTCCCTGACGGAGGGCGACATGGTGGTCGTCGCCGCCCACGACCTCGAACTCGCTGGAGCCGCCCTGCTCGCCTCCCTGGACAGTCGCGCCGGGTACATCGGCTCGGTGGGCTCCCGCAAGATGCAGGAGAACCGCGCCGACTGGCTGGCCTACAGGGGCGTCACCGACCTGGACCGCATCCACGGCCCGGCCGGGCTCGACATCGGGGCCTCCTCACCTGCGGAGATCGCAGTATCGATCGTCGCCGAGGCGATCGCCACCACCCGTGGTAGGAGCCGAACCACCGGGTAGACTCGTCACAGGAGGGCAAATAGCCGTGAAACCAGAGAGCGCTCCCGAAATCGTCGAATCCGTCTGGCAGTCCGCACCCGACGCCGTCGAGCTCGACGAGGACTGCAGCCCGTCGAAAGTCTGCCGGAACATGGCCTACGTGACCTTCGAGGGATTCGCGGAGGAGGGCGATCCGGCGACGGCCTGGCGATCCGTGCTGGAGCGGGAGGGCAAGCTCGACCCGGAGGCGGGATCCCTGGCCGATCTCGTGTTCGGCGAATCCCGCCAGTAGGCGCAAGTGGCCCCTGAGACCGCCCCCGTCTCCTCGGTCTCCGATCTCATCCACCTGCTCCGGACCGACGGCTATCTGGCGGACCGCGGGCTCGCAACGGCGGCCTACGTCGCCTTGACCCTGGGCAAGCCACTCCTCCTCGAGGGTGAAGTTGGGGTCGGGAAGACCGAGCTGGCCAAGGCAATGGCTTCGGTCCTCGGGCGGGAGCTGATCCGGCTCCAGTGCTACGAGGGCATCGACACCAACCAGGCCCTCTACGAATGGGACTATGCCCGGCAGATGCTCCAGATTCGGGCCCTCTCCCAAGCAGAGCTCGCCACGGACGATTCGGTGGACAAGCTGTTCGGCCCGAAGTTCCTCCTCGAACGACCCCTGCTCGCCGCCATCCGGCGTGGCGACAGGGCAGTGCTCCTCGTGGACGAGATCGACCGGGCCGACGACGAGTTCGAGGCGTTCCTCCTCGAGCTCCTCTCCGACTTCCAGATCACGATCCCCGAGCTGGGCACGATCTCCGCGGACGCCCCTCCCCTCGTCATCCTCACCTCGAACCGGACACGGGAGCTCCACGACGCGCTGAAACGCCGGTGTCTCTACCACTGGGTCGGTTATCCGGACCCCGAGCGGGAGGTGGAGATCGTGATGACGCGCACCCCCGGCACCACCGAGACGCTGGCCCGCAAGATCGTGGAGATGGTGAACCGCCTACGGTCGCTCGACCTGGACAAGCCACCCGGCGTCGCCGAGACCCTGGATTGGGTGGAGACCATGGCCGTGCTGGAGGTCGACGATCCCGACCGGGAGTCGATCCGGGAGACCCTGGGGGCCGTGGTCAAGGATCACGACGACATGGAGACGGTCCTCGGAGCGCTCGACCGGATCGCGGTCGATGGCTGAGACGATCGCACCGGCACGCGAGTACGTCGCATCACTGACCGGTTTCGGTGACGCCCTGCGCAGGGCCGGCGTGCCGGTCGGATCGGGCGAGATGCTCACCTTCTGCGACGCAGTGTCCGTCCTCGACCCGGCCGACCTGGTCGACGTGTTCTGGGCGGGCCGCACCAGCCTCGTCTCGAGACGACAGCATCTCGCCACCTACGACCGGGTGTTCCGGGAGTGGTTCCTCGGCGACGCCCCCGAGTCCGAAGAAGCCCGAAGATTCATCCGGAAGCTGGCGATGGTCCGCCAGATCGACGTCGACGTCCCCGACGTCGTGCCACCCGAGCCCGGTGAGGATGAGCCCGGGGCGAGCATGGGCCTGATGGCCTCTCAGGTGGAGATCTGGCGTCACAAGTCGTTCGCCGCCTGCACACCGGAGGAGCTGGCGGCCATGCGCCGGATCATGAAGAAGGTGCGGATGGTGCCTCCCACCCGCAAGACCCGCCGCACCGAGAAGGCGCCTTCGGGGTCCAGGCTCGACATGAGGAGGACCGCGCGCACCGCGATGCGATCCGTGGAGGCGCCGCCCGAGCTGTATTGGCGGAGACGCCGGCGCAAGGTGCGGCCCCTGGTGCTGATCCTCGACGTGTCCGGATCCATGGCCGACTACTCCCGGGCGCTCCTCCAATTCGCCTACTCCACCAAACAGGCCGCGACCAGGGTGGAGGTGTTCTGCTTCGGCACCCGGCTGACCCGGATCACGAAAGCTTTGGAGCGTCGCCGGGTCGACGACGCCCTCGACGAGGCCGCACGAGCGGTGTTCGACTGGGAGGGCGGCACACAGATCGGTGGATCCCTCGACACCTTCGTCCACCGATGGGCCCGCAAGAGCATGAACCGCGGCGCCGTCGTGGTCATCTGCTCCGATGGCCTGGACCGTGGCGATCCTGGGGTACTGGCTCGCGCGATGGAGCAGCTGGGCCGTCTCAGTCACAAGATCGTCTGGGTGAACCCGCACAAGGGCGTCGACCGTGACTTCGTCCCGTCGACGCTGGGGATGATGGTCGCCGCCCCCTACATAGACCTGCTCGCCTCGGGCCACGACCTCGCCAGTCTCGAGACCTTCGCGGAGCGTCTTTCGGAGCTGCGATGAGCCATCGCTGGAGCGTCTCGATCATGGCCGAGGGCGACCGGGTCATCGAACTCGACGAGGTGGTCGAACTGGCGGACGCGGTCGCCACGGCCGGCGGCATCGCATCGGGCATGGGGACGCCGTCGTACGGCGTACAGATCATCGTCGAGGGCGAGGATTCGGAGGAGGCGGCCCGCAAGGCGGTGGAGATCTTCAATCGCGCGGTGAAGACCGCGGGACTCCCGGTGTGGCCCGTGACCCAGATCGAAACCATCCGGGAGGACGAAGAGATCGACTACGAGTGGGAGCCGATGTGATCCGTCTCGGATCGCTGGCGGGGTACCCCTTCGAGGGCCCCCGCCTCCTCGCCGGCTGGACGCCACCGAAGACCGGGGCCGTTTTCGCCATCCTCTACCGACCCGAACCCGAGAAGAAGCCAGAGCAATATGGCGTCATCTATGTGGGACACGCCGACGACCTGTCACAAGCCGGCTTCCCGTTCTCCCACGAGGCGGCGCCATGCTGGATGCAACGCGCCGATCGCTACTCCCTCTACGTGGCGTTCTACGAGGTGCCCGGAGGCACCGAGTCACACCGAGAGCTGATCTGCCGCGAGCTGATCGCGGTCTACAAGCCGGGCTGCAATGCCGACCAGTACGACCCGGCGTGGAAGGAGACCTGGATCGGTCAATACCAGGCACCGACCACCGGCCCACTCACCACCGGGCGCCAACCCGGCGAGTAACTCCTACAGCCTCCGCTCAGGATCAGTCCCCCACGAAGTGGGGGAAGGCCGCCGCCGGAGCCCGGCACTGCCGGGTGAAGAGCGGGGGTAGGGGGAAGACTGCTATTCGGCCTCGTAGCCGACGCTCTCCAGGAGACGGGATCTCCGTGTCCCAGAAGCGGGCCGGGCGGGTGGGCGCTCGGCGTGGGCAGATTCCGGGTCGAAGGTGGCGCCGCTGACGATGCCCTCGGCCATCCCGTAGAGGAGCGGCAACGCCCCGGCGATGACCCGCCCGGTGTGGTTGACGTGCTCCAGATTGGCCTCGATCGGCTCGGCATTGGCCTTGATCTGGTCCACCAGGTCCCGGCACTCCTCCAGACCCGTGGCGATCCGCTTCAGCTGGGAGCCGACGATCCAGAGATAGACCGCGAGCCCGGCGATGAGCAGGACGATGTCGACGACCGTGAAGATGACGAGGTTCCTCATTTGCGCACCTTGTCCAGCACCCTTCCCAGGAACAGGTGATGCTCCAGGCCTTCCACCAGCACGAGGTCGACACCGCGGGCCGTGGTGTCGAGTAGGGCGGCGTCGGCCGTGTTGGCCTCGGCTGCCATGAGAGTCGCCTTGATGGTCTGCACCCTCTGCTCGATCCTCCGCACCAGCAAGACCAGGATCGTGAGCAAGACGGCCACTGCGACCACCACGACCAGGCCCAGGATGTTGGCGGTCATCCACAGCTGTTCGTGCGTCTCGGTCATCCTCAACCTCCCAGCCGCTTCCGGCCACGCTCCAGACCCTGGATCACGTTGATGGCCATCGTGTTGGTCTGCTCCAGGCCCTTCAGAGCCGCGGTGTGCTCCACCGCGCGCTCCAGCCCGGCGTTGATCGCGCCCGCCCGGTCACCGATGCGCTTCGCCAGGACCAGGATCGGCACCACGAGCGCCACCACCACAAGGACGATGGCGACGCCGATGACGAAGCCGACCAGCCAGGGGGCGTCTGCGGTTGTAGGTAACAGCATCTCCCCCTCCTCAGATCGACTCGGCGAAATCGCTGACGGGCTTCAGGTTGGCGTTCACCGACGCCACGACGGGACCCACCGGGGCGGTCCTGTCGGCGATCACCTGGACGCCTCCGTCCAGGGCATCGAGTGTCGCCAGGGTCGCCCGGAGGTGTCCGATGACCCGGATCAGCCCGAGGGCGGCGGCGGCGATGATCAGAGCGCCGATCACGAGGGTCACTACGGCTGCTGCAGGCATGTCTCCTCCCTCCTCACCCGAGCATCTTGGCGACCGAGCCGGCGTACCGGACCGCGCCGTTCGCCACCTCGGCGACGGTCTCGTCCGTGCTCGCCAGGAGCTCAGGGACCCGGTCCACTTCCTGGATGATCCCGACACCGCCGGCGAGGATCTCGTCGGAGGCCTTCCGGATCCGCTCCAAAGCGGCCAGCACCCGGTTGAGCAGCGCCACCAGTACCGGGACCACTGCCACCACCAGGATGGCGTTGCCTATCCACCACCAGGTCAATCCGTCACCTCCTCAAACTCGCGCCGGGTCGTAGGGCAGGAAGAAGCGGGCGGCCACCCGTTTCAGAGCCATCCACATCGCACGCAGACCGATTGCCAGGCCGCCCGCGGAACGAGCTTTCGCCACCGGCGATCCGCCGGCAAGGCTGGCCTTCATGTTCTCGACGAAATCCTCGACCAGCACCCGGTTGACATCGGTGACCATGCCCCGACCGAACTGGGCCGCCGCTCCGGCGAGCTGCAGGTCCTGTACCAGATGCACCCGGGTGCCACTCCCGGTGGGCTCGAGACGAGCCTGGATGTCCATGGCCGCCTGACCCCGGCCCTTCTTGTCGGCGCCATTGGCGCGGACGGTGATGGTCTTGGCTGCGTCGTCCTGGTGAATGATCTGGGCCCGGCCGGCGAACTCCATGCGCACCGGTCCCAGGGCGATGTTCACCGTGCCCTCGTACTCGTTGGGCCCCACCTGACGGTCCAGGTTCGCCCCGGGGAGGCACTCCGCCACGCCCTCGATGCCCTGGAGGAACGCCCAGCACTCCTCCACCGACTGGGGTACCTCGAACGTGTTCTCAATCTGCATGCGCGCCCTCCGCGATGTACGACTCGGGATCCTTGACGAACGCCGTCCGGCAGCCCGGACAGCAGAAGTAGTAGGTGGTGCCCTCGTACTCGTAGGGCCGGCTGGTCTCGTCCGCCGGGACCGTCATCCCACACACGAGGTCGATGGCGGTCTTGGGCTCGATGACCTCGAGCCGCGTGGGCGCCGGGGTGTCGAAGAGCTCCCCTCCAGCCCGAAGCTTCACCAACTCGGCGAGGATCGACACCGCGATCTCCCTATGACTGGTGTGCCCGAGGTCGATGCCCACCGGCGACTTGACCCGGGCGATCGCATCGGGTGGCACGCCCCGGTCGGTCAGATAGCCCTTCACCGCCTCGGCCCGCTTCGCCGATGCGACCAGGCCGATAAAGCCCGCCTTCGACCTCACGGCGGCCTCGACGGCCTCCTCGTCACCGTGACCCTGAGTAGCGACCACCACCACCGACGACGGCCCGAGCCGGCTGGGGTCGAGCTCGGTCGCCGACACCACTTGGGACTTCCACCCGAGGAGGCCGGCCATGTCGACCAGCGTCGACGCCATGGGCGTGCCGCCGACCACTATCAGCTGGGGTGCCGGGATCACGGGCTCGATGTACACCTCCATTGCGCCCTCCGATTGACACGACATGGGGACGACCAGCATGCCTTCGGGCATCTCCCCGAAGGCATCGCGGGTCCCCAGCAGGATGAGTCTGGGCTCGCCGTCCTTGATCGCCCGCTTCGCCTCGCCCAGCACCACCGGCTCGGCGCACGCGCCGCCGATCCAGCCGTGGATCTCGCCGGAAGCGGTGATGATCGCCCGGGACCCCTGGTGTCCCGACGATGGCCCCTGCCGCCATACCACCGTGGCCATGGCGAACAACTCGCCCCGCCGGGCCATCTCGGTGGCCAACTCGAGGATCTCCCAGGATTCGCTGCGGGTGCTCATCAGTCGGTCCTCACCGGCGGCGCCCCGCTCACGTCCTTCCCGGTCTGGATCGCCTGGTAGACCCGATCGGGGAACAACGGCATGTCGATGTTCCGCACTCCCAGGTGCTTGACGGCGTCGATGACGGCGTTGACGAAGGCGGCCGGGCCGCCGACCGCGGCGCACTCTCCGATCCCCTTGGCGCCGATGGGGTGGTGCGGGCAAGGGGTGACGACCTCGTGGAGCTCGAAGCCCGGCGTCTCCCACGCCGTCGGCAGCAGGTAGTCGGTGAAGTTGGAGCCGATGCAGTTCCCGTCGGCATCGAACGTGATGTACTGCATGTTGGCCATGGCGTAGGCCTCGGTGAGGCCACCCATGATCTGGCCCTCCACGATCATCGGGTTGATCCGGACGCCGCAGTCGTCAACCGCCACCATCTTGAGGACGTCCCACACGCCGGTCTCGGGGTCGACCTCGACCTTGGCGATGTAGCAGGCGAACGGCCAGGTCAGGTTGGGCGGGTCGTAGAAGGCCACGGCCTCCAGCCCGGGCTCCATGCCATCCGGCATGTTGGAGTAGGCCGCCATGGCTGCTTCCTGAATGGTCACGCCCTGTTCCGGGCGGCTGCGCACGTAGAAGCGCCCGAGCTCCCATTCGATGTCCTCTTCGGAGACCTCGAGGAGATGGGCCGCGATCTTGCGTGCCTTGGCCCGGACCTTGCGAGCTGCCATGGCCACTGCGGCGCCGGCGACGGGTGTCGACCGGGAGGCGTAGGTGCCCATGCCGAACGGCGCGGTGTCGGTATCACCCTCCTCCACCGTGATGTCGTCGGCGGGCAGCCCCAGCTCATGGGCGACGATCTGCGCCCAGGTGGTCTCGTGCCCCTGCCCCTGCGTCTTGGCCCCGGTGCGCAGAAGCGCCTTGCCGGTCATGTGGATCTTGAGCTCGGCGGAGTCGAACATCTTGATGCCCAGGATGTCGAACTCCCGGCTGTTCCCTGCGCCGAGAGGCTCGGTCATGGTGGAGATGCCGATGCCGAGGAGCCTTCCTCTCCTGCGGGCCTCCTCCTGCTCCTGCCGGAATGTGGAGTAGCCGATGGCCTCGAGCCCGATGTCGAGGCACTTCCCGTACTGGCCGGAGTCGGTGAGGAACCCGAAGCAGGTCCGGTGGGGGAAGTCGTCGTCCCGGACGAAGTTGACCCGTCTGAGCTCCGCAGGATCCATGCCCAGGTCGGTGGCCGCCGCCTCCACCATCCGCTCCTGGAAGAACATGGCCTCGGTGACGCGGAACGAGCACCGATAGGCCACGCCTCCTGGCGCCTTGTTGGTGTAGACGCCCCGGGCGGTGAGATGCGCCGCCGGGACGTCGTAGCACGAGAACGCCGAGTGGAGCAGTCCGATCTTGAACTTCGACGGCTGGGCGTCGGAGAAGAACGCGCCATGATCGGCGATGCAGTTCATCCGGACGCCGAGGATCTTCCCGTCCTTGCGCAGGGCCAACTCCCCCTGGAGGTAGATGTCGCGGGCGAACCCGGTAGAGATCAGGTTGCCCGTGCGGTCCTCGATCCACTTCACGGGCCGCTCGAGCAGGATCGACGCCAGGATGGACACCACATAGCCCGGGTACACCGGCACCTTGTTGCCGAAGCCGCCACCGATGTCGGGGGCGACGATTCGGATCATCTGCTCCGGCAGCTCCGCGACCATGGCCACCGCCGCCCGGATGATGTGCGGCGCCTGGGTGGTCATGTAGACCGTGAGCTTCTGGGTGGCCCGGTTGAAGTCCGCGATCGACCCGCAGGTCTCGATGGGCGACGGGTGCGAGCGCGGGTAGTGGAGCTCGATCTTGGAGACCACGTCCGCCTCGGCGAATGCCCGCTCGGTACCGGCCCGGTCGCCCACCTCCCAGTCGTAGATGACGTTGTCGGGCTGGTTCTCCTTGTCGTCCCGGATCGGCTCCGCCCCCTCGGCCATCGCCTGGAACGGGTTGACCATCACGGGGAGCGGCTCGTACTCGACGACGATGGCCTCGCATGCGTCTTTGGCGATGTAGGGGTCGTCGGCGATGACCGCCGCCACCTCCTGACCCTGGAACCTCACCTTGTCGGTGGCGAGCACCGCCTGGGTGTCGTACGACAGCGTGGGCATCCACGCCAGGTTCCGGGCAGCCAGCGTCTCGCCGGTGATGACGAGACGGACGCCCGGCATGGCCCAGGCCTTGGACGTGTCGATGGAGACGATGCGGGCGTGGGCCACGGGTGCGCGCAGGATCTCCATGTGGAGCATCCCGGGCAGGGTGATGTCATCGACATAGTTGCCCTTGCCCCGGATGAAGCGATTGTCCTCGACCCGGCGCCGGCTCGCCCCGAGACCTCCGATCTTGATCTCGTCGAGGGCCGTCATTCGCTCACCTCCTGAACCTGCTGGGGGTTCATCTTCCGTGCCGCCCACTGCACCGACTTCACGATGTTCTGGTAGCCGGTGCAACGGCAGAGGTTCCCGCTCAACGCCCAGCGGATCTCGTCCTCGCTGGGGTTCGGGTTGCGGTCGAGCAGCGCCTTGGAGCTGAGCATCATCCCCGGCGTGCAGAACCCGCACTGCAGACCGTGCTCCTCCTTGAACCCTTCCTGGATGGGGTGGAGCTCAGATGGCCCCGCCAGGCCCTCGACCGTTGTGATCTCGTGACCGTCGGCCTGCACCGCCAACATGGTGCAGCTCTTCACCGGGTTCCCGTCGAAGAGGACGGTGCACGCCCCGCAGTGCGTCGTGTCACAGCCCATGTGGGTGCCGGTGAGCCTGAATCCCTGGCGGAGGAGGTGCACCAGCAGGAGGCGGGTCTCGACCACGGCCGACATGGGCGTGCCATTGACCGTGACGGTGATCCGGCGGCGGGGCACCTCGTCGGGAGTGGTCTCCGGCGGGACGATCTCGAACAAGCTGCCCATCAGGCCGCCTCCTCCCTGGTTCCGGCGATCCGCTTCAGGATCCTGGTGGTGAAGACCTCGACGAGGTGACGCTTGTACTCGGCGCTCCCCCGGTGGTCGGTCTTGGGCTGGGCCGCACCGGCGGCTGCCCGCGCCGCCTCGGCGATGGAATCGGGCGTCAGGCCACGGTCGACGAGGATCGACGCCGCCTCGTCGGCGGTGATGGTCTTGGGCCCGACGCCGGTGAGGCCGATACCGGCCCTGGCTACCCCGCCGTCGGCCAGGTCGACCGACACGGCGACACCGGCGGTGGCGAAGTCCCCCACCTTCCGCTCCATCTTCAGATAGCCCCCGGCAGCCCTGCCCAGGGGAGCGGGGACGACCGCGGCAACTGCGATCTCGTCGTGGGCGAGGGCATTCTGGAACGGGCCGGTCTGAAAGTCACGGACGGGGATCACCCGCTCGCCGCCCGGGCCCCTGGCGATCACGGACGCACCAAGCGACGTCATCACCGCCGCCCAATCACCCTGCGGGTCCGCATGGCAGAGCGACCCGACGAGGGTGCCGCGGTTGCGGACGATGGGATCTGCGACGACGTGCGCCGCCGCGGCCATGGTGGGCTGATGCTCGGCGATGACCGATGAGCTCTCCAGCATGGCGTGCCGACAGAGCGCCCCGATGCGGATGGATCCATCGGCGTCCCGGCGGTGGTACTCCAACTCGCCGATGCGGTTGATGTCGACCAGCAGCTCCGGGGCGGCGAAGCGGGTCTTCATCATCGGGATCAGGCTCTGGCCCCCGGCGAGGACCTTGGCGCCACTGCCGCCTTCGGCGAGAAGCCCGACGGCTTCGGCCACCGTCTCGGGGGCCTCGTACTCGAAACGTGGCGGATACACCGCTCCTCCTCAGCTCTCAGGTGTCCCTACGGGGCCGGTTTCCTCCCGGTTCGCGGATGGGCCGGTCGCATAGGGTGACTGCGGGTCCGGGACCGCCACCGGAAGCGACTCCGCATCCGGATCGGGTCTGGGTTGCTGATGCGGTGGCCAGGGTCCCTGCACGGGCTGCCCCGCCACCTTGAAGTAGTCGATGAGCTGGGGCCAGGCCCAGATGGTCGGGCTCTTGCCGGTCTTGGGCGCTCCTTCGACGAGCTCGTAGATCCGGGGATTCCCCCGACTGTGCCCGGACGACTCCACTGCCACTCCAACACCTCCCTGTGACGAGGCGCTGCCGTTCACTGGCACTGAACAGCGGCGGCTTCTGATAATCCAGCCTACACACGCGGGTCTGAGGGATGTCGGGCCCAACCGAGGTGTCGCGTCGGTAGGCTTGCCTCGATGAGAAGCCAATTGGCGCTCCGCAACCGCTGGGTCAGCGAAGGCAAGAAGGTGGCCGTCGCCACCGTGGTACGGGTCCATGGCAGCGCCCCTCGTCCCGAAGGCTCCAAGTTCCTCGTCACCGATGCCGGTGACATGGAAGGGTCGGTGAGTGGAGGCTGTGTGGAGAACGACGTCTATCTCCACGCCCAGGAGGTGATCGCCTCGGGCCGGCCAAAGATGGTGACCTACGGGATCGCAGACGAGGACGCCTTCGCCGTCGGTATGTCGTGCGGCGGCACCATCGACGTCTTCATCGAGCCCTGGTGAGCGACCTAAACGAGGCCATCGCCTCCATCCTGGAGGCCGAGCGGTTCGGCTCGGTGGCCACCGTGGTCGCCGGCCCCGCCATCGGTGCCAAGGCAGTGTTCGACGAGAGCGGCGCGATGGTCGCGGGCAGTCTGCCGCCGGATCTCGCCATCGACGTCACCGAAGATGCGGTGGCGCTCATGGAGCACGAGCAGCACCGGGCGCTGGGGTACGGCGATCACCAGGTGTTCATCGAAACCCTTGCCCCGCCGCCCGACCTCTACATCTTCGGAGCGGTCCACATCGGACAGGCACTCTGCTCCTTCGCCACCCAGATGGGCTACCGGGTGACTGTGGTCGACTCACGTCCGATGTTCGCCACCGAGGAGCGGTTCCCACAGGCCCACCGGGTGTTGCTCGGGTGGCCCGCCGACCTCATCGACCAACTCACATTCGACCGTCGCACCTGGGTGGTGGTCCTCTCGCACGACCCGCGGCACGAGACGCCCGCCCTGGAGGCCGCCCTCAAAGGGAGGCCCCGCTACATCGGGGCGATGGGCAGCCGACGCACCCACGACCTGCGCGTGAAACGTCTCGAGGCTCTCGGCTTCACCGACGAGGAGATCGCCACGATCCACTCCCCCATCGGCCTCGACATCGGCGCCGAGACGCCGCAGGAAGTCGCCGTCTCCATCCTCGCCGAGATGACCCGGGTCCGCTACGGGGCCGGCACCGGCATGTCGTTGCACGGGGTGGAGGGCCGGGTCCACAAGCAGAGAGGAGACGAATGAGCGGGGCATTGGGAGCCGAGAGCGCCGGCCGGATCCGTGCCGCGGTGCCCGGCGGCCACAAGCTGACGATCATCGATCATCCGCTCGCGGCCGACCTGCTCACCGTGCTGCGGGACAGGCACACCGAGCCACCCGAGTTCAGGGAGACGGCGGAGCGTCTGGGGTACCTCCTCGTCGCCGAGGCCCTGGCGGACATGCCCACCGACGATGTGGAGATCGAGACGCCCCTGGAGCACACGTCCGGCCGGCGCCTGCACCGGCCGGTGGTGGCGGTAGCGGTGCTGCGTGCCGGTCTCGGGTTGCTCGAATCCGTACTCACGCTGGTCCCGGACGCCGCCATCGGGTTCGCCGGAGTTCAGCGCGACGAGGAGACCGCAGAGCCGATGGAGTACTACACCAAGTTCCCGACCCTGGACGGTGCCCGGGTGCTGATCCTGGAGCCGATGCTGGCAACGGGCGGGTCGCTCTCCTGGGCCGTGGGGAAGGTGAAGGAGAACGGCGCCCGCGACATCACGGCCGTGTGCGTCGTCGCCGCCCCGGAGGGGGTGGCCCGGATGCAACTCGACCATCCCGACGTCCGCATCGTGGCCGCCACCCTCGATCGCGAGCTCAACGACCGCTTCTACATCACCCCCGGTCTCGGTGACATGGGAGACCGGCTGTTCGGGACGGTTTGAGCCGGTTCGAGGAAGCCGTCGTCTCCGTCCTCCGATCCCTCGAGCCAGGCGAGGTGGTCACGTACGGCGAGGTGGCCGAGCAAGCGGGCTTCCCGGGTGCGGCGAGGGCGGTGGGCAACCTGTTGCGAGTGGCCGAGGACATCCCCTGGTGGCGGGTCGTGGGCTCCGGGGGAAGGCTGCGCGCCCCGTCGAGCCATCGGCAGGCCGAGTTGCTGGCCGCCGAAGGGGTGCTCGTGATCGGTGGCCGTGTGGTGTCCGCTCCCACCGGGATTACCCTCCCACCATGAGCGAGTCGAACGGCATCACCGTGACCGGTTCGGGGACCGTCACGGCTGCCCCGGACACTGCCACCGTCGACCTCGGAGTGTCCGTCCTCGCTCCCACTGCCACCGAGGCCGCCGGCGCCGCTGCCCATGCCGCCACCGAACTCGTCGAAGCCCTCACCTCGTCCGGGATCGACCGAGCCGATATCTCCACCAGCAGGTACTCCCTGGCCGCGGAGTACGACTGGACCGAATCGGGCCGCCGCGACCTTGGCTACCGCGCCCAGAACACCGTCCGTGCCCGGCTGAAGGACCTTTCGACAGTCGGTGCGGTGATCGACGCCGTGGTCGCAGCTGCGGGTGACACGGTCACGGTCAATGGCCTCGAGTTCTCTGTCGCCGACCGTGTGGCCGCCCTGGCCGAGGCCCGTGCCGCGGCCTGGGCCGACGTCATGGCCCGGGCCGGCCAGCTCGCCGAGCTTGCCGGGGTCGCGTTGGGCCGGCCGGTGGAGGTGGTCGAGAGCGAAGGCTGGACTCCGCCGCCCTCGCCGAAGATGTTGCGGATGGAAGCAGCCAGCGTCACACCGGTGGAGCCCGGCACCCTGGAGGTGACGGCCACCATCCGCGCCAGATTCCGAATCGACTGACCCCGATCCGGGAGCGGGGACCGATGCCAAGACACTTCCTCAACACGTACGACTATTCCAGGCCCGAGATCCAGGCTCTCCTCGACGACGCCCGGAAGTTGAAGGAGTCGCCATACACAAGCGACCTGGAGGGCAAGACGATCGCCCTCGTCTTCTTCAACAACTCGCTGCGCACCCGCACCTCGTTCGATGTCGGGGCCCGGCAGATGGGTGGCCACGCCATCGTGCTCAGCCCCAGTTCGGGCATGTGGGCACTCGAATTCGAGCCCGGCGCAGTGATGCTTGGCGACGCCGAGGAGCACGTCAGCGAGGCGGCGCGGGTGCTCTCCCGCTACGTGGACATGATCGGGATCCGGGCCTTCCCCAAGTTCCAGGACTGGGAGGAGGACCGGAAGGACACGATCCTCCAGGCGTTCGCCGCCTACTCCGAGGTGCCTGTGGTCAACATGGAGACGATCACCCACCCGTGCCAGGAAATGGCGCTGGCGATGACCCTCCAGGAACACCTGGGCGACCTCGACGGGCGGAAGCTCGTGCTCACGTGGACCTATCACCCGCGTCCCCTCAACACCGCGGTCGCCAACTCGGCGCTGATGATCGCCTCGAAGATGGGGATGGACGTGACCCTGCTCGTGCCCACCCAGGAGTACGTGCTCGACGAGCGGTACATGTCCATCGCCGAGGGATACGCCGCCGAGAACGGACGGAAGATCGAGGTCACCACGGACATCGCGTCCGCCTACACCGGCGCCCGGGTGGTGTACGCCAAGAGCTGGGGCGCCCTCCCCTACTTCGGCCGCTGGGAGGAGGAGAAGCCGATCCGGGACCGCTTCCAGCACTTCATCGTCGACTCGGAGAAGATGGCGATGACGGACGGCGCCCTCGTCAGCCACTGCCTCCCGATGCGGCGCAACGTGAAGATCACCGACGAGGTCTTCGACTCCCCGGCGTGCGTGGCCTACGACGAGGCCGAGAACCGCCTCCATGTCCAGAAGGCGATCATGCGGAGCCTGGTGTCATGACCAACCCCTCCCTCGACGTGCGCCGGATCATCGTGCAACTGCTCTCCAACATGTCGGAGAGCCGGGAGGTGCGGACGTATCTGCGTCGCTTCTCGTCGGTCGACGAGACCCGATTCGCCGTGATCAAGATCGGCGGCGCCATCATCCGGGATCACCTCGAGGAGACGGCCGGCTCGCTGGCCTTGCTCCACACGGTGGGGCTCACCCCCGTCGTCATCCACGGTGGTGGACCACAGCTCGATGCCGCCCTCGAGCAGAGAGGCGTCGAGTCCGAGAAGCGGGACGGCCTCCGGGTGACGACACCCGAGGTGCTCGACGTGGCACGGGAGGTGTTCGCCGAGCAGAACCTCGCCCTGGTGGAGGCGATCCGCAGCCGCGGCGTGCCGGCTCACGGCATCACCGAGGGCGTGTTCGACGCCGAGTTCGTCGATCAGGGCCGATACGGCTACGTGGGCGAGCCGGTGAGTGTGCGCACCGACCGGCTTCGCAGCATCATCCGCTCCGGGGCGATCCCCATCCTCGGCTGTCTCGGTGTCGCCACCGGCGGCCAGATCCTCAACATGAATGCCGACAGCGCCACCCGGCTGCTGGTCGACGTCCTCCAACCCATGAAGATCATCTTCCTGTCGGAGACCGGCGGCCTTCTCGACGGCGAGGGGAGAGTCATCGAGTGGGTCAACCTGGTCACCGACTACGACCACCTCATGGACCAGGACTGGCTGCACTCGGGGATGCGGCTCAAGATCGAAGAGATCAAACGCCTCCTCGACGCCTCCCCGGACACCACCTCGGTGTCGATCACCACACCGTCGGCGCTGATCCGTGAGCTCTTCACCCATGGCGGCGCCGGCACCCTGGTCCGCAAGGGCGAGCGGATCCTTCAGATCGCGGACCGCTCCGAGGTCGACGTCGCCAGGCTCGTCGCCCTGCTCGAAGGCTCGTTCGGGCGGCCTCTGAGACCGTCCTGGTGGGACGGGGTCGAGCTCGAGTCCCTGATCGTCTCGGAGAGCTACCGGGGTGCGGCGCTGGTGACCCGGCTCGACGACGACCTCCCCTATCTCGACAAGTACGCCGTCGCCGAAACCGCTCGCGGCGATGGCACGGCGCGTGCCGTGTGGGACACCATGGTGCGCGCCTACCCGGTGATCTTCTGGCGAAGCCGGGACGACAACCCGATCAATGCCTTCTACAACAACGAGTCGGACGGCTCGGTCAGGCGGGGTCGCTGGACGGTCTACTGGAGGGGCGAGTCCGACTTCGACCGCATCGCCCGCGCCGTGAAGACCATCGAGGACCTGATCCCGTCCTTCGAGGAGAAGGCATGACGAAGACCGTCGGCATCGTTGGAGCCCGCGGCTACACGGGGACCGAGCTGCTGAAGATCCTCCATCGGCATCCCGAGGTCGAGGTGGCGTGGGCAGGGTCCCGGGAGAAGGCGGGTCAGCCCGTGGACGACTACCCGGGGCTCGTCTTCACCGACACGACCCCTGAGTTCGTGGCCGGCAATCCCGTCGATGTGATGTTCCTCGCCCTTCCGGACGGCGCTTCCGCCGTCTATGTGGACATGATCCCCGAGGAGACCGTGGTGATCGACATCTCCGCCGACCATCGCTGGGATTCCGACTGGGTGTACGGGTTGCCCGAGTTGTTCCGTGACCGCATCGCCGGGTCGAGGAGGATCGCCAACCCGGGCTGTTACGCCACCGTGATGCAGCTGGCACTGGCACCTTTGCTCGACGACACCGACGGAACGCCGGTGGTCTTCGGTGTGTCGGGATATTCCGGAGCGGGGACGACACCCGGCCCACGCAACGACCCGGAGCGTCTCGCCGACAACCTGATGCCCTACAAGCTCTCGGGCCACAACCACGAGCGGGAGGCGATCGCCCATCTCGGGCGTCCGGTCCGCTTCATGCCCCACGTGCACCCGGCGTTCCGGGGCCTGCTGGTCACCGCCAATGTCCCGGTCTCATCCCCGATGACCGGCGACGACGTCCGGGAGCGTATGGAGAAGGCATATGCCGACGAGCCACTCGTCGAGATCACGGACGACATGCCCGAACTGGCCGAAGGCGCCAACCTCCTCGGGGTCCTGCTGGGTGGGTTCACCGTCACCGAGGACGGCCGGAGCGTCGTGGTGGTCGGCGCCGAGGACAACCTCCTCAAGGGCGCCGCGGTTCAGGCGGTGCAGAACATGAACCTGGCGCTCGGCATCGACGAGTTCACCGGCATCCTCTAGGGCCTCCCTCGGCCCGGGGACGGTCGGCCGAAGAGGGTCAGTTCAATCCCGAACATGCCCTGTTCATGTCGGCCTGGCCCGCACGCCGTTGCGAGACGTCGTACAGCAGTGAGCCCGGGCACTCGATCGTCCACTTCCCGTTCATGGTGAGCACCAGGCTCGGGATGGCCTCGGGCTCAAAGGGCATGTCCGAGGCATCCAGGAAGCTCTCGAAGAACACGCCCCACCCCTGAACGAACAACCACGCGTCGTTGCTTCGCTCCTCGGGGTCATCCTGGAGGGATGCGAACAGGGTCGAGACGGCCAGGTCGATGCTGTCCATGTCGAAGCGGAGGGCGTCCACCCTCTCCACGAGCCACAACTGCTCGAAAGAGGCGATCAGGTCGTCCCGAACCGACTCCATGGCGATGGCGAGCACCAGCCGCTGGGAGTCGACGGACAGCGTGGTCGTCGTCGTCGGGAAGGTCGTCGACGTCGTCGATGTCGTCGTCGTGGTCGTCGTCGTGGTCGTCGTCGTCGACGACACGCCGAGAGCCGACGAGCTCTCTCTGCTCTCGGTCGTGGTCGGGGCAGCCCCGACCGATTGCGCGCCGCCATTCCCACACCCGGCGAGCAGCCCGGTCAGAATCCCGACGACGAGCGGGACGCGGACGATGCGGTAGAGCTTCCGCCACCGGTCCATGGTCATACCCCCTTGGTGACTTCTTCACCTCTCTGGGTCTTCCTACACATATCGATTGACCGTGACAGAACATGTATGAGCCTGAAGCCCCATTCGCGGGTCAGCCACACGTGAGTGCCCAGAGGTCTTTCGACCGTGTCTCCCCCTTCGCCCCGCCCCTAGCCTGACCGGCATGACCTATTCAGTCGTCGAGCTGATCGAGGCCAAGCGGGACGGGAAGAAGCTCGACCCCGACCAGATCGCCTGGCTCATCGACGCCTACACCCATGGCGAGGTCCCCGACTACCAGATGTCGGCGATGGCCATGGCGATCGTGTGGCGCGGCCTCGACCGCGACGAGCTGGCCGCCTGGACCAAGGCGATGCTCGAGTCGGGCGACGTCCTCGACTTCAGTCACATCCCTGCAGCAAAGGTGGACAAGCACTCCACCGGCGGCGTCGGCGACAAGATCTCCATTCCCCTCGCCCCGCTGGTGGCGGCGTGCGGGGTGGCGGTGCCGATGATGTCAGGCCGCGCCCTCGGTCACACAGGCGGCACCCTGGACAAGCTGGAGTCCATCCCCGGCTTCACCACCGGTCTCGACAAGGAGCGATTCGCCGAGATCCTCACCGAGCACAACCTCGTCCTAGCCGGTCAGTCGGAGACCATCGCCCCCGCCGACAAGAAGCTCTACGCCCTCCGGGACGCCACCGGGACCGTCCCGTCCATCCCGCTCATCTCGTCCTCGATCATGTCCAAGAAGCTCGCCGAGGGCCTCGACGGTCTGGTACTCGACGTCAAGACCGGCTCCGGCGCCTTCATGAGAACCCTCGAGGACTCCCGCCGGTTGGCAGAGACGATGGTCGGCATCGGCAACTCGTACGGCGTGAAGACCGTCGCCCTGATCACGTCCATGGAGCAGCCACTCGGACATGAGGTGGGGAACGCCAGCGAGATCAGGGAGTCGATCGAGGTCCTCCGTGGTGGCGGTCCCCCCGACATCGTGGAGCTCACCTTCGCCCTCGGGGAGGTCATGCTGGAACTGGCGGGCATCGACGGGGGACGGGAGCGGCTCCAGTCGGCGATCGACGACGGATCTGCGTTGCAGAAGTTCATCGACGTCGCCCGGGCCCATGGCGGCGACGTAGGCGTCATCGAAGACCCGTCGAAGCTGGCGATGGCTCGCGAGCAGGCCGAGGTCCTCGCAGCGTCGGACGGGTACGTGACCCGTTGTGACGCCATGACCATCGGGGCGGTGTCCACCCGTCTCGGCGCCGGGCGGGAGAAGGTGGAGGACGAGGTGGACCCGGGTGTCGGCATCACCGTCCTCAAGAAGATCGGTGACCGGGTGGAGCGGGGTGAGCCGCTGGCCGTGGCGCGGTTCAGCGACCCGCAGCGCTGGGATCGCCAACGCAGCCATCTCGAGTCCGCCTGGGAGATCGGCCCCGAGCCGGTGGGACCGCCGACCCTGATCGTCGACCGGATTGGATGATCCGGGGCAGGGTTACCATCGGCCCCGTTCCAGACAAGGAGTTTCACCCTCGTGAGAGTTGTCGCGTGTGTGAAGCAGATCCCCGACCCCTCCACCCCGTATCAGCTGGAGGAAGGCACGGGATGGCTGCTTCGACCCAATGACCAGGTCCTCGACGACACCGACCGTTACGGCGTCGAGATGGGCCTGCAGATAGCCCAGGCAAACGGTGGCACATTGACCCTCGTCAGCATGGGCCCCACCGGGAGCGCCCAGGGCATCCGTCAGGCCCTGGCAATGGGCGCCGACAAGGCGGTCATCGTCGACGACCAGTCACTTCGTGGCGCCGACGCATTCACCACGGCGAAGGTGCTCGCTGCCGTGATCGGCAAGGAGGGCTTCGACCTGGTCATCGCCGGGACCGAGTCGACCGACGGATACGCCGGCGTGGTGCCACAGATGCTGGCCGAGATGCTCGGTGTCCCGGCCCTGACCTATGCGACCAGCGTCGAAGCGTCCGGGGACCAGGTCAAGATCGATCGGCAGACCACCACCGGGTACGACGTGGTCACATCGAGTCTCCCCGCCGTCATCTCCGTGACCGCCGGGGTGGTCGAGCCCCGCTACCCCACCTTCAAGGGGATCATGGACGCCAAGAAGAAGCCGGTGGAGACACTCACCCTCTCCGACCTGGGGATCGAGGCGGACGTGGCACAGGCTGTCACCGACGTGTCACCGGCGCCCGAGCGCCAGGCCGGCCGCAAGATCGAAGACGACGGGTCTGCCCACCTCGCAGTCATCGAGCTCCTCGAGCAGAAGAAGGTGATCTGAGATGTCGGTCTGGGTTTTCGTCGAGTCGAGCGAGGGCTCCCCGGCTTCGGCCGGTTTGGAGCTGATGAGCAGGGCCCGTGAGTTCGGGGATGTCACCGCCATCTACCTCGGCTCCACCTCCGATGACGTGGCAGGCATCCTGGGCGACCACGGCGCATCCAAGGTGCTGATCGCAGACGCCGGGGATCGTCTCCCCGCGGCCCCCGTGGCGGCTGCCCTGGCAGCGAGGGCCGAGGCCGATCAGCCGCAACTGATCCTCTTCGCACAGACGTACGACAGCCGCGACGTCGCCGGCAGGCTCGCCGCACGCCTCGGCGTGGGCGTGCTCTCCAACGCCAACGCGGTGCGTCTCACCGATGACGGCGCGGAGACCGATCACGAGCTGTTCGGTGGCACCCGCATCGCCACCGCGGCGATCCGTCAGCGTCCGGCGATCGTGATCGTCCGCCCGAAGTCCTACACGGCCACGCCCGCCGGTGGGCCTGCCGCCGCCGTGGAGACACTGGATCTGCCCGACACAGTCGGTGCCGAGGCGAAAGTCGTGGAGAGCCATGTCGAGGAGCGGGAGGGCCCGCAGTTGGGCGACGCCCGGGTGGTGGTCTCCGGCGGCCGGGGGCTGGGCAGCGCCGAGGGCTATCAGCTCGTGGAGCGTCTGGCCAAGCCGCTCAAGGCGGCCACCGGCGCCACCCGTGCCATAGTCGACTCGGGCTGGGTCCCCTACGCCAAGCAGGTCGGCCAGACCGGAAAGACCGTCAAGCCCGACGTCTACATCGCCCTCGGCATCTCCGGTGCCATGCAGCACCTGGTGGGCATGAAGGACTCGGGGACGATCGTCGCCATCAACAAGGACCCGGATGCTCCGATCTTCTCGGTGGCCGACCTCGGAATCGTCGGTGACGTCCATCAGATCGTGCCCAAGCTGATCGAGGCATTGGAGAGCAGGTGACGCCTCCGGCGTTACCTGCGTACTGGGTACTTGGTAGTTGAGTTCGACCGCCCTCCCGGGCGGTCGAGCTGCCTTTACAGCTTGAAGCGGTGCGGGAGGAGCTCGTCGAGGGTGTGCGTCCGGATCTCCGAGCCGGAGCCCGCGGCGACATAGATGGTGTCGACGTCGAACTCGGACATGATCTGCCGGCAGCGCCCACAGGGGTAGGCGGAGTCGACATCGTCGGCGTCGAGGCAGGCCACCGCGATGGTGTCGATCTTGCGCACACCGGCGGCTGCCGCGGTGTTGATCGCCGTCGCCTCGGCGCAGGACGCGACCGGGTAGGAGGCGTTCTCTACGTTGGCTCCGAGGAACGTCTGGCCATCCTCCGCCACCACCACGGCCCCGACCCTGAAGTTCGAGTAGGGAGCGTATGCGTTCTCGGCCGCGGCGCGGGCGATGTCGACCAGTTCTTCGGGAGTCATGCGGTCAAGTCTGCCACGAAGCGTGCCGGGTCGAACACCTCGAGGTCGTCGGGTCCCTCGCCCACTCCGGCGAACTTGATCGGCACCCCCAGGTCGCTCTCCACGGCGACCACGATCCCGCCACGGGCAGTCCCGTCGAGCTTGGCGAGGATCACCCCGGTGAGCGGGACGGCATTGGCGAACTCCCTCACCTGGGCCAGGCCGTTCTGACCCGCCGTGGCGTCGAGGACCAACAGCACCTCGGACACACGGCCGGCCTGGCTCGCCACCCGATGCACCTTGCGCAGCTCCTCCATGAGATTGCGGTCGGAGTGGAGACGACCGGCGGTGTCGACGATGACCACGTCGTTGCCGGCAGACCGCGCCTCGGCGATGGCGTCATGAGCGACCGCGGCCGGATCGCCTCGCTCGGGACCGGATGTGAAACCAACCCCGAGCCGCTCCGCCCAGAGCCGGAGCTGATCCACGGCCGCGGCCCGGAACGTGTCGGCGGCGGCGAGACGCACGGATCTCCCCTCCTTCGCCAGTCGACGGGCCAGCTTGGCGATAGAGGTGGTCTTTCCCGAGCCATTGACTCCCACCACGATGACCACTGCCGGCGACCCGACCAGGTCGAGGGCTCGCTCCGACGACGAGAACTCCGCCAGGAGGGCTTCGCTCACCATGCGCTCGGCCTCCTCGACGCTCCCCGGCCGGCGAGATCGAACGGCGGACACGACGCGGTCGGTGGCGGCGACACCTACGTCGGCGGCGAGCAGCGCCTCCTCCAGACGCTCCCAGGTGGCGTCGTCGACGGTGTCACCCCAGACCCGGGTGAGGATGCGCCCCCACTTTCGGGTCGGAGCGGTGGGGGCCGGTGCCATCGGAGTCGCTCCGCCATCCCGCGAGCGCCAGAAGAAGAAGCCGATGACCGCCACCACGACGACGGCGACGATGACGATGATCAGCGTGTAGTCGGTCACTTCAGGCGGACCGGGCCATGGCCTCGGTCATGTCCTTGCGCAACGCCTGCGAGGAACCACCCGCCTCCATGGTGACGCCGTAGAGCACGTCGGCCGCCTCCATCGTCTGCTGCTGGTGGGTGATGACGATCAGCTGGGCGCGGCCCCGGAACTCGTCCACGATGCGAAGGAAACGGCGCAGGTTGACGTCGTCGAGTGCGGCCTCGACCTCGTCGAGGACGTAGAAGGGGCTCGGACGCGCCTCGAACACGGCGAACAGGAAAGCCAGGGCGGCGAGGCTCCTCTCCCCACCCGACAACAGGGTCATCTGCTGGACCTTCTTCCCCATCGGCTGCGCCTCGATGAGGACACCGGAATTCGGGTCTTCGGGGTCGGCGAGCCGGATCCTGCCCTTCCCGCCCGGGAACAGGACGGTGAAGTAGCGGTCGAAAGCCTGGGTCACTTCCTCGAAGGCCTTGCGGAAGGTCCGGGTGATCTCGTCGTCGAGGGCGGCGATCACCTTGCGCAGCTCGGTGCGGGAGCTCTCCACGTCTGCCATCTGCTCCGTGAGGAACCGATGGCGCTCCTCGAGCTCCCGGTACTCCTCGGCCGCCAGGGGGTTGATCGGACCGAGACGGGACAACTCGGCGAGACGGCTGGCGAGGATCTCGTCGAGGTCGGCGTCATCGGGGTAGTCGGGTCGCGGGGTGCCGTACGCCTGCTCGGGATCCGCGTCGGCGTCGCGGCGCAGCGCCTCGGCCACCGCCTCCCGCTGCATCCGGAGCTCGGTGAGCTTGACGTCGAGCTCCGCGGTCCGTTCCCTCGCCCGCTCGAGGGAGTCCCTGCAGGTGTCGAACTCGGTTCGTGCCTCGGCAAGAGCGGACGCGGCCCGGTCTCGCTCGGTGCGCAACTCCGCCTGACGGTCTCGGAGCGTTGCCACCTTGGCCTCGATGGCCTCGACGGCCCGACGGGCGAATCGCTCCACGCCGACGAGGGCGTCGGGATCGATTCCCGTCGTGACGGGCTCGGCGAGGCGCGCCTTCTCCTCATCGATGCGACGCGCCCGCTCGGTGAGCATGGCGACGCGCTCGGTGATCCCACGGAGCAGCCCGGCCGCTTCCTGCCACGCCGAGCGAGCCGATTCACGCTGCACGGCGAGGACCGAACGCCGGGCCTCGAGCTCCTGCCAGACACGAAGGCGCTTGGCCTCCTCGCCCTGCAGGTCTTCGATCCGCTTCGAGAGCTCCGTCGCCTGGATCTCGGCGGCCTCCACCGCCTCGAGAAGGGCGACTCGCCGCTCCCCGATCCGTCCCATCTCGGTCTCGAGCGCGATCACCGACCGACGCAGGCGGTCCATGGCCTCCGACTTGCCGGCGAGGCCCGATTCCGCTGCCTCGACCGCCTCCAGGCACCGACGCTCCCGCTCGCGGCTCAGGTCGAAGGCGCGGCGGGCGGCGGTGTGGGTGGACCTGGCACGAGCTTCCTCCGTGCGAGCCCGCTCCAAGGTCACCTCGGCCGACTCGAGTAGCACCGAAGTCGCCCCATCGGGGTTGGCCAGTGCCGCACCATCGGCGGTGATCAGGTCACCCTCCGGAGTCACGGCCCTCAGATGCGGATGGGCGGTTACGACCTCCCACCCGGCGGTCCAGCCCTCCACCAGGACGACGTCCCCCAGGAGCGCTTCCGCCATCGTGGTGTCGGCTCCGGGACCGAGCAGGTCGACCATCGCCTCGAGACCCATCGACCTGGCGACATCCCGCGCCGGGGTCGGAGAGACATGCCGTGGCGAGACCATCGCAACCGATCCGCTTCCTTGCGCCTTGACCTTCGCGGCGACCTCCCGGACCGAGCCCCGGTCGGGGAATGCCACGGCATCGGCCCACGGGCCGAGGGCTGCGGACACGACGGCCTCGTATCCCTCCGGCACGTCGAGCAGCGCGGCGAGACGGCCGAGGCTGCCGGGGGCGTTCTCGACCAGGCGAAGGGCGTCTTCGTCGAAACGGCCGGCGAGTGCGGATTGGATCGCCTCCACCCGCGCCTCCGCAGCCGCCACCGTGGTCCGGGCCTCGGCGAGTGCGGCTTCGGCCGCGGTCCACTTCTCCTGATCGGCGGCCCGGGCCCTGGCGGCCTCGTCATAGTCGGCCTGGAGGTTGCCGAGGTCGGCGTCGAGGAGCCTGATCTCGCGGTCGATGTCCTCGATCGAGGCGGACTCGGCCTCGACCTGGGACCGCAGCACCTCGAGACGGTGGTCGATGGCGGCGATCTCGCGACGGTCCCTCTCGATCGCCGCCTCGAGGGCACTGAGCTCACCGCGTACCGCGGCCAGGGCACCCTCCGGCGAGAGGCTGGCCTGTGTGGCAAGGGACCGCTCCTCGTCCTCGAGACGCCGAAAAGCGGCCTCGGCCGCCTCGACCTGGACCTGGACAGTCTCCACCTGCTTCTCCAGCTCGGCTTTCTCGGCCTCGATAGCTTCGCTCTCCGCGGCGAGGTCGTCGAGGCGGGCGACGGCGGCCTCGAGGCGCCCGGATGCGGCGCGGGCCCGCTCGTGGGCCACCGAGGCGATGCGACGCAGACGCTCGGCGGTGGTCTCGAGATGAGCCGCGGCGCTGGTGGCCTCGTCGAGGCTCCCGGTCACCTCGGAGACCTCGGCGGTGAAGCGTGTCACCCGGGTCTCCAGCTCCCCGAGCCGGCCGCGATCCACCTCCATCGACTCGGTGAGCATGGAGCGCTCGGAGACCGCGATGGTGAGGTCACGATCGAGCTCGGCGAGCCTCTGCCCACCCAGGTAGAGCCGGAGGCTCACCACCTCCTGGCGCAGGTCGCGGTATCGCTCGGCGGCGCGGGCCTGTCGGCGAAGCGGTCGCATCTGGCGGGCGATCTCCCCGATGATGTCCTCGAGACGCGTCAGATCCTCGCCGGTCCGCTCGAGCCGGCGCTCAGCCTTCTCCTTGCGACGCCGGTGCTTGAGGATCCCGGCAGCTTCCTCGATCACGGCCCGGTGCTCCTCGGGCGAGGCGCTGAGGATCTGGCCGATCTCGCCCTGACCGATGATCACGTGCTGATGGCGGCCGACGCCCGCGTCGGAGAGGAGGTCGAGGATGTCGATGAGACGGCAGGCGACCCCATTGAGCTCGTAGTCGCTGGAGCCGTCCCTGTACAGACGGCGGGTGATCGAGACCTCGTCCAGGTCGAGGTCGATGGCCCGGTCGGTGTTGTCGATGACCAGGACCACCTCGGCCTTGTTCAGCGCGGGGCGGGCCGCGGTGCCCGCGAAGATGACGTCCTCCATCTTCGGCGTGCGGAGGCTCTTCGGTGACTGGGTGCCGAGGACCCAGGAAAGGGCATCGACGAGGTTCGACTTGCCCGAGCCGTTGGGGCCGACGACCACCGTCACCCCCGGGCGGAACTCGAGACGGGTCCGGTCGGCGAAAGACTTGAAGCCGGCGAGCTTCAGCGACTTCAGATACAAAGCACGCTCCGTGACATGTGAGTTCGTCCGCTCCTACCTGGCGAATGACAGCATTGTGATTAGCCCCGTCAGGCTAACAACGATGCGCTTCAGTGCTGGCAATGCGGGCAGAAGTGCGTCGACCGGGCGCGGATGACGATTCGCTCGATCGGGGTCCCGCAGGCGAAGCAGGGCTCTCCCGTGCGCCCGTACACCCGCAGCGACGGGAGGTTCTCTCCCGCCCTGCCGTCGGGGAGCAGGTAGGCGAGGTCGTCGAGAGTGGTCCCGCCGGCTTCGATCGCAGCCGCCAGCACCCCACGAGTCGCCTCCAGGAGCGCCTCGAGACGAGGACCCGTGATGTCGCCGCCCGGCGTCATGGGATGGATGCCGGCCTGGAAGAGGATCTCATCGGCGTAGATGTTCCCCAGCCCCGCCACCGGCCCCTGGTCGAGCAGGAGGGCCTTGATCGGGGCCTTCCGATTGGCCAGTGCCGCGGCCAGCCGCTCGGCGTCGAGGCCGTCGCTCCAGGCATCCGGGCCCAGCCGAGCCAGCGGGGACGACGCCATCTCGTCCTCGTCGAACACCGCCACGAAACCGAAGGTGCGGGGATCGGTGAAACGGACCTCGGTCCCGTCGTCGAGCCCGAGCACCACGTGGGTGTGCGGCGGCACCGCGTCGCCGGGAGAGCCGAGAGAGAACCGGCCGGACATCCCGAGATGCGCTATCAGGGTCCAACCGTCGTCGAGCTCCCCGACCAGGAACTTGCCATGACGACGTAGGGAGAGGACACGACGGCCCTGGAGACGTTCCACCAGCTCCTCCGGGGAGGCGTTGCGCCTCGCCGTCCGGGCATGAGTGACCACCGCCTTCTCGATGACCCGGCCCACCAGGGCGGGCTCGAGATGACGACGCGTGGTCTCGACTTCGGGCAGTTCGGGCAAGGCGCAACCTCGGACGGGCGGCCGATTACGGTACCCCTCCGATGCGGATACTCCCCCGCCCGCTCGGCGCGTTGTTGAACGACGCCCTCGCCTCCCTCGGCCGCACGTGGAAGACCCTCGTCCCGATCGCGCTCGTGGTGTTCATCCCGGCCTCGATCGCCACGGTGGCGGCCTTCTCCATCCCCGGGGCCCTCGAGTTCGTCGATTCCGTCGTCACCAGCCCGGAGACGCTGGCCGACCTGCCGCCCGAGGAGTTCGCCGAGCGCTCCCGACCCTTCGTGACGGCCGGCGCCATCACCCTGGTGGTACAGGCCCTGGCCACGATCTTCGTGTTCGTCTGCTGCCACCGGGTCGTGGTCGGCGACATCAAGGACGAGCCCGTCGACCGCAGGACCGCGGTGAAGGGCGCACTACGGGCCTACCCGTCCGCCGCGCTCGCCGGGATCCTCGGCGTCGCCGCAGCGGCAGGCCTCTTCTTCCTCGGCTTCACCTTGTGGAGCGTCCCCGCCCTGACGGTGGGGACTCCCAACTCGACCTCGGCCCTCGTGGCGTCGGTGCTGCTGGTCGCCTTCACGGGGCCCGGGATCTGGCTGGGCACCTCCATGTCGATGGTGACGGCGGCCGCCGGGGTCGAGCGCCAGGGGGTGTTCGCGGCGATGAGACGGAGCGCCTCCCTGGTGAGGGGCCGGTGGTGGGCGACCTTCGGCTTCATGCTCATGATCGGCTTCCTCGGCACCATCGCCCTGCAGATGGTGCAGCTGGTGGCGATCCCGGTCACCCAGGTGGGTGGAGGCGGGAACGCACCGCTCGCGGCGCTCCTGGGTGTCCTGACACAGGGCCCGATCGTGACCGCGATGGGAGTCACCTTCACCACCTGGTACGTCGATCTGCGGGCCCGCAAGGAGCCGCTGATGATCGCTCAGCTCTGAGCGAGGCGCCGGAGAGCCTCCTCGGCCGCCGCCTGCTCGGCCTCCTTCTTGGAATGCCCCTCTCCGGTCCCCATCGCAATCCCGTCGATGACCACCTCGGCGACGAACCAGCGATGATGATCCGGCCCGGAGCCGGTGACCTCGTACACCGGCCGCGTCCCGGCCTGGGCCAGGACCTCCTGGAGCCGCGTCTTGTAGTCCTTCACCCCCGGCCGCTTTGCCCGCTCCGCGATCCGGTCGCCCCAGAGGTCGAGGATGACGCGTCCCGCGGGCTCGAGCCCGGCGTCGAGATAGACCGCCCCGATCACCGCCTCCATGGCGTTGGCGAGGATCGAGGACTTCGCCCGTCCCCCGGAGCGCTCCTCGCTGGGTGACAGCTCGAGGTGGGAACCGAGGTCGATGGAGCGGGCCACTTCCGCCAGGGAGGAGCGACTCACCAGTGCTGCCCTTATCTTGGCCATCTGCCCCTCGGGGAGGTGGGGATAGTCCTCATAGAGCCGCTCGGTCATGACCAACTGGAGGACGGCGTCACCCAGGAACTCGAGACGCTCGTTGTCGGAACGGTCCGGGTCGTCGGCGGACACCGATCGGTGCGTCAAGGCCAGGGCGAGGAGATCGGGGCTGGAGAACTTGTGGCCGATCCGATCTTCGATGCTCATGCCAGCCGCGCCGCGATCTGTCCTGGCAGGTCGCGTTCCGCCCCCTCGGCGGCCACGGACAGGGCGTTGGCGATCGCCACCCGCGTCGAGGATCCATGCCCGATCACAGCCACGCCCTTGACCCCGAGGAGTTGCGCTCCGCCGTGCGTCTCGGGGTCGAGACGGTGTCGCACCTCGTTGAGGGCGGGCATCACCTGGGCCCTGACGTCCGGTGGCAGCTTGGAGACGGCTTCCTGGAAGTACTGGCCGACCAACCGCGACGCTCCCTCCGTCGTCTTGAGGAACACGTTCCCGGTGAACCCGTCGGTGACGACCACGTCGCACTTGTCGGCAGCCACGTCGCGGCCCTCGACGTTGCCGATGAAATTGAGGCCGCTGGTCTCGAGGAGATCGTATGCGGCGCGCTCCAGATCTCGCCCCTTTCCCTTCTCCTCCCCGATGGAGAGGAGACCGACACGGGGCTTGTCCACTCCGAGGATGATCTCGGCGGCGACCGATCCCATCACTGCGAACTGTTGGAGCTGCGCGGCGGTGACTTCGGGATTGGCGCCCGAGTCGAGGACAAGGGTCGGAGTGCCCGGTGTCGGGAAGATCGTGGCGATGGCGGGACGGGAGACACCGGGGATGCGGCCGATGAGAATCGACGCCGCGGCCATGGCGGCGCCGGTGGAGCCGGCTCCGACGAAGCCGGCCGCCTCACCCGCGGCGACGAGACGGGCGCAGACGGAGATCGATGCGTTCGGCTTCTCCCTCAGCGCCCGGGCGGGGTCGTCGCCCATCCCGATCACCTCGGGGGCGTCGACCACGGGAAGCGACGCTTCGATCCGCTCCAGCTCGGCAGTGAGGATCTCCTGGGGGCCCACCAGCACGACATCGACCCCCCGTCGCGCCGCATCGACCGCGCCGGCCACGGTCTCGGCGGGGGCGTAGTCGCCCCCCATTGCGTCGAGGGCGATCCGGGCCAAACGGGTCAGTCGGTCGAGATCACTTCACGGCCGGCGTAGGTGCCGCACTCCCGACACGCCCTATGAGGGAGCTTCGGCTTGCCGCACTGTTCACAGGCCACGGTGCGCGGCGCATCCACCTTCCACGCGGCCTTGCGGCTGCGTGTCCGGGAACGCGACATCTTCTTCTTGGGCACCGCCATTACGGAGCACTCCTGCTTCAGGAATCGAACAGGTCCTTGAGGGGCGCGAAGGGCGAGTCGGAGTCATCCCCGTGCCCGTCGCACGGATCAGTATTCAAGTCGGTTCCGCAGATTGGGCAAAGTCCCTTGCAATCCGGGCGGCACACGGGTGCCAGCGGGATCGATAGAACCAGCTCGTCGGTGGCAGGGCCGGACATGTCCACGGTGCCTTCGATGATGGCGTACCCGTCTTCGTCCGGGATCCGGGAGAAGTGCTGGTTCCCCTTGGCCTCGAGAAGGGTGGACCATTCCGTGAGACAGCGCGTGCAGACGAGATCGATGGAGGCCGTCACGGTGTAGTCGGCCTCGACACCGTCGACGGTGCCGGTGAAGGTCCCGGTGACGGTCATCTCGTCGTCCATGACGGAGTCGAGCACCTCGGCGTGGATGCGTTGGGCGCCGGAGAAATCGCGCTTCTGGCCCGGGTGCCCGGCGATCCCCCCAACCTTGAAGATGAGAGAGTCACTCATCACGTACCCCGTATCCCCTGCCTCGTGCCTCGACCCCGATTGGGGTACGGGGTACATGGTACGAGGTACCTACAGAGGAACTTCCGGCGGCTTCGGCCTGGCCTCGTGAAGCTCCATGCGAGCATGTTGCAACTCGGCCACCAGCCCACCGAGGACCGACTCGGCCCTCTGGAGGCTCTTCTCGATCAGGTCCTCAGCCTCGAGACGGATCCTGCGGGCGTCGCCTTCGGCACGACGCACCAGGATGTTCGCCTCCTCGACCGCCTCGGCCACGATGTTGGACTCCGACACGAGACGGTCGGCCTCCTCACGGGCCTTGTTGACGATCTCGCGGGCCTTCTCGTTGGTGCGGGCGATGAACGCCTCACGCTCCCGCACCATCCATCTCGCCGCCCGAAGCTCGTCGGGAAGGCTCGCCCGGATCTGCTCGAGACGACCGAGGAACATCTCCCTGTCGACGAGTGCGTTGGAGGACAGCGGCATCGACTTGGCCTCGTGGAGATGGACCAGGAGGTCGTCGATGATGTCCAGCACGTCCGACGGCTCGGCGGCCCGGGCTGGAGCCGGTGCCGGGGCCGATTCCTGTTCCAGGTCAACGGCGTCGACGACGACGTCGATTTCCTCGTTCATTGCAATCTCTCCTTCAGTGCGCTCTCGACCACGTCCGGGACAAGCCCCGCCACCGCCCCCCCGAGACGGGCGACCTCCTTGACCAGTGAAGACGAGATGAACGAAACCCCGGGACTGGTGGGCACGAAGATGGTCTCCACCCCGCTGAGATGCCGGTTCATGTGGGCCATCTGGGTCTCGTACTCGTGGTCGGCGGTGTTGCGCAGACCCTTCACCACCACGTCTACACCCATGTCGCGGGCGTGATCGACCAGGAGGCCCGAGAAGGTGGTGACGTCGATCGTGTCCCCGTAGATGGCGCGAAACAGCTCGGCGCGCTCTTCGGCCGTGAACATGGGCTTCTTCGAGGGGTTGTCGATGATGGCGACGACGACCCGGTCGAACATCGCCCGGGTGCGATCGATCAGGTCGATGTGCCCGCTCGTGGGCGGGTCGAAGCTGCCTGGGCACATCGCAGTGGTCATGAAGTCACCTTCTCGTACCTGAAGATTCTGGTATCGCCATAGCGCTTATCCGCGGCACTCCTCCAGGTTTTCGGCGGGTCGGGCTCCCGGTCACCCCGGCGTCGGGAGAGGATCACGGTGGCCCCCGGCGCCAGCCTGGCGTCGAGCAGGGCGAGGTCCTCGTTCAGTTCCGCGGTGGGCACGTCCCATGGCGGGTCGATGAACACCAGGTCGAAGGTCTCCACGGTATCGCCGAGCCAACGCCGCACATCGGAGGGCGCCACGGTCCCGCCCAGCCCCACGGCCCGGATGTTGGACCGGAGGGCGTCGAGTGCCTTGCGCCCCTTCTCCACGAACACCGCCGACCGGGCGCCGCGCGACAACGCCTCGAGACCGAAGGACCCGGAACCCGCGTAGAGATCGGCCACCCGGGCGCCCTCCACCAGTTCGCCGAGAGAGGAGAACACGGCCTCCCTGACCCTGTCGGTGACAGGCCTCGTGCCCGCGGTGTCGGGGGCCGTCAGTCTCCGTCCCCGCGCCTCTCCGGCGATGATCCTCATCAGCTGACGAACAGCCACTCGACGAGGTCGCCGAGGACCGCCCGCACCTCCTCGAGCAGCGCCGGCTGCCCGGCCAGCTCGGGGTCGGAGGCGACGAGACCGAAGGCATCGCGCCGGGCCGCCACCAGCATCTCGAAGTCCTGCAACAGGTCGGCGATCCGAAGGTCGCCCATGCCGGACTGACGCGCCCCGAAGACCGTGCCCTGGCCCCGAATCGCGAGGTCGGCATTGGCCAGCTCGAACCCGTCGGTGCTGGAGACGAAGGCGGACAGCCTCTGCTGCGCCTCCTCGCTGAGCGGATCGGCGAGGACGATGCAGGTGCCGCGATGGGCGCCGCGGCCGACACGCCCCCTCAGCTGATGGAGCTGGCTGAGACCGAAGCGGTCGGCGTCCTCGATCACCATCACCGTGGCGTTGGGGACGTCGATGCCCACCTCGATGACGGTCGTCGAGACCAGGACGTCGATCTCGCCGGAGCGGAAGGCGGACATCACGGCCTCCTTGTCGGCCGGCCGCATCTGCCCGTGGATCAGGCCCACCCGCAGATCGGAGAGGATGGCGCTGAGCCGGGTGTGCTCGGCGGTCGCGGACGCCGCTTCGACCTTCTCGCTGTCCTCGACGAGCGGGCAGACCACGAAGGCCTGACGGCCCTTGGCGACGTGATCCCGGATCAGGTCCCAGGCCGCGGACTCCTGCGACCTGGGGAGGTGACGGGTGATCACGGGTGCCCGACCGGGAGGCATCTCGTCGATCACCGAGACGTCGAGGTCTCCATACAACGTCATGGAGAGAGTCCTTGGGATCGGAGTGGCGGTCATGATCAGCAGGTCGGGGTCGATGCCGTCCGCCTTCTCCTTGAGCATGATCCGCTGGAAGACCCCGAACCGGTGCTGTTCGTCGACCACGGCGACACCGAGACGATGGAAGCTCACGCCCTCCTGGATGAGGGCATGAGTGCCGACGAGCATGTCGACGGTTCCGTCGGCCACGTCGGACAGGAGACGCGCCCGCGTGATCTCCGGGTCGTAGTTGGCTGCCGCAGTGTGCCCGGTGAGGAGCCCGACTCGCACCGCCGGTTCGTCGCTCTCGAAGAGGCTGGCCATCCCCAGCCGCGTGCCCTCGCCAAACGGCTCCGGTGACATGCCGGCCTCGGCGAGCAGATGGGTGACGCCGAGATAGTGCTGCTCGGCCAGGACCTCGGTAGGAGCCATGATCGCCCCCTGCCAGCCCCCTTCGATGCCCTCGAGAAGGGCGACGACCGCCACCGCCGTCTTGCCGGACCCGACCTCGCCCTGGAGCAGCCGGTGCATGGGGTACGGGCTGCGGAGATCGGCCGAGATCTCCTCGATCACCCGCTTCTGCGCCCCGGTGAGCTCGTACGGCAGGCCCTTCCGGAACCTGTTGGTCAGCTCCCCGGTGGGCTCGTGGGCGATCCCCCGCGATTCCTCCAACCGCCTCCGTTTCTGCAGCGCCAGCGCCAGCTCGAGACGGAAGAACTCGTCGTAGACCAGACGTCGCCGGGCATGGGCGACCTGGTCCATCGACTGCGGGAAGTGGATGTTCTGGAACGAGTCGTCACGCGAGCCGAGGCCATGGGTGGCGAGGAACTCGAGTGGGACCGGGTCGTCGATGGGTCGGGAGCGTTTCAGCGCCTGGCGGATGAACTGGGCGACCCGTGGTGGCTTGATCGGGCCGACCTGGGAGTGGATGGGTGTGATCTCCTGGTCGGCGATCAGCTGCTCTCCGTCCGCCAGCCGCCGAGACTGCCGCACCCGGATCTGGCGCTTCCCGGCGAAGGTGTCGACCACCCCTTGCACCGCGAACCAGGTGCCGGGCACGAGCTGGGTGGCGATGTGACGCTGGTTGAACCAGACGGCGGTGATCGTCCCCGTCTCGTCACCCAGGACGGCCTCGGTGATGAGGAGGTTGCGCCGGGGTCGTCGCTCGCGGACCGACTTGACCTGGCCGTGGATCGTGACCTCGGCGCCCCTGGACGCCCCAGCGATCGTCGATCCCTCGGCCTCCAGATATCGATGGGGCACATGGTGGAGCAGGTCGGCCACGGTGTGGATGCCCGCGGCAGCCAGGGCCCGGGCTGTCGCCGGGCCCACTCCGGCCAGCTCGAGGACGGAGACCTGGGTCAGCCTGGCGAGGGTGGCCATCACGGTCACGGTACAAGGTGGCATCCCCGAGCATGACGGATAGGACATTGTGGCGCCGACGGCTAACATGCCTGTTCGGTCGGCGCGCCCGGCCCCTCTCGCGAGAGTTCCAGGAGTTTCAGTCATGTCTTACAGGTGCGAGATCTGCGGCAAGGAGCCGAGCTACGGCCGGACCGTCAGCTTCTCCCACAAGCGCAACAACCGGCGCTGGCTGCCCAACATCCAGCGGATCCGGGTGAAGCACGGATCCAACACCCGTCGTGCCCGCGTGTGCACGTCGTGCATCCGTGCCGGCAAAGTGGTGAAGGCCTGATGGAGCAGGGGGTCGTCAAGTCGTACGACCCCGTCACCGGGGTCGGCGTCGTCGTCCTGGACTCCGACCGGTCCGAGGTCTATCTCCGTCCCGGCTCGCTCGAGGGCTCCATCTTCCGCATGCTCCGACAGGGGCAGCGTCTCCTGGTCGACACCGTGGAGGAAGACGGGATGCGTTTCGTGACCACGGTCCGGGTCGGCCAGGACGAATACTGAAGGCGTCTGCCGCGCAGTCGCGGTACTGAGGCTCCGCGGGCGGGAACCACGCCCCCACCCCCGGCTCCGCTTCGCTCCGCCGGCGGTACTTTCCCCACTCCCTTCGGTCGTGTGGGACTCATCCCTCCCCTCTTCGGCTACATTCCCCCGAACCCCTAGAGCACAGGAGGCTCAGTTGGTTCAGGCGTACATCCTGATTCAGACGGAGGTCGGGAAAGCGGCCATCGTCGCCGAGCAGGTGCGGCAGATCGAGGGAGTGGAGACGGCCGACGACGTCACCGGTCCCTACGACGTGATCGTCAAGGCGAGCAGCCACGACGTCGACTCACTCGGCAAGCTCGTGGTGGCCCGGATCCAGACGGTGGAGGGCATCACCCGCACGCTCACCTGCCCGGTGGTGAACCTCTAGGGGCAGAGGGAGCCGACTACCCGAGCTTCGAGGCGATCGCCCCCGCATTGCGGAGGGCGGTACCGTCGCTGCCCGCGGTGGAGAAGACACGGGCCGGCGTGGCCAGCGCCTCGGCCACCATGTCCCCGAACAGCTGTGCCCGGCTCACCGGGGGCTCGATCCACAGATAGGCGGCCATCGACCCCGGGATCGTGTTGACCTCGTTGACGTAGACCTTCCCGTCCTGCTCCAGGAAATCGATCCGGGCCACTCCTCGCAGGCCGGCAACGACCGTCACCTTCCGGGACAGCTCCCTGATCTCGGCCTCGATGCCCGGCTCCAGCCTGGCGGGGAGCTCGCGGCCGCCACTCACCTCGCCACCCCACGCCAGGTACTTCTGGTCATAGCTGTAGATGCCGCCCTCCGGGCGGATCGGCTCCTCGATCGCGGACAATTCCAGCTGGGGGTAGGTGCGGACCCCGATCTGGAGATCCCTGCTCCCCTTCAGATACGGTTCTGCGACCGCACCCTGAGCCATGAACGGTGAGGACCTCCGCAGAGCCAGCACCGTGTCCCAGTCGTCGGCCACCTCGATGCCGATGGACGACCCGCCGAACCTGGGCTTGACGATGTAGGGCCCACCGAACGGTGACTCCTGATCCCCGACCAGGGTCCGGGGCAGAGTGGGAAGGCCCACCGCGGCCATGGCGGCGCCGAAGGCCAGCTTGTCCATTCCCAACGCCGAACCCGCCTGACCCGGGCCGGTGTAGCGAAGCCCGGCCAGGTCGAGTAGACCTTGCAGCGTCCCGTCCTCACCGGGGCCGCCATGGCATGCCACCACCACGGCACTGGGACGGAGAGGCTTCTTCTTGAACACGAACCCCTTGCCGGGCTCGGCCTCGAAGGTGAGGGGACGCGCCTTGCGGGGCACGCCGTCGGCGAAGTCGGCTGCCTCCATCGAGGCGTCGACAAGGTGCCAGTCCCCCGCCTTGGACCAGTAGACGACGTCGACGTCGCCGAGGGCGCGGGCGACTTGAAGACCGGTGAGGATCGAAATGTCGTGCTCGTCGGACGGACCGCCGAAGACCACCAGCGGGCGGCTCATCTTCCCTCCGTCATGGATAGTGATCTGGTAAGTCGTTCTCGTAGAGGACGGCATCGCCTGGCCCGAGGTTGGACCTCGCCCAGGCGACGGCCTGTTCTCTGGTGTCGACGACGGTAACCGCCGCCCGCCCGTTTGCCGCACCACGCAGAAGGGCGGCGCGGTTGGTACGCCCCACGATCACCAGATGATCGGCTGTCTCCGCGGCCGCGGCGGCGAACGCCTCGTTCTCCGCTGCCTGCCTCGATCCGAGTTCCACCATCCCGGGCGTGACCACGGCCTTGGTCCCACCCATCATGGCGAGGACGTCCAGGGCCCGCCGGGCGCCGGCCGGGTTCGAGTTGAAGGTGTCGTCGATGATGCTGAACCCGACCTCACCCAGCGAGACCGTCTGACGATGGGGTGTGTCGGGCAGGTCGTGAAGCCGCCGGATGATGTCGGCAGTCCCGATTCCCAGACCGAGGCAGATCCCGACGGCCACCGCCAGGTTGGCGGAGAACGCCTCCGGCGGGACCTCGGCCACAACCGTCCCGTCGACACACAGGGATCCATCGGTGACACGCACCCTCCCCGCCTCGCCGGTGGAGACCTCGATGATCTCCATGCTTGATGCCCGCTCCCGAGCCAGTTCGGCGAGGAGCGGGTGGTCCACGCAGATGACCCCCACCCGGGCGTCGTCGAGGATCTCGGCCTTGGCCGCGACGATCGCCTCCTCGGAGCCGAACCTCTCGAGATGGACCGGTCCGACCGAGACCATCGCCGCCACCTCGGGGCGGATCCAGGAGCACATGTCGGCGATCTCCCCCGGTCCATAGGTGCCCATCTCGGCGACGAAGAGCTCGGTGCCCGGGGCCAGACCCTCGTTGATCGCCCTGGCGAGCCCGAGCCGGTTGTTGAAAGACGCGGGCGACGCGAACGCACGCATCGTCCCCGAGGCCAGGTGGGCGGTGTACGCCTTGGTGGTGGTCTTCCCGTATGAGCCCGTGATGGCAACGACGCGAGGTCCGACGGCATCCAGCTTGCGACGCGCCTGTTCCACCCACTTGTCCCCGAGAACACGCTCCACCGGCGCCAGCGCGACGAGCGACACGTCGATCAACACGGGGAGGAGCAACAGAGCGGATCCTGTCGGTGCCGGCGAATCGACGGCGATCCCGATGGAGAGGATGACGAGGAACACGAAACCGACGAACGCGGCGAGTCGTCGGAGACGTCCGGTCCAAGCCAGCTTCGAAGTCCGTCCCCGGAGACCCAGCCCGATCGGACCGACCTGGGCCACGGCCACCCCGAGCGCGGCCCAGCCCCAGAACGGGGTGGCGACGTCGGAGAGCACAGCGAGGCCGAAGAGTGCCAGGTTCACCGGGCTCGACGTCCACCAGCGCCAGGCGAAACGGGTCACCACGGGCAGGTAGTGCTCCCTCTGGGCCACCCGGAGCCAGCGGAGGCCACCTGCCACCGCGGCCATGAGGACCGCCACCGACACGAGCCAGGTCACCCGAGACGCTCCAGGACCGCGGCGCGGAGACGGTCCGGCGCCTCCAGTGGCAGGAGATGGCCGACCCCCTCGGCGATCTCGAGGCTCACGGGCAGCCCGGCCCCCTCCCGCATGGCAAAGGCGCGTCTCGCCACTTCGACCGGGACCTCCCGGTCCTGCTCGCCCCACAGGAGATGGATGGGCTGGTCAACGGACGCCAACTCCGACTCGTAGGTCTCGCCCACCACCTTGACCAGGACGTCCCGCATGATCCCGGTCGCCGCCCGGTAGTCCGCCGACCCGCTGCGGCGGCGGCGCCGTTCCATCACCTCGTCGGGAACCATCCCGATCCGGTTGGCGAATCTCAGGAGGCGATAGGTCAAAGAGGGCTTGCGCGCCGGGTGGAGACGAAGCAGCGGGACGCCGATGAGGACCAGAGAAGCGATCTTCGCCGGGTTGTCCGCGGCCAGACGCATCGCCACCCGGCCGCCGAAGGAGTGCCCGACCAGGGTGATCGGCGCCTCGAGTGCGTCCAGCATCGGCGCAACCACCTCCGCGTAGCCTTTGGCGCCGATGACCTCGGTCGGAGCGGGGGAAGCCCCAAACCCGGGCAGATCGGGCGCGAGAGCCGGTAGACCCGACAGTGCCTTGCGGAAATCGGACCCTCGGCGGCCCCAGCCGTGGAGTGCGAGGATGCGTGGCGCCCCTTCACCGAGGACCTCGGCGAAGAGGGCACCGCCTGCGAACGACCTCAGTGCCAAGAATGAATCCTCGATCAGATGGCCGGAGCGGCCGAGAATAACTTGTGAGCCGCTGATCCCATGACCACCGACTCCCCGAAACCCACGGTTCACGAGGCGATGGCCCGTTTCCGGGCGTCTCTGCTTCGTCGCGCCTCGGCGGTCGCATGGGTCATCCTGGCCATCGTCGGGGCCCAGGCCGTCCGGACCGAGGTCTACGACGAGCGCGACTTCTACGTCCCCATGGTCGGTCTCATCCTCCTGGTGGTGCTGTCGGCGATCGTCCGGTGGGAACGGATCATCTCCAGCCCGGCAGCGCCGGCGGTGGTTGGGGGCTGGATGCTCCTGCTCATCGCGGGGGTCACGGCGGTGGGGAGCGTCCCCGAGCTCTCCGGGACGGCCGAGCCGATCCTGTACGCACTCGCCGCCATCTCGGGTCTCCTCCTGGCGTGGTGGGCGCATGCCATCGCCACCGTGGCCATCGGTGGAGCGGTCGCCTATCTCGCGCTCACCCTGGGCGAGGTCGACGCGGTGTCCGGTGTCCTGGCGCCCGTGGTCACCGTGGTCATGGTCGCCGCGGCCACGGCGCTCGGCGGGTTCGAGTTGGAGCGGGAGATGGTGGTCTCGGCGAGTCGGGAGAAGAGACTCGAGGAGCAGAAGCTCGACTTCGAGCGGCTCTACGAGGTGTCGGCCACCCTGGCACGCGCCGAGTCGCTCGCCGAGATCGTCCCCTACCTGGTGGGGACGATCTGTCGCTATCTCGACGCCGAGGTCGGCGTGGTCCTCCTCTACGACGGCGGTCTCAACAAGCTCAAGGTGATGAGCCCGATCTGGGTCAACGGCGCCACCGTGGACGCCGAGGAGACGATGATCGACATCAACGGCGCCAACGTCATCGCCCAGACCTACCGCGCCGTCCGTCCCATCCACGTGCGACGCGTCGATGAGACGTCGGACGCCCACGTCCTCATCAGGGACCTCGGGTTGACCCAGGTGATCGTTGCCCCCCTCAAGGTGGAATCGATGCGTGTCGGGGTCATCGTGGTGGGCGAGCCGAGACGGGGCGACTTCTCGGAAGACCAGATCGAGGACCTTGGGTCACTCGCCGCGCCTGCCGGCCTGGTCTTGAGTCAGATCGGCCGCTACGAGGCGCAGGCCGAGATGGCCCGCCGTCTCGAGGAGGTGGCCCAGATGAAGACCGACTTCGTCTCCACGGTGAGCCACGAGCTGCGCAGCCCGCTCACTTCGATCATCGGCTCGTTGGACACGGTGAGCCGGCCCGAGCTGGCACCCGCCGAGCCCATGTCCCAGCAACTCCTCCAATCGGCCCGCCGGCAGGCGGCCCGTCTCCAGCGGCTCATCGAGGATCTGCTGGTGGTGTCCCGGATCGACCGGGGCGCGATCCCCGTGCACTTCGAATCGATACCGCTCAAGGAGATCTTCGACGAGGTCAACCGGGTGGTGCAGGCGGTGGAGGCCACCGTCTCGGTGGATCCGCCGGATGCCACCGTCGAGGCCGACCGCGACCATCTCACCCGCGTCCTGATCAACCTGGTGGAGAATGCCGCCAAGTACGCCCCGGGCAGCCCGGTGGAGCTCTTCGGATGGCAGACGGCGAACCGCTGCCGCATCGCCGTGGTCGACCATGGCCCCGGCATCCCCGAGGAGGCGAGGGAGCGGGTGTTCGAGCGGTTCACACAGCTCGACCAGTCGGACACGAGGTCTCGTGGCGGCACCGGTCTCGGTCTCTCCATCGTGAAGAGCCTGGTCGAGGTGATGAAAGGCTCGGTGCACATCGAGACCACCGAGGGCGGCGGCGCCACGTTCGTGGTCGAGCTCCCCAAAGGTCGCTAGACAGCCGACGTCGGCCGATCCCGACTGCACTACGGGTCATCGGGGTCGTCGTCCTCGTCGTCTTCGACACGATCCCTCAGATCGTCGTCGACGTCGGCCGGGTCGCGGTAGTAGCGGGAAGGTCCGCAGATGTCGACGCACTCCGGGTCCGAGCCCTCGAATGAATCGGGTTCTGAATCGTCCTCGCAGTGGTCGTCTTCACGGACGTCTTCCACGGTGATGGTGAGGTCACCCTCGGGCGCGGTGGTCGTCGCCACGACGACGAACTCGCCGGAGAAAGCCGTCGCGTCCTCGGGCATCGTGAGCCAACTTCCCTGGAACGGTCCCGGCCGACCCTCCCGATAGGTGACCATCACCCGGTCCCCCGCCTCGGCGCGAATGCAGGCGAACTTGCCCGGGTCGATCTCCAGGTGGAGGCGTGTGGTTCCGAACGGCTCTACGGTGCGGGGGATGACCTGCGCGCCGGCGACCGGGATCCTCTCGCTCGGCGGGGAGTAGGGGACGGGTCCCCCGCCGGCATCCTCGATGGCCACGTCGGTGAGACGCTGGACGAACTGATGGAAGAACTCGTCGATACCGTCGAGTGCCGCCAGGGCCCGTTCGTGGTCGAACGTCTGCCCGCTGCCGGGGAGCTCCTCGACGAGCCGGAGCACCCCCTCCATACCGACTTCCAGCCAGACCTGCTGGAAGAAGACCCAGTTCTGGTCGTGCCGTTGCAACATCGGGTGGCTCAGCTCCAAAGCCGCCAGTGCGGCGTTGTGGCGCCACTCGAGATCACAGCGCCCTCCGCTGCCATTCCCCGCCTGGCACGTCGGGCCCGGGTAGACGATGTTGCTCAGGAACTCCGCCAGCGCGTGATTCCACCACCGACGGTTCAGGAACGAGGCAACGCCCAATTGCTGGGGCCAGGCGAGTGGGATGATGCAATGGGCGAGGGCACGGGCGATCTCCTGTTTGAAGGGCCCTTCCTCCCAGGTTTGCATCGGCGTGTTGATGAAGACACCACACACACCCGACGCGTTGGTGTCCAGCACCCACGTGGACGCTCCCCCATGCACCGAGAGGACGACGTGGAGACAGGGCGTCGCGCTGGGGCTGTAGAGATCGATCGACTTCTGCACCGCCTCCCCCGTCCAGGTGACGTGGGTCTGGGTCCAGCCGGGGGTGAGCCCACTCTGGGGGATGAACAACAACGCGTGGTCGGAACCGCCATCAGAACCGGCGTAGAGGGGAATGGCGTCCCAACCCGGCTCGGGCCCGAAAGAGCAGTCGATGGCGACCTGATCGTCCGGAGGTGGCAGATAGGGATCGTCCTCGGGCAGATCGGGTGGCGGTGCGTAGCCGCCGTCGGATTCCTCTTCGTCGGCCTGGACCAGAGGCATGGAGCGCAACGCCACGGTCATCCCCGACGGTGCACGACGCGTCGCGGGCTCCAGGTCGACGTACGGTGGCGGAGCGATGAGGCCGAGCAGACGTTCGATCTCGGCGCGGGCTCCGGCATCTGGCCCGGTGTCCGCATACGCCCGCGCCATGCGGATGATCTCGGTGCCCGACTGGTTCGCGATGTCGGGATCCCGTAGCACCTGCCCGGCGCCGACCTCGCCGACGAAGAGGCGCAGCGTGGAGACCAGGCCCTCACCTAGCGTCCACTCACCGTCGGCGACACGGGCTTCCAGGTTGTCGGCGAAGCCGAAGACGGATACGTCGGGGGGCTCGAGCTCGGAGAAGGTGACGGGAAGCCCTTCCGGAAGCCGGGACAATGCCTCGTGCGCCAGCGACACGACCGCGGCGCGCCGGGACTGCGCCGACAGGTCGGGTAGCGCTGCCACGATCCGGAACCTGGCGTTCCCGGAGCGAACGGCGATGACGTCGGTCTCGTGGTCGGCGGCAAAGCCATCACCGGATGGGACATCGGCGAAATAGACGGCCTCGTCGCCGACGCCGAGCACCGGTCGCCCCATGACGCCCTCGAGCCGTGCGTCGGTGGCGAAATCCGAGTTCCTGCCCATCGATGAAGTGAGATAGATCTCGGCGAGGATCAGCTTTTGACACGAAATGTCGCCGTCCTGCGTGAGATCGACGACCTTCGGCGAGCCCCCACCGAAGATGCCGTCCCTGGCGCCCGGGCGGGCGTCACGATGGGGCGCCAGGTATCGCTCGGCGCTGTCGTCGCTGATCAACTGGCACAGGTCGATCTCCACCGGCTCCGGAGGACCGAAGCGGATCCGGTCCAGGACGTCCTCGGTCAGTTCGGCCGCAAGTCGCCTCCTCGTCGGGTCGTCCACCTCGGCGCGCCCGATCTCCACTCGAACGAACAGATAGCCGTTCGAGGTGTTGACCACGCTGCTCATCACCCCCGCCCCGACCCCGGGAAACCAGAGGGCGAGGTCCCCGACCCCGCCATGCTCCACGCCGGCCTCGTCGAGGAGTCGCGTCTGTGGCGTGAAATCTGTCGGATCCCCGGGGCCGACCTCCAGGTAGACCATGTCCCCGGACGGCCGGATCTCGGCTTCCCAGCGACATCCCTCACCTTGCTCTGCCGTGAGGACGGCGTTCGCCCGAAGGTTGCCTTCTTCGTCGACGAGCCCCAGCGCATGGTCGATTTCGTCGTCGGCGAGGAGGCCACAGGAGTCGATCGGGGCGACCAGGGGGCCGGCAGCCGTGGGTGCAGTCGTGTCTGGGGAAGTCGTCGTCGAGGGAGGGGGCGGATTCGATGCGATCCCCATCACGAGCAGCGCGATGCCCGCGACGACGCCCGCACCGAGCGCTGTCAGACCGCCGGGCCCCAGCCTCTCTACGATCCGAGCCGATCGGCCGGGCACACCGCCGTCAGGCTCCTGCGCGTCCATCTCGCCGACCTCTCGGTACGAGCCCCACCCCAGGGAGCCTAAGCACGGGCGCTAAGGCGCCATTAGCGGGCGGGCGAGGCAGGGCTCACCTTGTCGCGACGAGGCGAAACACCTGGACGGGCTCCGACTTTCCTTTGAGATCGAGGGCACCCACCGGCTCGGCCACGATCCCATCCCCGGCCAACCGACTTGTTCGCTCCCCGATCAGGACCTCACCAGGCTCGGCCGCGGCCTGAAGACGCGAGGCGACGTTCACGGCGTCCCCGATCACGGTGAAGCTCCGACGGTCCGCCGACCCCACGTTGCCCACTATGGCGTTGCCGGTGTTGATCCCGACACGGAAGCGGGGCCACCCCGGGTGGGTGTCCGTGACCTCACTGCCCGCCTGTCTCAGCCCCATCCCGGCGTGGCAGGCGCGCACGGCATGGTCGGGCTGGTCCCCGGCGACGTTGAACACGACGATCACGGCATCGCCGGCGATGCTGTCGACGAACCCGCCGTTCGCCTCGACGAGTGGCAACGTGCGCGACCAGTACTCGTTGAGCATCCCGACCACGCGACCCGGCTCGACCTGCTCCGAGTAGGCGGTGAATCCGGCCAGGTCGGCGAACAGCACCGTCACCTCCCTCTCGTCCCCGCCGAGACGCGCCAGATCCGGATCCCGGCGCAGGCTGCCGGCCAGCTGCGCGGAGAGATACGGGGCGAACAATCGGTCGAGCCGCCGGACTTCCCGAGCGGCGTGCGCCAGGACCGCGGCCTCGTCACCGGTGAGACCGAATCGGGCGGCGAGATCGCCGGCGTCGTCGTCCAGGGCAACCAGCGCCTTGACGGCCTGGGCACGATCGCTGTCGACACGACCGAGGGTGGAGTCGAGGTAGAGACCGCTGAACGTGGCGGGCACGGAGTCCTGCCGTCGGTACTCGTTGCGCACCGCGACCGCCGTGACCGCGAACGCAGCGGCCATGAGGACGTGCCATTCCCACCAGCTCAGATGCCAGTTGGTGGAGACGGTGACGGCCAGCATCGCCTCCCCCAGCAACACCCACGTGGCGAACACGGCGAGGACGAGCGAGGTGCGGCGGGTCCGGTACAGGCTCAGATAGCGGAGTGCGGCGAGCCCGTAGAGGGCCATCCCGAGCACGCCGATGACGACCAGCCATCCCTCACCGGCCTCGACCAGGGAAGGGTCGTCGAGCGGTGGGAGACGGGTGAGCGAGACGACTGCCCAGGCGACGAGGAGCCCGATCAGACCGAATCTCAACCCTTGATGGACGCCGTCGGAGACGTCCGATGAGCTCGAGGCGAGCCCGGAGGTCGCGGCAAAGACCGAAGCCACGAACAGGCCGACCGGTGTGGCGATGTCGAAGCCGGCGTTCGGTCCCGGCAGGAGGACACTCGGGGTGGCGAGAGCGTGGAGGGCGAGGAAACCCGAAGCGGCCAGGAATGCCAACGACACCAGGAACACCCGGAGGTCGCGTCGACGGCGTGCCGCCTCACCCATGACCAGCCCTATCAACACCGCCACCACCGCCACACCGACCACGAGCCAGAAATGAGACGGGTTGTGTTGCCACATCACGTCGAAATCCGGGCGAAGCAGCAGGAGGAGCAGCCCGGCAACGGGCAGGACGAGAAGGACTGCCGTCATCACGACGGCGTGAACCTACTCGGTGGTGATCAAGGTCTTCTTGGTGAGGTGACCGACCTTGTGGCTGACGCTCCCCATGAGGAGGCCACCGATATTGCCCAGGCCACGCCGACCCATGATCACGCAGTCACAGCCCCTGGCATCGGCGGCGGCCACGATCTCCTCGGCCGGGTTCCCGACCAGCACCTCCTCGACCTCCACCGTCCCGCCGGCGGAGCGAACCCTCGCCGCGGCGTTTCGGACCACCGTTTGCCCGGCGGCCTCGAGCATGTCGCGCTGGGTCAGGTACAGGTTCTCGACACGCAGGTACTCCGGCGGTGGGTCCTCCGGGAGGGCGAACAGACCGATCGGCACCACGTGGACCACCACTACCGGTATGTCCATGCACTGCGACAGGCGACCGGCCAGATCGGCGGCGCGGAGGGAGTGCTCGGATCCGTCGGCCGCGAGAAGGATTCGTTGCATAGGGACTCCTTTCTGCGGCTGACCATGCCGGTGGAACAAGGAGACGGGTAGGGGCGAATGACCCGGGCTTGCCGTGTCATGCTTCAGGTCGCGACCGGGACCTGCCCCCTACCCCCGCCTTCGCTGCGCTGCGGCGGCGGTACTTTCCCCCACCGTCGATCAGGGCCCCGAACGGCTCTGCCACCCCCCTACCCCCGCCTTCGCTGCGCTCCGGCGGCGGTACTTTCCCCCACTGCGTGGGGGACTAGTCGGAGGACGGGCCGGCGGCTATGGCGTGGAACCCGCCGTCGACGTGGACGATCTCCCCGGTGGTCATGGGTGCCCAGTCACTGAGCAGCACACAGTTCATCCTGGCGACCGGTGTGGGATCGCCGGTGTCCCACTTGAGCGGGGCGCGCTCGGCCCACACCTCGTCGAACCGTTCGAAGCCGGGGATCGCCTTGGCGGCGACCGTGCTCAGCGGGCCTGCGGAAACGAGGTTGACCCTGATGTTGTGCTTCCCCAGGTCGCGCGCCAGGTAGCGGGTGACACTCTGCAGGGCGGACTTGGCCACACCCATCCAGTCGTAGGCCGGCCATGCCTGGGTGTTGTCGAAATCCATCCCCACCAGCGCCCCTCCTCCCGCCTCGATCATCAGTGGCGTCAGGGCAACCGCCAGGGTCTTGTACGAGTAGGCGGATGTGACGAACGCGGTCTGCGCCGACTCGACGGGGGTGCTGAGGAAGTTGCCACCGAGCGCGTCACCCGGGGCGAAGGCGATGGCGTGCAGCGCGCCGTCCACCTTCCCCCACCGGTTGGTGAGATCGGCAGCCACCGCATCGACATCCTCTGGGTTGTTGATGTCCAACTCGAGCACGTCGCAGGGGGCGGGGAGCCGTTGCGCCGACCGTTCGGTGAGCCTGAGGCTGCGACCGAAACCGGTGAGCACGATCTCGGCGCCCTCCTCCTGGGCGATCCGGGCGGTGTGGAAGGCGATGGAGTCATCGGTGAGGACCCCGGTGATGAGCAGCTTCTTGCCTTCCAGGAGCATCAGAAGCTGTTCCCGAAGGTCATGATCCCCCTGATGGCCAGGCCCATGGTGAAGAGCAGGAGCAGGCCGTAGTACAGGGCGGGTCGCTTGCGGAACTGGGCCCGGTATATGTAGGTGAAGGCGAGGGCGAAGGCGATGACGACGCCGTAGAAGACGTGCTGGTTGCCGGGGTCGATCCCCTGGATGCTCATCGCCATGACCCCGAGGACCACCTGGATGATCAGACCGGCGATGGCCACGCCCACCGCCCAGTAGAACGCCTTGGGCGGGTCCTCCCTCCGGGCCATGATCACGCCCCAGAGACCGACCACGCCGCTGATGCCGGCGGCGATCGGTCCCCAGGCTTCATGAATGCTGCCCACGGCGGCCATCATAGGGACGCTTCACACCGCCCCACGTCTTCGCCCAGTAGCGGCCAACCCTGGCTACTTTCCGCCGCGATGACCCTCCGACGCCTGGTCGCGCCACTCGCCCTCACCCTGGTGGCCTGCACCGGTGCCACCGTCACCACCACCACGGTGGCTCCCGGCCCCACCGGACCCACCACCCCTCCTGCCACGACCACGACGACGACCCTTCCGGACCTCGTCCCGGGCGGGTGGGCAATGATGACGCCCGACGGCCTCATCCACCACGAAGAAGGGCCGATCGAGGGGCCGGGCAGCGTCGGCTGGCACACGGTGGCACGGGATCGCACGGGCGGCATCGCCTACCTGTCCGACGGCTCCCTGTGGTGGCTGCCCGTGGGTGAGGCACAGGCCCGCGAGGTTGCGCCGGCGGAAGGCGACCTGGTCGAGGTGATCCCGACAGCGGACGGACCCGTGGCGCGTATCGGCTTCTGTGACTCCACCTACATCTCCCTGGAGGACGGCATCGAGGTGGAGGAGCCCTCGGGCACGATGGTCGATGCGAGTTGCGTCGACGACGAGCACGTTTGGAACGCCGCCAACGGCCTTCAAGCCAGGATCGCGGGACCGGGGGTCCTGTTCGACTCGGAGGGACAGGTCGCCGGCATCGAGGATGTGGCCGCCCTGCAGATCGTCCGTGACGGCGAAGTGATCCGTGACATCCCGGTGGGGGGCTTCTATGAGGCCTATGCCCGGATCCACGATTTCGACGGGAGGCACGTCATCGTCTCGCGGGGGCCCTTCGAGCCTGCCATGCCCGAAGAGACCTACTACGTCCTCGACCTCGACACCGGGGACACGGGCCACCCCGGTGTGTACGAGAGCGCCTCCGCCACTCTCCTCGGGCCGGACGCCGAGAGGGTGCCTGCTCTGAGGGAATCGGACTACGTCCACCGTGGCAAGCCGTTGTTCACCGATGACAGCCTGACCCGGCTCGACGACGGGCGGTACGTCGGATATGTGACGGGCACCTTCCTCGGAGACCGGAACGACCTACCCGAGCTCCGGCTCGACCTGGCGGTCTGGTTCGAAGGCAAGGAGGCGGACTACGCAGCCCTCGAGGACGGTGAGGAGGCACCCCGGCCCGATGGCCACTACATCCGCAACGACGACTCCCTCGAGCTCTCGCTCAGGGTGGCGCCCGGTGTTGAGGTGACCTCGGTCTGGTACCACCACCGCGAAGGCCGCGATCCATTGCCCCAGCCCATCACCTGGGAGCAGTTCGTCGCCGCGATGACGGGAGAGCCTTCCGGCAACGAGGTCGCCATGCTCGCCGACCCCTGGTGGGTGACCCTCGTCGACGGCGAGGTCGTCGCCATCGAGGAGCAGTACATCCCCTAACCCATCAGGAGGTCGGCGTACTGGTCGCGCACCACCTTCTTGTCGAACTTGCCCGTGCCCGTCTTGGGGATGGCGTCGATGAAGACGATGCGATCGGGGAGCCACCAGGAGGCCACCCTCCCTTCCAGGTGGGTGCGCAGCTCCTCCTCGGTCACGTCGGAGGACTTGACCACGAAGGCCACCGGCCGCTCCTGCCACTTCGGGTGCTTGAGCCCGACCACCGTCGCCTCTGCCACCGCCGGGTGCGCCATGAGCTCGTTCTCCAGGTCGAGAGACGAGATCCACTCGCCACCTGACTTGATCACGTCCTTGGCGCGGTCGGTGATGCGGATGTAACCCTCCGGCGTGATCTTGCAGACATCGCCGGTGCGAAGCCATCCGTCGACGAACGACTGCGGCGTGCGGTCGTCCTTGTAGTACTCGCCTGCGATCCACGGGCCGCGGATGAGCAACTCCCCGAACGACTCGCCATCGTGGGGAAGCTCCTCCCCCACCTCGTCCACGATCTTGACCTGGAGACCCATCACGGGGATGCCGGCGGTCTCGAGCCGGTCCAGCTGGTCCTCCAGCGGCCACGACTCCATGTGGGGCTTGAGGAGCGCCACCGACGCCACGGGGTTTGTCTCGGTCATGCCCCAGCCCTGGACGACGCGGATCCCTTGGGCGTTCCAGTACCACTCGATCATCGCCCGCGGCACCGCGGAGCCACCACACAGGAAGGCCCGGATCGACGAGAGCCTGATCTCGGGATTGGCCTCCAGGTACTGCTTGACGCCCAGCCAGACGGTGGGGACGCCGGCGCTGAACGTGACTTTCTCGCCGGTGAACATGTTGACCAGGCCTTGCGGCGAGAGGTCCGGCCCGGGATAGGTGAGCTTGGCCCCACGGGTCACCGCCATGTACGGGTATCCCCAGGCCGCGGCGTGGAACATCGGCACCACGGGGAGGACGTTGTCCGTGGGTTCGATCGGATGGTTGGCCAGGTTGGTGATGGTGTGCAGATACGTCGAGCGCTGGGTGTAGGCCACGCCCTTGGGGTGGCCGGTCGTGCCTGACGAGTAGCAGAGCATCATCGGTGACCGCTCATCGAGCATGGGCCACCGACCGTGTTCGGGCTGGTCGGCGATGAGGTCCTCATATGCGACGGAGCCCGGGAGGTCGTCGCTCGCCTCGGGGCCCATGACCACCCAATGCTTCACGGTCTCGAATTGCGGGGCCAGCGGGGCGATCAGGGGCACCAGGTCGGGGTCGACGAAGATCGCCTGGTCCTGGGCGTGGTTGGCCACGTAGACGATCTGGTCGGCGAACAGGCGGATGTTGATCGTGTGGCAGATCCGCCCGGTGTTGGCGGTCGCCCAATAGAGCTCGTGATGGCGGATGTTGTTCCAGGCGAAGGTGCCCACCGCTTCGCCCTGCTCGATCCCGAGGGCGTCGAAGGCAGAGGCCAGCTTCCGCACCCTGGTGTCGGTGGCCCCGTAGGTGGTGCGGGTCAAGGAGCGGTCCGACTCGACCGAGACGATCTCCTGATCGGGATGGATCCACACCGCGTGGTCGTAGAGGGTGGACAGGAGCAGGGGGAAGTCCTGCATGTGCGCCATCGAATCCTCCCTGGTAGTCGCTACGGATTCGAAGCCTACGCGCCGGCTCGCCCCCGCGGGTCTGTAGCGCTACTCGGAGCGTGGACTATGCGGGGTCGTCTTCCGTGACGACCCCGATGGGCCCTCCCGCTCGGGCCTGAGCGGCATCATCGGATCCAGGGCCGTTCTCCCCGCGCCTCCGAGACCAGAGCAAACCGAAGGCGATCGCGGCCAACGCCACGACCGCCCCCATGACGATGACGGGCAACCCTGAGCCCGTGAGCTCGGCGGACGCCTCCGGCGCCGCGAAGTCGGTGCTCGACCCGTCCAGCCTGTATTCCCAGACGAGTGTCCCGTCGTCCGCCACCCGGGTGGCGTTGTGGGACGTCACCGTCCCGGGAAGCTTGACGTGGAGGTTGAGCTCGATGGTGAGGAACTCCCCGAAGCCGGCCTCCTCCTCGGTGATCTCCCCGACGAAGTCCGGAGCGTTCAAAGAGATCGTCTTCTCCTCGGAGACGAAGGTGAGCCCGGTATCCGATTCGGCATCCGGTCCCCGCATGATCCGGGCGAGCTCGTCCAGTGACGAGAACCTCTTGGTGGCCTCCACCCCGACGAAGTCGCCGTCTTCGTAGAGCGCCATCTCGAACCCCTCTTCGACAAGCTCCTGGCCTTCGAACGCCTCGACCACGAACTCGAGGTCGCCCCAATCGGGGGTTCCGCCGAAGTCCGATGCCATCGCCTCGCGAAGCAGGGAGTCGCCCGCAGTGACGACCCGCGCCGCGCCGGAGGACGCCGAGTCGAAGATCACGTGGATCTCCGAGCGCGCCGTGCAGGCGGACACGAGGAGCAGTGTCAGCAGGAGCGGGATGTGGCGTTTCATGGTCCCCCGGGGTCGACGAGGCAGATCGTTGCCTCTCGTTCTTCTCCGTTCAGGATCGGCCGTCGACGACTCGACCTGTAGGGACTCACGACGCGACGCCCACGGTCGCCCGGGAAAAGAGAAACCCCGAGGGAGCCGAAGCCGAAGCCACAACCCTCTCGGGGCTCTCCATCCCGTCTTCATCGGGCCGGGGACCCGAGTCCGAGCGGGGTGCCATCGGCCGAAGCCGACGGCGGGTGCGGCCCGAAGGCCGCGTTCCCGTCTCCGGGAACTCATACAGGCCCGGAGGCCTGTGGTGACCGATCCATCGTGACGATCCCGAAGGATCCCCGCCGACGGAGCGGCCTGTCCGATCCGCCTTCGAGTCGAAACCCGACTGCGGTTCGGGGAACCTTCACGGGTGGTTTCCCGCCCGATCCGGTACGTCTCCGGGTAACCCCGGCGACGTGGGCGTCAAAGTAGACCATCGCCGAAAGGCGCACAAGCCGGAATCCCGAATAGTTTTCGCGACCTGGTCGAGCCAGTACCTCGTACCCCGTGACACGTACCCCGACGGATGACAGCAGGCCCGTTCCAGGTACCAAGTACGCGCCTCGAAGACCGCAGAGAGGACCACTGGAAGGCACGACGAACGCCGAAAGAGCGGCTGCCGCGGTGCGTGGTACGGCATCGGCCCGAAGGGCCGATGCCCCGTACATGAGAAACCCCGAGGGAGCTGTGGCCGAGGCCTCAGCCCTCTCGGGGCTCTCGTTCTGTCGTCCCACCGGGAAAGCGGGCCCCCGGTGAGGCGACAACCGTCCGGGCCGAAGCCCTTTCGGTTGCGATCGAGGTCTCCCTCGATCACGGCCGGGAACATATAGAGCGCCCCCGGGAGCGTCAACCGGAACCGCTGCCCAGTTTTCGCGTCCTCAAGCCGAATTTTCGCGACCGGATTCTGTCGTACCCCCTACCTATGATCGCCACCATGACCGCCATCGCGGCAGCGACAGAGGCCGTGCGACTGGAGAATCTCTCCCCCAGCCGGGCCGGCGACTTCAAGACCTGCCCTCAACTGTTCAAGTTCAGGGCCATCGACCGGATCCCCGAGCCGGTCTCCATCCACCAGGCAAGAGGAACCACCGCCCACCTGGCCCTGCAGCGTCTGTTCGACCTCCCCACCACCAACCGGACACCCGAAACCCTCTTCGACCTCTTCCGCCAGGCCTGGACCGACATCCGGGGCGACGAGGAGTTCGCCGATCTGTTCTCCGATGTCGAGGAGGAGCGGAACTGGGGACTCGAGTCCCTCGAGCTCCTGGCCAACTACTTCGCCATCGAGGACCCAGCGACCTTCGAGCCGGTCGCCCGAGAGTTGGACATGACCGAGGAGATGAATGGCATCGTGATCCGGGGCATCCTCGACCGGATGGACCGCAAGCCCGATGGTGCCCTGGTCATCACCGACTACAAGACCGGGAAGGCGCCCCCCGAGCCCTATGCGCTCCCGGCCTTCTTCGCCCTCAAGATCTATGCCCTGCTGATCCGCAACCGTCTCGGCGAGACACCGGCCGAGCTCAGGCTGTTGTATCTCAACGGCCCCACGCTGTACCGGCTGCCGGTGGACGACCGCCAGCTCGACGCCATGGACACCCAGCTCAGGGCGCTCTGGGCTGCCATCGACCGCGCCCTGGCGACAGGCAAGTTCCCACCACGGCCGGGAACCCTGTGCAACTGGTGCTCCTACCGCGAACTGTGCCCTGCCTGGGCCGAGTCGCAGACCGACACGGTCTAGCGGCCGCTCCCAAGCCTCGACAGCCGCCCCTCCCGTAGAGCATTCATTGAGCGCGCCTGCGTCGTGGAGAGCGAGCGTCAGGGCCGGCACCTCTGGGCCATCGGGGTCGACTCCGACCAGTACCTGACCAATCTGGACTGGTCCCACTACGAGTCGGGCGGCCCAGACCCGCGGCGATGGCGGCCGCACATCCTCACTTCGACGGTGAAGAAGTACGACGTGGTGGCACATGATCTCCTGGTCGAGTTCAGCCAGGGCAGATTCGAGAGCGGCCGCCGCGGGCTGGGTCTGGCAGAGAGGGCGGTCGACTACTCGACGAGCGGCGGCTTCGTCGATGACATCATCCTCGTCCTCGAGGATCTGAAGCGACGAATCATCGCCGGCGAGATCGTCGTTCCGACGAGCCTCGAGGAATGGCGACGACGATCACGGGAACACGCCCCGGACGAGTTTGGCGTCGGCGACCCGGCGGATCCCCTTGATCAGGGCGGCGGTCCGCATGTCGACGTTCTCGCTGATGGCGATGGAGTACACGTCGTCGAACGCCCGGGTCATGATCTCCCGGAGCCGGGCCACCACCTCGTTCTCCGTCCAGAAGTACTTCTGCACGTCTTGGACCCATTCGAAGTAGGAGACCGTGACGCCGCCGGCGTTGGCGAGGATGTCGGGGACGATGAAGACCCCGCGGTCACGGAGGATCACGTCGCCTTCGATGGTGGTCGGGTTGTTGGCGCCCTCGATGACGATCTTGGCCTGGACGTCCTTGGCGTTGTCGGCGTTGATCACCCCCTGCACCGCCGCCGGGATGAGGACGTCGCACTCCATGGTGAAGATCTCGTTGGCACCAATGTGGTCGGCCTCGGGGTAGCCCTCGAGGAATCGGTGCTCCTGGACCCACTTCGAGGCCGATGACACGTCGATGCCCTCCGGGTTGTAGATACCCCCCGAGATGTCGGACACCGCGATCACCTTGTGACCGGCCTGCTCGGCCGCCACCGCGGCGTAGAGACCCACGTTTCCGAACCCATGGATCGCCACCCTGAGACCCGACCCGTCGATACCGGCCGCGTTGGCGGCCTGCGGGATGAGGAAGATCAGGCCGCGGCCCGTCGCCTCACGACGGGCGACGGAGCCACCCAGTGCGGGCGGCTTCCCGGTGACCACCGCGGGCACCGCATGACCGACGTGCTGGCTGTACGTGTCCATGAGCCAGGCCATCACCTGTTCGTTGGTGCCCAGGTCCGGAGCCGGGATGTCGGTTTCCGGGCCGATGACATTGATGATCTCCATCGTGTAGCGCCGGGTTACCCGCTGCAGCTCGGCGCGGGAGAGCTTCATGGGGTCGATGCGCACACCGCCCTTGGCGCCGCCGAACGGGACACCGACGATGGCGCACTTCCAGGTCATCAGCATGGCGAGGGCGGCGACCTCGCCCAGATTGACGTCGGGGGCGAATCGGATGCCGCCCTTCGTGGGACCCATGGTGCTCAGATGCTGGACCCGGTAGCCGAAGATGGTCTCGACCTCGTTGTAGGTGTCGTGGCGGAAGGGGAAGCTCACCACCGTGGAACGTTGAGGGACCCGGAGCCGATCGGCCACGTTCTTGTCCAGGCCCATGAGCGATGACACCCGATCGAATTGACCCACGGCATCGTGGTACATCGGGGAATCGAATTCGTGACCTACGTCCAATGCCATCCCTTCCTTAACGCGGGCCATCCCATCCTATTGACGGGCCGTGGGGATATCGGCTCAGACGAAATCTGTCACAGGCGCTCTCTAGGTTGGGGACCATGAACACGAACTTCGATCAGACCGAGGTCTTCGCCGATCCGGTGGCCTGGCTGGCCCGTTTCGGCATCACCGCCGAGGTCGTCGCCGTCCGCCCAATCGACGGTCAGCCTCTGTCGGAGGCGGCCTGAACCCTACGATCGCTCCCGTGACCGAGTCACGGATAGGCGTCGACGACTGGCCGGCCGCCATCGAGGAGACCGAGGGCCGACAACTCGTCGTCGCCGGGCCGGGCACCGGGAAGACCGAGTTCCTGGCCCGGAGGGTCGCCCACCTGGTCCAGTCCGAAAAGGCCCGCCGTGACGAGATCGCGGTCCTGTGCTTCTCCCGCCGGGCGGCCGGACATCTGACCCGTCGCATCGAGGAGCTGGTCGGGTCGACCGGGCACCCGATCACGGTCACGACCTTCCACTCCCTCGCACTCAGCCTCATCGAGGCGGCGCGCCAGGGCGAGCCGCCGACCGTCCTCACAACACCGGAGCAGGTGGACTTCGCCGCCCGCACCCTGGTCGACGAGGACCCGGCCGACTGGCCACTCACCTTTCGCGGCATCCTCACCACGAGACCGTTCGCGGTCGAAGTGGCCGACTTCGTGATGCGCTGTTCCGAGCGTCTGCTCGGACCCGACGACCTCGAGGAGATGGCCAGGGAACGATCCGATTGGCGGGGCTTGCCCGGCTTCTACCGTCGCTACCTTCAGCGGCTGCGCGCCGCCGGGCGCACCGACTACGGAGTGCTCCTCGCCGACGTCGTCGACCTGCTGTCGAACGGCCACGAGACCCCATACCGCTACGTCCTGGTCGACGAGTACCAGGACACCACACCGGCGCAGGCGGAGATGGCACGGCTTCTCGCCGCACCCGGGGGCAATCTCACCGTCGCCGGGGATCCCTACCAGTCGATCTACTCGTTCCGCGGCGCAGAGTTGTCCAACATCGCCGAGTTCGAGGATGCCAGGCGCATGGTCCTCGCCGAGAGCTTCCGGGTGCCCAAGGAGATCATGGAGGCCGCCCTCCGGGTGGTCGCCGGCGCCGATCTGCCGGGCGCTGCCGGACCGGTCGTGCCCGCACCCCACCGGGGAAGCGCCGAGGCCTACGTGTTCGACCAGGAGACCGCGGAGGCCGAGTGGATCGCAGAACAGGTGGAGCGGGCCATCGTCGTGGAAAGGATTCCGCCGGGTGCCATCGCCATCCTCGTGCGCACCAAGAAGGAGCTGGCGGCTGAGCTCTCGCGGGCGCTGGAGCGAAGGGGGATCCCCCACGAGCCGCCCAAGTCCCGACTCGTCGACCACCCCGCCGTGAGCCTGGTGCGCGACATCGTCACCGTGGCGGTCCACGGGGGTTCCCTGCCCACCACCGACGCCGTCGACGCCGCGGAGGCCGACCGTGCCATGCGGCGGATCCTGCTGGGACCGGTGATCGGTCTCGACCTCGCCACCGAACGTGCCCTCGTCCGGGCGCGACGACGAACCTGGGAGCCATGGCACAGCGTTGTCGCCGAGCGTCTCCCCCACCTCCCGGGGCTGGCCTCCCTCCTCTCCGACCCCGACTGGGCCACGAAGCGACCCGCCGCGGACGGGTTCTGGCATCTCTGGACGAATCTCGAGGGTCTCGACGGTATCGTCGCCGACCCCGAGCGGGCCGACTGGCGACGGGCCTGGCGCTCCTTCTCCCAGACACTGGCGCGTCAGAGCGAACGAGACCCTTCCGTGAGCCTGGAGCGCTACTTCGCCCTCACCGAAGACGAGGACTTCGAGGCTCAGCCGATGCTTCCTGCCCATCTGCCCTCGGAGCGGGTCACCCTCACCACCCTTCATCAGGCGAAGGGGCTCGAGTTCGAGGTGGTGTTCATCGCCAACGCCATTGAGGGCGTCTTCCCCGACCTGCGCCGAGGGCGGCGGCTGCTCCGACCGGAGCTCCTTGCCCGCTCCCGGCTCACCGACGTCGAGGCCCAGGGGGCGTTCCAGCTGCAGGAGGAGGTCCGTCTGGCCTACACCGCCATGACTCGTGCCCGGACGCGTGTCGTCTGGACGGCGACCCATGCCGGAGGCGATCTCGGCGAGAGACGGCCGTCCCGGTTCCTGATCGCTGCCGCGGGACGACCCCTCGACGAGCTGGGCCCCCCGGACGAGACCGAGGCCGCGCCGGTCACCGTCGCCGGGGTGGAGCGCACCCTGCGCCGCTGGCTCCTCGATCCCGACGCCTCGGCCGCTCAGCGGCTCGGTGCGGTCACCGTCCTCGCCGGGCATGCAGGCGACCGATGGAACCCGATGCGTTTTGCCGGGGTGCCCGCACCCGGCCCTTCCTCCCCCATCCTCACCGGCTCTTTCCGGCTCTCCCCCAGCCAGGCCGAGTCCTACCTCCAGTGCCCACGCAGATACGCCATGGAGCGTCGTCTCCGCCTCGCCGAGACCGACAGCGGCTACGCCGCCTCGGGGTCGCTGATCCACCTCACCGTGGAACGGGCGGAGAACGAGATCATCGGCACCGGTGCGACCCACGCCTCGCTCGACCGGGCGATGCAGATCCTCGACGAGGTCTGGGCGGAGCACGCCGACTTCGGCAACGCGGTCATGAACGACGCCTGGCTGCGACGGGCCCGGGAACCGCTCGCCAAGCTCTACACCTTCTGGCCGAGCGAGGGCGTCCCCGTCGCCATGGAGAAGGATGTCGAGACGGAGATCGGAGGAGTCAGATGGCGGGGGGTGATCGACCGTCTCGAGATGACGAATGAGGGTCTCCGCGTCGTCGACCTGAAGACGAGTCGATCCGCACCACCCCAGGCGGACGCGGCGCGGTCGATCCAGCTGGCGTTCTACGTCATCGCCCTCCGTGACGCCGGCCAGCAGGTCGTGGACGCCCAGCTCTGGTACCCGGCGACGGACGCGAAGAAGCCATCGGTGCGCTACCTCGATGTCTCCGCGGTCGACGACCTGCGAGCCGAGATGGAGGCGATCGTGGAAGGGATCAGGTCCGAGAACTGGGAGCCCCGGATCTCGGCGAAGGCGTGCAAGTACTGCCCGTTCAAGGGCACGTGCCCGCAATGGCCCGAGGGGAGGGACGCATACCTGCCATGACCATCACCACGGTCGTTCCGACACCCTCGCCCGAACAGCAGGCGATCCTCGACCTCGGTCTGACCTCGATCAAGGTGCGTGCCGGGGCGGGGACCGGCAAGACCACCACGGTGGCGATGGTCATCGCCAACCTGGTCTCCAGGCATGGGGTTGCTCCCGAGCAGGTGTTGGGCCTGACCTTCACCAACAAGGCGGCGGCCGAGCTGGCGGACCGGGTTCGTGCCTTCCTGGCCGCCGACGACCCGGCCCGTCAGGCCGAGATCCACACCTATCACGGCTTCGCCGCCCAACTCCTCTCCGAGTTCGGTGCCCTGGTCGGACTCGACTCGAGATACCAGGTGATCACACCCACCTTCGCCCGGCAGATCCTCACCGAAGTGCTCGACACCGCCCCGCCCCTGGAGCACCTGGACATCACCTGGCCGACACGTCTCGACTGGGTGCGGGCCCTGGGCGACCGCCTCGGCGACCACCTCCTCACGCCCGAGGTCGTGCTGGCCCACGACGATCGGTGCGAAGCCGCGGACCAGCGCCGGGAGATGGCCATGCTCCTCCAACGCTACGAGGAGGAGAAGCGCCGGCTGGGCGTGGTCGACTTCTCCGACCTGGTGATGCTGGCGGCAAAGCTGATGCGGGAGAACCAGGACCTGGCCGACCTGGTCCGGAGCCGCTACCGGGTCGTTGTGCTCGACGAATACCAGGACACCAACCCCGCCCAGCGTGTCCTGCTGCAAACGGTTTTCGGCCAGGGTTTCCCGGTAATCGCCGTCGGCGACGAGGACCAGACGATCTACGAGTGGCGCGGTGCGTCGACCGAGAACTTTGCCCGGTTCGACGAGCACTTCCCGACACCGGACGGGAGGAGCGCCCATCTCCGGAGCCTGACCCTGAACCGGCGATCGACTTCGGCGATCCTGGAGGTGGCCAACCGCATCCGACGCCGTGCCAACCCTGGTGCGGAGTCACTGGTCTCGGCGCTGCCGGACGATCCAGGGAGCACGATCCGGACGCACTGGGCCCAGAGCTCCATCGCCGAGGCCGAATGGGTCGCGTCCCGTTTCGAAGAGCTGCACGATTCGGGGACCGCCTGGCGGGACATGGCCGTTCTGCTGCGGAAGAACAAGGACTTCGCGGTTGTCATCGACGCCTTCGCCCGCCATGACATCCCGGTCGAGGTCGCCAACGTGGGAGGCTTGCTGTCGGTGCCGGAGGTGGCCGACCTGATCGCCTGGCTCCGCATCCTCGAGAACCCGGACGACTCGGTGTCGCTGGTCACGATCCTGATGGGCAGCCGCTTCCACTGGGGTCTCGCGGACCTGGCGCGCCTCGCCGCCAGGGCCGCCCGGGCCGAAGAGGAGGACAACGAGGGCAACCCGGTTCCGATCACGCTGCTCGAGGCGGTGGAGTACGACGACGTGCCCGACCTCCGACCGGATGCCGCGGCCGCACTCGCCGACTTCCGGAACATGTACCGGAGAATCCTCCTCGAGTCCCAGGGGCTGAGCCTCGTAGAGACCTGCCGACTGATCCTCGACGTCACCGGGGCATGGCGGGACGTGGAGGCGCTCCCCGCGACATCGCGTCTCACGGCGAGACTCAACCTCTATCGTCTGCTCGACCTCGCCCAGGACTGGAGCCCCCTCCAGGGGCGGCCGTCGCTTCCCGCTTTCCTCCAATACCTCGAGGACGCAGAGGAAGAATCCTTCGAAGAGCTGGATCAGGCCAGGGTCTCCGGCGAGGACGCCGTCACCCTGCTCACGGTTCACCGCGCCAAAGGGCTCGAGTGGGAGGTGGTCGCAATCCCGGCCGCGTACGAAGGGAACTTTCCTTCGAGCTCGCAGAGCTACGGCAACCCGCTGACCACCCCACATGCGATCCCGATCGAGCTCCGCCTCGACACGGTGATGGCCCACCTGCCCGACGACTACGACGCGGTGCAGGAACATCTCAGGGACGCCCACTTCGAACAGGAGTGGCGCACTGCGTATGTCGCCGTGACCAGGGCCAAGCGCCACCTGTTCGTGACAGGCGCGTATTGGTACGGATATCCGCTGCCCAACAAGAAGCCGCGGCAACCATCGGAGCTGTGGCAGGAGGTCAACGCGGTCAGTGGTGACGTCACCGACTTGCCGGCTGTGACCGACCCGCCCGAGCTGCTCAGGTTCGACACCGCCCCGACACCCGACCCCCATTTCCCCGAGGGCTGGGAAGGGGCGATCCGGGCCGCGCTCTCCGACCCGTCCTGGGCCGAGCGGGTCTCCGTGGAACTGGGGGTGGCCACGGAGCACGAGAGGGTGGTCACCGAGGTGGAGCACCGTCTCTTCACGCTGGTCGAGCCGGCGCCTGTGGTCGCCGAGCCCGAGAGGAAGCCCGTCTCCGTGACCGGCCTGGTCACGTACGCCCAATGCCCCCGGCGCTTCTACTGGAGCGAGATCGACCCCCTGCCGAGGCGGGTCAACCCGGCCGCGGTGAGGGGGACGGAGGTCCATCGCCGCATCGAGCTACACCACAAGGGGATCGTGCCCCTCCCGATAGAGGAGACCCCGGCGTACGACATGGTCGGCGAGGAGCGGGCCGCACCGGGCGCGTTCGAGACCTTCCTCGCTTCCCGCTTCGCAGAGAGACCCGCCGATCTGGTGGAGCAGCCCTTCAATCTCACCGTCCGGGAGACCGTCGTTCGGGGACGGATCGACGCCATCTACGTCGACGATCGCCGGTGGGAGATCGTCGACTTCAAGAGTGGTGGGCCCTCTGACGACCCGAACCGCCTGGTGCAGCTCCAGGCCTACGCCTTGGCGGCCGACGTCGTCGACTTTGGCCTTCCCCGACCCGAGAGCATCACCGTCACCTTCGCCTATCTCGGTGGCGGAGGCTCTGAGGAGACCCACATGGCCGACGCGGCTTGGACCGACGAGGCCTCCGCCACCCTGGAACGTCTCGTCGAAGGCATCGAGTCGGAGGTTTTCACGGAGAAGCCCGGTCCGTGGTGTGCGGGGTGCGACTTCCTCCGATTCTGCGGCCCGGGACACCGATTCGTGGGAGGATGACCCGATGGAGATGCTCGCCGCCGTTGCCATCGGATACCTCATCGGCTCCATTCCCACCGCGGAGTGGATCGGCCGCCTGTGGAACGTGGAATTGCGGAAACAGGGGTCGGGCAACCCGGGAACGGCCAATGCCCTCGGCGTCGGTGGCCCCGCCCTGGCGGCGACGGTGCTCCTCGTGGAGATGGCCAAAGGGGCTGGAGCAGCCCTTCTCGGGTCGGTGTTCGCCGGTGAGCAGGGGATCGTCGCCGCGGGCCTGGCCGCCGCACTCGGCAACCTCTACAACGTCTGGTACCGCTTCGCCGGCGGGAAGGGGTTGGGGATCACGGCCGGTGTGCTCCTGGTGGCCTGGCCCTGGATGCTCGCGGCGGGCCTGGCAGTGATCGGCCTCTCGGCGTGGGCGACACGCTCGTCGGGTGGCGCCACGATCATCACCATCGTCTTCCTCGCCCTCGCCTCGGTGTTCTGGGGCCCGCTGGGCCTGCCCGAGGGCTGGGGCATCGAAAGCGGACTGCTTCCGTTCCTGGCCATCGGCCTCGGGCTGGCCATCCTTCCCAAGCACATCGAGGGCGCCCGGTTCAGACGCCCCGCCGCCGGGGAGTCCTGAGCCTCAGAAGTCGAGGACGAGGGTCACCGGCCCGTCGTTGACCAACTCCACCTCCATGCGGGCACCGAAGACGCCGGTCGCCGTCGGGACACCCTGACCCTCCAGCTCGCGGGCGAAGAGCTCGATCAGGGGCTCGGCGATCTCAGGCGCCGCGGCGTCGGTGAACGAGGGTCTCCTCCCGCGGCGAGCATCCCCGAGCAGGGTGAACTGACTGACCACCAGGGCGGAACCGCCGACATCGCGGACCGAGCGGTTCATCTTCCCCTCGTCATCGGAGAAGATCCGGAGACCCGCCACCTTCTCGGCGGCGGCGCGAACCGTGTCAGTGGTGTCACCCGTGGCGACACCGGCGAGCAGGAGGAGACCGCGTTCGATCTGTCCGACCACCTCCCCGTCGACCCGGACCGAAGATCTGCTCACCCTCTGCAGCACCACCCGCATCGACCCGATTGTGGCAGCACCCGTAGAGTGTGGCCGTGCCCCGGAAGGCAGTCGAGACGTCCCTGCAAGGTCCCGCCGGTCGGCGCACGGTCTACCTCCTCGACGTCTCCACCGGGCTCGAGGAGCGCATCCTCAGGTCGTGGCTCTCCCGCCAGGTGAAGCGGGCGGAGACAGTTCGCATCTCATCATCCCGGCGCGGTCGCGGTGGCGACGACGACAACCTGGAGCAGGTCCTCGCTTCGAGCGACGATCCCTACCTGATCCCGCTGCGCGTCGTGTGGATGGCCCCGGAACGCGACGGGAACCGCTCGGTGGACTGGACCGACATCTTCAAACCAGGTGATCCCCGCGACCCCCGTGGACTCCGGGCGTGGTGGACACTTCTCTTCAATCCCTCCCGAGTGGTCAGGATCGCCGGCGCGGGGGCGCCCGTGTCGGAGTTGCGGCGCGCCTACGAGGAGGCAGACGATGTCGACGGGCTCGCCCCCTTCGTCACCCGGCGCGCCTGGAGAGCGCTCGACGTCGAGGAGCGGGAGATCCTGGGCAACCGCTACAAGGTGCCCCGCTTCGTGCCCGAAGCCATCCTCTCCCGGCGCAGCTTCAGGGAGTCGATCGCCGAGGCGGCCGAGACGAGGGGGATCGACCCCGACGCCGCCATGAGGCTGGCAGAGCGTCACCTCGACGAGATCGCCGCCACCCACAGCCCCTACGTGATCGACATCATCGCCAACCTGATCCACGCCCTCTACAAGCAGGGCTATGGCCGGATCCGGTACCACACCGACCAGGTGAGGCGAGTCGCCGCCCTCGGACAGGACCACCCTGTGGTGTTCCTCCCCTCCCATCGTTCCAACCTCGACCGGCTCACCCTGCAATACCTGCTGTGGGAGAACGATCTCCCCGCCAACCACACCGCCGGGGGCAACAACCTCGACTTCTTCCCGGTGGGCCCTTTGATGCGGCGCACGGGCGTGTTCTTCATCCGCCGCTCCTTCAAGGACGACGAGATCTACAAGCGGGTGCTGCGGGCATACATCGACTTCCTCATCGAGAAGCGGTTCAACCTGGAGTGGTACATGGAGGGTGGGCGATCCCGGTCGGGACGCCTCGCACCGCCCAGGTTCGGCCTCCTCTCCTACGTCAACGACGCGCTGCGTCGGGGCAAGGCCGACGACGTCGTCCTGGTCCCCGTCTCCATCGCCTACGACCAAATCCAGGACGTACCCGACTACACGCGGGAGGCCCAGGGGCGCGCCAAGGAGAAGGAGTCGATCCGGTGGCTGGTCAAGTCCGTCCGGTCCCTGCGGAAGCGGTACGGAGACATCCACGTCCGCTTCGGCGAACCCATCTCGCTCAGGTCGATGACCGCCGGCGTCGAGGCCGAGGAGGGCTCGATCGTGCTCCAGAAGGTCGCCTTCGAAGCGATGCGCCGGATCGGCCTGGCCACGCCGATCACCCCGATCGCCGTGGTCTCCATCGCCCTCCTCGCAGAAAGGGGCACGGCCCGCGACTCCGGCCAGCTGGCGCAGCGATGTGCCCGACTCCTCGGGTTCATCCACGACCGGAAGCTGGAGATGACCGAGGACACCGACCTCGGCGATCCCGAGATGTTGGAGGGGTTCCTCGACTGGCTGGTGGAGAACGGGAATGCATCTGCGCACGAGGCGAGCGACCGCCGGGTCTACTGGCTCGACGACACCCAGATGATCCAGCTCTCCTATTACCGAAACGTGGTGCTGCACTTCTTCGTGCCGCGAGCGATGGCCGAGATGGCGCTGGCATCGGGGGCGAAGGACCCCGACGACCTGACCGAGCGCATGCTGGGCCTCCGCGACCTGCTCAAGTTCGAGTTCTTCTTCGCCGACCGGGAGCAATTCGCCGGCGAGGTCGACGCGGACCTGGCGATCGACTGCCCCGACTGGAAGCAGTTGCTGGTCGGGCAGGGCCCCCAGGCGGTCCTCGAGGCGCTGGGGATGCGTCTCTCCCCCTGGGCATTGCTGCCCATCCTCGACGCCTACCAGGTGGTCGGTGACGAGCTGGAGCGTTGGAGAGGGAAGGTCGACGAGAAGAAGTTCCTGGCCGCCTGTCTCGCCCGCGGCAGGCTGTACCGGCTGGAAGGCCGCCTGATCCACGGTGAGAGTGTGAGCCAGGTGGTCTTCAAATCCGCGCTCAAGCTGGCCGAGAACCGGGGGTTGCTCGAAGACCCTTCAAGACGCGTCGCCTTCGCCGCCGAACTGAGAGAGGCACGCCTCGCCGCCACCGGCAGCTAGCCGGCCGGAGCTAGGTGCGGGGAACCACCAGCGTCTGTCGCAGGACGGTACGAAGGTGCCTCAGGTAATCGGCCTTCGACCATCCCCGTTCCACCACCAGGGCCTCCCACATTTGCCACGACGTGAGTGCCCAGATGATGTCGGTGGCCGTCTCGACGTCCCATCGCGCACCGAGCAGCCCCTCGTCGTGCAGCCTCGCCACGACGTCGCGGTACAGGAGCCGACGCGACGACATGCGCTCGTCCCAGGTTCGGCGCAGCGCCTCGTCGTCATATCGGCCCGCCAGGAACACCCGCGCCACGGGGTAGGCGACCGGGTGATATTGGGCATGGACTTCGGCCACCGCGTCCAGGGCGTCCAGAGCTGTCGGGGCAGCGAAGACTCGTTGCAGCAGGGGCTGGAGCTGCTCGCTGGTGTCCATGTACTCGGCCATCGCGATGAACAGCCCCGCCCGCGAGCCGAAGTGGACATAGAGGGTCTGCCGCGAGATCCCGGCTTCGTCCGCCACGTCTTCGAGGGATACACGAGGCCCGCGGGATGCCACGAGCCGCATGGCGGCCTCGAGGATCGCATCTCGTGTGGACTTCGGAGCAGAGGTTGACATGTTGTAAGGACACCTATTAGGGTCGTAAAGTTGACAGAGTGTAAACCGGCATGGGGCCGTGAGACGTGAGCGCCAAGGTATCCGCTGAGAGCAGCGAGGTCATCCACCGGTCGATAGAGGACGTTTGGGCGTTCGTGTCGGATCCGCGGAATGAGCCGCGCTGGCATACGGACATCCTGCAGATCAAGGTCCCGGGCTCGACCGAGACGCCGACGAGCTGGCGGCTCGGAACCACATGGATCGCGACGGTCCGGATGATGGGTCGTCGAGACTACGAAGTCGAGATCACGGGCCTCGACCCGCACCACCGCGTCGAATTCACCACCCGCACGGGACCGATGAGGCCGGTGGTGTCGTACGCGTTCGGAGTCGGACAGTCGGGGACGATCTTCACACGTCGGGTAGAGGTGCCTTTCGAGGGGCCGATGCGCATGTTGGCGCCCCTGATGAGACGACAGATCGCAAAGCGAAACGCCCGGTTCGTCCAGAACCTCAAAGAGCTTCTCGAGCGCTGACGATCCGACCTCCGGTTGAGTTCAGCGGCCTTTGAGTTGGCGGAGACGCTCCTTGGCCTCGGCGACCATCTCGCTCGAGGTCCTGGCGCCCGACGGTGAACGTCGCACCCGTCGGTGGACGGCCATGGAGGAGAGCGACCCGGTTTTGCTCGCCGAAGACACCGTCGTCTGGCCGAGCCGGCGTGTCGTCCCCAGCGGATTCGTGGCCGTTCTCCGATGGGCCAGGGGCTCCACCTTCTTCGGGCCCGATGAGAGGACCGGCGGCTCGACCATCGGAGCGGGCTCGACCCTCGGTGCGCTCTCCGCCATGGGGGCCGGCCTTGGGGCAGGCTCGGCGGCTGGGGCCTGATACACGGGCTCGGGCCTCACTTCCGGTCGGGCGGCCGCGGCCGGCTGCCTCCGTGGCTTGGGGCGGCTCGGTGTCGGGATCGTCCCGGGTGGGACCATGAGGATCTCTCTCAGCTTCTCCTCGAGACTCCCGGCACGGTTCCGCCTGGCGAGGGTCTGCGGCGTCTGCGCCTCCGGGACGGTGACCGTCGGCTCAGGGATGGCGACCGTACTCCCCGGCTTCGCCGCCCGGCTCTTCCTCTGCTGCTTGCCCACCGCGGAGATGATCCGTCCGACGAAGATGAGGATGATCGGGAAGATGAGGTCGATCTGGCCTCCGGAGAACAACGACATCACCGCGAAGGCGATGCCGAGGATGACCAGGATTCGTCCCAGAGAGACTTGTTCCATCAGGTCATTCAACCAGAGGTGAGGGTCCGCCTGAGACGCCACGTGGCGATGGCGAACAGGACGACGGCGTAGACGGCCAGGACCCCGATCTCGGGCAAGACATCCACGAGGCCCCCATCGTCGCGGACCAGGTCGGCGAACCCCTCCAGGGCCCAGGCATGTGGTGTGGCCAGGGAGACCTGCTTCAGCGTCGGCGGGAACAACTCCCGCGGCAGCATCGCCCCGCCGAGGGCCCCCAGACCAAGCGACACCATCACAGCGATGCCCGCCGCCTGCTGTTCGTTGGCGAAGAAGGCACCCATCAGCATCGCTGCTCCGGCGGCCACCGCGGTGAGTGCGGCCAGGAGCAAGATCCCCGCCAGCGGGTTGCCCCAGTCGACCTGGAACAGCACGAGGCTGGCCAGCATGATGTAGACGCCCTGGAACATCCCCACCGTGGCGCGGCCCAGGCTCTCGCCGACGATCACGGTGCGAAGCGGCGTAGGCGTCGACAACATCCGGGTGGTGATCCCGAGCTTCCTGGAGAGGATCAGCGCCGCCGACCCCGTGAGTGTCGTGATGAAGGTGAACAGCACGAGCTGCTGCGGCGCCCCGAGGTCGAAACGACCCATGTCCTCGGGGAAGAGCGCCTCACCGAACCGGGAAACCTCGACCTCCACCGTCTCGAAGCTCCCGACCGCGTCCCGCGCCACCGCGAGCGCATCGTCGAAGCCCGTACCGGTCTCGGCCGCCGCGAACCGAGCTGCCCCTGCCGGCGCCAGCGCCCGGGCCACCGCAGAGGTGACCACGGATCGCAACTCGTTCCCGAACCCGTCGGGGCGGACCACGAACTCCACCCGCGCCATCCCACCGCCCGAGACGGTGGCCTCCATGTCTGCGGGTAGGAACACGCCGGCACTGACCCCGCCCCTCTCCACCGCCGTGATCAGCGGCTCCTCGGCCTCGTACATGACGACTTCGATCGCGGTGGAGGCCTCCAATTCCGCCACCACGGCGTCGGACAGCGTCCCGGTGTCCTCCCGGTAGATCCCGACCTTGGGGTCGACGTCACCTCCGAACTGGATCCCGATGAGAAGGATGAGGGCGAGCGGGAAGATGAACACGAAGAAGATGCTGCTCCGGTCCCGGAGCATCCGACGGAGGTTCGAGATGGCGATCGCCAACGCCTTCACCGGGAGAACCTCCGGTTGAGGACCCAGACGGCGATGAGGCCGAAGACGACCGCCATGCCCGCGAGGACACCGGCCGCCGGAAGGGCGTTGGTCCAGGGCGCACCTCCGGCGAGGTCACCCAGACCCCTGAGGAACCAGTAATGCGGGGTGATGGCGGAGAGCGCGGCCAGGGCGCCACCGGCGCTCTCGATGGGGAAGAAGACACCGCCCAGCATGCCGAGGACCACCGCCGTGATCGCAGCCAGATTCTCCGCGCCCTCCGGGGTCCTGGCCACCCCGGCAGCGACACCCATGACCGACACTGCGGCGGCGACACCGGCCAGGATCATGACCGCAACCCCGAGCGGATGGCCCCACTCGGCGCCCATGATCAGGCTGGACGCCACGACCAGAGTGGTCAGGGCAACCACACCCAGGATGTACGACATGAGTCCCTTGCCGGCCATCACCGCGGACCGGGGGACGGGTGCGGCGAAGAGACGCCTCAACGTGCCCTCGCGCTCCTCGTCGAGGAGCCCGAGGATCCCCGACTGCACCGTGAAGAACAAGAAGAACACCGCCATGCCGGCGGTGATGTAGGTGACGCCGTCGAGTTGGCGAACCTCGGCATCCAGACCCGTGATATCCGAGGTGAACGCGGCGGTGGCCGGGTCCCCCTGCAGCTGGCCGACCAGGTCGGGCGACGGTGGCACGCCGAGGATCGATGCCGTCGTCACCACCGCCAGCCGCGCCGCGTCGACACCGGCGCCGAACTGGCGCGCGACGGCGGCCGCCACCGAGGTCGCAGTCCCGGCATCGACGTGACCGAGCACCTCCAGTTTCGGCGCGCCCGTGGCCAGCTCCTGGTCGAAGCCCTCGGGCACGAGAATGAACGCCTGAATGTCCCCGTCCTCGACCGCTGCCACCGCGGTCTCCCGATCGTCGTAGGTGGTCAGGTCGAGGAACTCCTCGGCCTCGAGCTGCCCCAGGACCTGGCTGAGACCCGCCGAGCTGGGTGACCCATCCAGGTCCACGAAGCCGAAACGGAGATCGATGCTCCCCTCCTGGAGCGCCCCGGCGAAGGTGAGATTGAAGATGAAGGCCAATCCCAGGGGGGCGAGGAGGCCCATGATGAAGACCGACTTGTCCCGCAACCTCAGCCGCAGGTCCTTGACGGCGATGAGACGCGCGGCCCAATGGAACATCGTCAGTCCCGGAGAGCCTTCCCCGTCAGATGGAGGAAGACCGCCTCGAGATTGGGCTCCTCGACCTCGACCCCGGTCACGCTGCAACCTGCCTGGCTGATACGGGTGAGGATGGTCGGGAGGATCGACGAGGCCTGGCCGACCATGACGTCGAGCCGGTGCTCGCTCTGGTAGACCTCGGCCACACCCGGGATCTGCCTCACGTCATCGGCTGCACCGTCGAGCTCTCCCGTGAGGACGATCCGGTCCTTCTCCCCGATCAGCGCCACGAGGTCGCGTCTCGTTCCCTCGGCCTTGATCGAGCCTTCGTCGATGATGCCGACACGATCACAGAGACGCTCCGCCTCCTCCATGTAGTGGGTGGTGTAGAGGACGGCCATGCCCTCGGAGGAGAGCTGCTCGACGGCGTCGAGGATGGCGATCCTCGACTGCGGGTCCACGCCGACGGTGGGCTCGTCGAGGATGAGGAGTCTCGGCTCGTGGAGCAGGCCGATGCCGATGTTGAGCCGGCGCTTCATCCCGCCGGAGAACTCCTTGGTCAGGTCCTTGGCACGGTCGGTGAGCCCGATCACATCGAGCACCTCGTCGACCCGTCTCTGAAGCCTGTCCCCCGACAGGCCGTAGAGCCTCCCGAAGAAGACGAGGTTCTCCCGACACGTGAGGTCCGGATAGATGGCCAGGTCCTGTGGCACGAGCCCGATGTGCGACCGTCCGCGGGTGGACCGAACCGAGATCGAGTCGCCCTCGATCGAGACGCTTCCCGCGTCCGGCGCGAGCAGGCCGGCGATCATCGAGATCGTCGTCGTCTTCCCCGCCCCGTTCGGCCCGAGGAGCCCGTAGGTCTCCCCGGCATCCACGGTGAATCCGACACCGTTGACGGCCACCAGATCACCGAAACTCTTCTTGAGACCCTCGACTGCCAGCACCCGATCCACTTGACAAACCTCGCTTCGCGCCGCAGGAGCATAGGTAGGCGCGATGGGTAGCCTCGCCCCGTGAGTCGCATGGTCGAGATCTCAGGCATGCGCCTGCACCGGGTCGACCATGGCGGAGAGGGGCCACCGATCATCCTGGTCCACGGTCTGGGCGGATCCTGGGCGGATTGGGAGGCGGTCGCGCCTGCCCTCACCGAGACCGGCCGGGTCGTTTCCTTCGACTTGCCGCGTTTCGGGCTGTCTCCGCCGACCAAGACACCAGGTCTTGCCGGCATGACCGAGGCGCTCGTGGCCATGCTCGAAGTCGTCACCGGCGAGACGGGAAAGCCGGCCGCGGTGATGGGCAACTCCATGGGTGGGTTGGTCTCGACATTCGCTGCCGCGGAGAGACCTGATCTCGTCTCGGCGTTGATTCTGGTCTCCCCCGCCTTCGCACCCGGGCTCCAGGACGTACCCCGCGCCCATCGGCCGACCGCGATCCGCCTCGCCCTCCAGGCCGCTCCTCTCACGGGCGAGGTCCTGGACGCATACCTGAGCCGTCTCCCGGCCAGGGAGCGGGTGACCATGACCCTGGGCTGGATCTCCAAGCATCCGGGACGGGTCCCGATGCCGGTGATCGAAGCACTCGTCGAGATGGCCGAGCGGAGGCGCGGCCTTCCATGGGCGCGTGGCGCCGTGCCCGCTGCTTCGCGTTCCATCGCCGCCCTTTGGGCGCGTCCCGGACGGCTCATCGAGGCGGTGCGCGCCGTGCGCGCCCCGACCCTCGTGGTCCAGGGCGTCGACGACACCCTCGTCCCGCCATCTGCGGTGGAGAGGATCACGCATCTCCGCGCCGACTGGGAGCTCGTCCCGATGGAGGACACGGGCCACGTCCCCCATCTCGATGCGCACAAGCGATTCCTCGACATCGTGGTGCCATGGCTGCGGGCTCGGGACTTTCGGCCCGTTCGGTGACCCCGGGTGTGAACTAGCCTGGGCTCATGCCGGGTGATCTTCGAGAAACCATCGGCGTCGAGTTCATCAACCAGCTCCCGGACGTAGACCCGGTCGAAACCCAGGAGTGGCAGGAATCCCTCGACGCGGTCATCGAACGCGAGGGGCCCACCCGGGCCCGGTACCTCCTGGCCAAGCTCCTCGAGCGCGCCCAGCAGTCGGGGCTGGGTGTCCCGGGGCCGGTGACCACCCCATACATCAACACCATCCCGCTCGAAGACCAGCCGGAATTCCCCGGTGACCCCGACATCGAACGTCGCATCCGCCGGTACGTCCGCTGGAACGCCGCCGTCATGGTCACCAAGGCCAACCACAACATCAAGGGGATCGGTGGCCACCTCTCCACCTTCGCCTCCTCGGCCACCCTCTACGAGGTCGGTTTCAACCACTTCTTCCGTGGCAAGGGCCATCCGGGCGGGGGCGACCATGTCTACTTCCAGGGCCACGCCGCACCGGGGTTCTACGCCCGCGCCTTCCTGGAGCGCCGCATCGACGAGCAGGACCTCGATCTGTTCCGCCAGGAGGTCGCCGGCGGCCTGTCCTCGTACCCGCATCCGAGGCTAATGCCCGATTTCTGGGAGTTCCCCACGGTCTCCATGGGCTTGGGGCCGATCAATTCCGTCTACCACGCCCGGTTCAACCGCTATTTGCAGGACCGCGGCCTCGACGACACGTCCGACTCCAACGTCTGGTGCTTCGTCGGTGACGGAGAGGTCGACGAGCCCGAGACCTTCGGGGGTCTCTCCATCGCCGCCCGTGAGGGTCTGGACAACCTGATCTGGGTGGTCAACTGCAACCTGCAGCGTCTCGATGGGCCGGTGCGTGGCAACAGCCAGATCATCACAGAGCTGGAAGCCGTGTTCCGCGGCCACGGCTGGAACGTGATCAAGGTGATCTGGGGCTCAGGCTGGGACGAGCTGCTCGCCAGGGACACCGAGGGCGCCCTGGTCAACGTGATGAACACCACCGTCGACGGCGAGTACCAGCGGTACAAGGCCGAGGACGGCGCCTACGTGAGGGAGAAGTTCTTCGGCAAGGACCCGAGGGCCCTGGAGCTCGTCGAGGACTGGTCCGACGAGGAGATCTGGGCGCTTCGCCGCGGTGGTCTCGACTACCTGAAGATCTACGCCGCCTACAAGGTGGCGACCGAGCTCAAGAACGGGAAGCCGACGGTCATCCTCGCCAAGACCATCAAGGGATGGACGCTCGGGCCGGACGTGGAGGGCCGCAACGCCACCCATCAGATCAAGGAGATGACCAACCAGCAACTGCTCCACCTCCGCGAGCGGCTGCAGCTCCACGAGGAGATCCCCGCCGAGGCGCTGGAGGGAGACAAGGAGCCGCCCTATTACCGCCCTGAGCCCGGCTCGCCGGAGTACGACTACCTGATGGAGCGTCGCCGCGAGCTCGGCGGTCCGCTGCCGCAGCGTGTGGTCGAGCACGACTCGCTCCCCATCCCGGGCCCGGACGCCTACGCCGAGGTCTACGCCGGCTCGGGGAAGGTGGAGGCGTCGACGACTTCGGCCTTCGTCCGTCTCCTCCGCAACCTGGCCCGCCAGCCCGAGTTCGGCAAGCACGTCGTGCCCATCGTGCCCGACGAGGCACGGACGTTCGGAATGGACTCCCTCTTCCGCGAGCTGAAGATCTACGCACCCAGCGGCCAGCTGTACGAACCGGTCGACGCGGCGATGCTCCTCTCCTACAGCGAGGCCAAGGACGGCCAGATCCTCGAGGAAGGCATCACCGAGGCCGGCTCGATGGCGTCGTGGACTGCAGCCGCCACGTCGTATGCCACCCGTGGTGTGCCGATGATCCCGTTCTTCATCTTCTACTCGATGTTCGGGTTCCAGCGGGTGGGCGACCTGATCTGGGCGGCCGCCGACGCCAGGGCACGAGGGTTCCTTCTCGGTGGCACCGCCGGGCGCACCACACTCCAGGGTGAGGGCCTGCAGCATCAGGACGGTCACAGCCTGATCCTCGCCTCCACGGTGCCGGTGTGCCGCGCCTACGACCCCGCATTCGCATATGAGCTGGGGACGATCGTGGAGCACGGGATCCGCCGCATGTATGGGCCGAACCCTGTCGACGAGTTCTACTACCTGACCGCCTACAACGAGAACTACGTCCAGCCGCCCAAGCCCGATGGGGTCGACCAGGGGATCATCGACGGCCTGTACCGATTCGCCGCCGCACCCGACGGGAAGCCGCAGGTGCGGATCCTCTTCTCCGGGACGGCGCACACCGCGGCCCGACAGGCGGCGGCGCAGCTGGCCGAGCACTACGGGATCAGCGCCGAGCTCTGGTCGGCGACCTCCTACAAGGCGCTCCGCGAGGAGGCGCTCGCCGTCGACCGGTGGAACCGGCTCCACCCCAACGACGAGCCCAAAGTGCCACTGGTGACCAGACTTCTCTCCGACCACGACATCCCCACCGTGGCGGTGACCGACTTCATGAAGATGGTGCCCGACCAGGTGGCGAGATGGATCCCCGGGCCCTACACCGCGCTGGGCACCGACGGCTTCGGCCGGTCCGACTCCCGGGAGGCGCTGCGACGCTTCTTCGAGGTGGACGCAGGCCACGTGGTGACGGCCACGCTCTCGCTCATGGCTCACGAAGGGCTCGTGGAGGCCACCGCGGTCAAGGACGCGTTCGATCGATACGACATCGACCCCGACGCGCCCGATCCTGCGTTCGCCCACTGATGAGCGGCCCGCTCGAGCTCCTCGGCCTGGCTGATCGTGTCGAAGAGATCGATCCGGGCGAGGTGATGTCACGGCTCGACGAAGTCACCCTGGTCGACGTCCGCGAGCCTGCCGAGCACGCCAACGGGGTCATTCCCGGCGCCCTGCTCATCCCCATCGCCGAGGTGCAACACCGGATAGGCGATCACGTCCGGCCCGGGGAGAAGACGGTCGTCGCGTATTGCGCTTCCGGCTATCGCTCGCTCTTCGCTGCCGAGATCCTCAACCGGATGGGGTACCGGGCGGTCTCGATGCGGGGCGGTGTCATCGCCTGGCGGGGTCTCGGGCTTCCCTGGAGCGGCGAGAACCCCCTCACCGAGGACCAACTGCAGCGCTACTCCCGCCACCTGCGTCTCCCCGAGGTCGGTGAGGAGGGCCAGAAACGGCTCCTCGCCTCCCGGGTCCTGCTGGTCGGTGCCGGCGGTCTGGGATCACCCGCCGCCCTCTACCTCGCCGCCGCCGGAGTCGGCACCCTGGGGGTGGTGGACGACGACACGGTCGCCGCCTCCAACCTGCAGCGTCAGGTGCTCCACACCCAGGACCGGATCGGGATGCCCAAGGTGGAGTCGGCCCGGGAGACGATCACCGCGCTCAACGCGGACGTGAACGTGGAGACCCATCAGGTCCGTCTCGACGCCGGCAACGCCCTCGAGATCATGAGCGCCTACGACCTCGTGGTCGACGGAGGGGACAACTTCCCCACCCGCTACCTGGTCAACGACGCCAGCCTCCGACTCGGGATCCCGGTCGTCCACGGGTCGATATTCCGGTTCGAGGGCCAGGTCACGGTGTTCGATCCATACGAGGGCCCCTGCTATCGCTGTCTCCACCGTCTCCCCCCGCCACCGGATGCCGCGCCATCGTGCGCCATCGCCGGTGTCTTCGGCGTGCTTCCAGGCGTGGTCGGGTCGATCCAGGCGACGGAGGCGATCAAACGGCTCCTGGGCCTGGGCCGCAGCCTGGTGGGACGGCTCCTGGTGTTCGACGCCCTGGAGCAGGAGTTCACGACCCTCCCGATCCGGCGCGATCCGGATTGCCCGGCCTGCAGTGACCCCGACCGGCCACCACCACTGGTCGACTACGACGAGACCTGCCGCCCAGTTGCCTGAAGTCCTGCACCTGCCTCCCGAGGCGAGGGAGGCGATCCTCGACCACTGCATCCGGGCTGCACCCGCCGAGGCGTGCGGGCTCGTCGCGGTCTCCGACGGCGCCGTGAGAGCTGTGTACCCGACGGGCAACGACTCCCGCGACCCGGAGCGGGCGTTCGTGGTCCCCCCGGCAGACCACTACCGGGCGCTCCTCCATGCGGAGAGTCGCGGCTGGCACCTCGGCGGGTCGTTCCACTCCCATCCGAGAGGCGAGGCCCGGCCGTCGCCGAGCGACGTCACCGGCGCCCTCGACCCGGATTGGTACTACCTCGTCGTCGGCCTGGCCCCGATCCCGGCGATCACCGCGTGGCGCATCCGGGCGGGCGAGGTCGCCGAGGTGAGCCTGAGCTAGCCCTCGACGATCAGGGTGCCGGCCATCCCGCCACCCTGCGGGTTCCCGTGGAACGTGCAGTAGAAGGTGTACTCGCCGGGTGTGTCGAAGGTCAGCGTCGCCTCGTCGCCCGCGTACTGCTCCAGGCTTCCGAAGACCGCCTCCGTCGACCAGGAGCCGTCAGACGCCACGGCGTTGTGCGGAAGCGTCTCAGAGGTCCCGACGAAGGTGACGGTCCCACCGACGGGCACCCTGATCTCGGTGTACTCGAACGAGCTGTCGAGCATCCGGACGGTGACGTTCTCGCCGGAGATCGACCTGGGCTCCGAGGATCCGCCGGAGCATGCGGCGAGGACGACCAGGGCGAGCGCGGCAAACGAGGCGAGTGTTCGTTTCATCATTCCTACCCCTTGTGGAAGAGCTTTCTGATCCAGGCCCAGAGGGCGGAGAAGAGCAGCCGGAACCCGCGAACCTCGGGCGCGGCCACCGCGGCCGCCTCTTCGGGGGTGGCCGCAGACAGGGACGCCTCGAGGCACTGGACGAAGTCGGCGATCAGCCGTCGCGACATCTCGTTGATCAGACCGGTCCGGCCGAACTGGGCAGCCGGGCCGGACAACGTCACATCGGCGTCGACCGTGACCTTGGTGCCCGATCCGTCGGCGGCGAGTCTGTAGTCCACCACGACTTGGCCGCGGGAACCACCCTGCCGATCGACTCCCTTGCCTTCGATGCGGGCCGATCGGGATGCCGGGTCAGCCGTGACCGTTGCGGTGCCTTCGAAGGCGGCCGTCATCGGCCCGAGCTTCGCCGAGAGCTTGCCTTCGTACGACCCGTCGTCGGTCTGGCCGAGCAGCTGGGCGCCGGGGAGGCACCGAGCCACCGATGGGATGTCCTGGAAGTGGGCCCAGACCGTGTCGGGATCGCGGGCGACGACGAACTCCTGGCTGATCTTCATTTACGCGAGCGAGCCTAGTTGCCGTGCCCGGACTGTCCGGAATGGTGGTCCGTGTGCCCGGCGAGCAGGTCGAGCACGTGTGGGAGGAGGTCGACCACGGCCGCCAGACTCTCCGTCGCCCCCCGCGGCGAACCCGGGAGATTGAGAACCAGGGCCGGGCCCAGGGTCCCGGCTCGTGCCCGCGACAGCGCCGCCATCGGGGTCGACTCGAGGCCACGGGCGAGCATCAGGTGGGCCAGACCCGGCGCCTCGCGCTCCAGTACGGAGACGGTGGCCTCCGGTGTCACGTCTCGGGGACCGAAGCCGGTGCCGCCGGTGGTGAGCACCAGCGCCGATGATCCTGCCGCGGCGCGGATCGCGTCGGCTATGCGGTCCCGCTCGTCGGGGACCACCACCCGTTTCACCGAGAAGCCCCGGTCGGCGAGCATCTCCTCGAGGGCATCCCCGGAGAGATCTTGACGCGTCCCCGCGGACACCCCGTCGGAGACGGTGATCACCGTGGCCCTGGTCATCCCCACATGCGGGGGTCGACCGAGACACCGCCGCGCAGGACGAAAACGTGGAACAGCAGGACGACGAGGAGGAAGGCGCCGAGACCGTACGGCCACGAGGTCTCCACCTCGTCCTCGGGACCGGTGACCGTCGTCGTCCCGGGTGCCGCGGCGAGCGTGACGAAGAACATGACGGCGGCGAGGGGGAGCGACGGGATCACGTTGGAATCGCTGTCCGGCATGAAGAACGGTATGGCCAGGAACACCGATACCGCCACGGGGATGAGACAGATCCAGAGTGCCAGCGTGAGCCGACGACGACCGGTGTCGACGAGTCTCCGATGTGGCGTGTAGGCGAGAAACGCGGCCGCCGCCGACAGCGCCACCAACAGCAGACCGACCGCCCCTCCCGCGGCGATGACCATGTCGAGTCCGGCCGGCGCCTCCAACGACTCGTAGGCCCTTGCAAGAGGCGCGTCGGCGTCGAACGGCAGGAACATCGCCTGGCTCAGGGCCTGACGGAGGAGATGGACGATCGTCCACAGAAAGGTGAGCCTGGAAACCCCATATCCCCGTTGTGTCGGATAGGCGAAGAGACACAAGGCGCCCAGACCGAGGCACAAGGCGAATCCACCCGCCCAGGCGATGTCCCTCGCCCCCGTGAACTCGACGCGGTTGTTGAACACCGTCGCGTCGCCACCGAGGATCTCGGCCAGGAGCCCGATCCCGAGATTGTCGACGAACTGGGCGATGACGATGCCGAGGGTCGAGCCCAACACGGAAGCCACGACCAGGCCGGCGCCGACGCGGCTCGCCTGTCGTGGAGCCGCTTCAGATGAGATGCTGACTTCACCGGTCACGCCCGGCAATGCTAAACCCCGCCGGGAGCACCGGGCCGTCGCACTACCGTCTCACCATGCCCGGTCCGGCCGTCTATCTGCCCACCGACGACCCGAACACCTACGAGTCAACCGAACTGGCCAACGCGGGCTGGTACGAGGAGGGTCAACATGGCGGGGCCGTGGCGGCGCTGATCACCGGTCACGTCGAGGAGGTCGTGCCGACACTGACACCCATGGAGGTCGCCAGGGTGACCCTGGAGTTGTTCCGTGTGGTGCCGCTGACCAGGCTCCGCGTCGAGACCAGGGTCGTCCGGGAGGGCAAACGCATCCAAACCGTGGAGGCGCACCTCATCGATCCCGCCGGCACTGTCCTCACCCTGGCGACGGTACAGCGCCTCAGGGTCGCCGACCGTCCCGTTCCCGCCGAAGCAGCCCCGGAGGCGACACCGTTCCCGCCGCCCGAGGAGTGCCCGGTGGCCAAGTTCGAGAGCCGGACGGAGAAGGTCATGTTCCACAGCCACGCCCTCGAGTTCCGCATGGTGGAGGGCGAGTTGACCGAGAAAGGCCCGGCGACGATGTGGGCCCGTCTCCTGGTGCCCATCGTCGCCGGCCGCAGAGTGACCCCGGCTCAGCGGGCAGCGATGATCGGTGATTTCGCCAACGGCGTGTCTCACAGGCTCGACGACGACTGGGTGTACATGAACAGCGACCTGACGGTGTCCATCGCCCGGCCACCGGAGGGCGAATGGGTGGCCATCTCGGCCGATTCCCTGTATCACGACCGCGGGCGCGGCCTCACACACGCTTGGATCTGGGATCGGTCACATAGGATCGGCCAGTCGATTCAGACCCTCTTCGTGGACCGGACATGAGCCAGGAACCCATCTCGCCGAGGATCAAGGTCAAGCGCCTCGCCGACCGGAGCCACTACGACCGCGAGACGATCTACGCCATCCTCGACGAGGCGTTGATCTGCCATGTCGGGCTCGTCAGGGAGGACGGACCGGTCGTGATCCCGACGCTGTTCGGCCGGATCGACGACACTCTCTACCTCCACGGATCCGTGGCGTCGGGGAACCTCCGGCTGATGAGAGCGGGCACCGACGTGTGCATCACGGCGACCATCGTCGACGGGATCGTCTTCGCCCGGTCACTGTTCAACAGCTCGATGAACTACCGGTCGGCTGTGGTGTTCGGGACGACCCGCCTGGTCGCCGACCCCGACGAGCGCAACGAGGGTCTCCGCGCCATGAGCGACCACGTCGTCCCGGGACGCTGGGACGACGCCCGACACCCCAATCGGGTCGAGCACCTGCAGACGGTGGTCGTCGCCGTGGACATCGAGGAGGCTTCGGCCAAGATCCGAAGCGGCGGCGTCGGCGACGTCGACCAGGATCTCCAACTGGACGTCTGGGCCGGCGTTCTCCCGCTGCGACAACAGCCCGGTGACCCGGAACCCGACCCCGACATGAAACCCGGGACGCCGTTGCCAGGTTATGTGACCCACTGGCCGACCCGATAGCAGGACGGTCATGGAGGTCTCCCGTCGATGGAGGAGGCTTCAGCGGTCAGTGACGGGGCTCGATCCCGGCGGCTGCGGCCAGGGTCCTCACCCACGACGCCATCACGTCGAGCGTGACGTGGGCGTTGAGACCGCTCGGGTTCGGAGCCACCCAGAGCTCGGCGCCGGCCAGGTCCTCGGGCTGGCGTCCCATCACGGCTTTCGGTCGCTCGAAGGCGGCGCGGTAGGCAGTGACGCCGAGGATCGCCACCACCCGGGGCCCGATCACCGCCACCCGCTCGGTGAGCCGAGCCGCCCCCGCCTTCAGGTCGGTCGTGGAGATCTCGTCGGCCCGCGCCGTGGCGCGCTCGACGATGTTGGTGATCCCGATGCCGGTCGAGACCAGGTCGTGACGCTGCTGCTCGGTGAGACCTGTGGTCGAGTCGAGGTCCCAGTCGATGAGCCCGGCTCGTCGCAGCGCCGGATAGAAACGATTGGAGGGGTGGCAGAAGTGGGTCTGCCGGGCCGCCGTCATCAATCCCGGGTTGATCCCGACGAACAGCAATCGGGTGTCCGGGCCGAGCAGGTCGGGAACGGTGCGCCCGCGGTATGCCTCCAGGTCCTGCCGGTTGAGCCTCAAACGATCCTCACACGGGGGTCGAGCGGGCCTGGAGGAGGTGCACCGTGCCCGACACACCCTTCAGCTCCACATCCCCGATGTCGTGGAACTCGATCCCGTCATGGGAAGACGCATCGGCCACCGCCTGGCTGACCAGGATCTCCCTCGGTCGCGCGTAGTCGGCGATTCGTGCTGCCACGTTCACCGTCTGCCCGAAGTAGTCGCCTTGCTGATAGAGCACCGGGCCGGCGTCGAGACCCACGTGGGCAGGGGGAAGCCCGGCGGCGGCGAGAGCGTCGACCATCTCCAGGGCGGCGGCCACACCAGCGCCTGGATCGGGGAAGAAGAACATCACCCCGTCTCCAAGCCACTTGATGGTCCTTCCTTCATGTCGGACCGAGCTGCGTTCGACCAGCTTGGCGACCTCCGCAGCCAATGCGGCCGCCTCCACGTCGCCAAGCTCCTGGGTGAGGCGCGTGTACCCGACGATGTCGAGAAAGCAGATCGCCGGCATGCGTTCGAGGCGGCTGCGGATGCCGGCCTGGGCCATGAGTGATTCGAAGCCGTCGATGATGTTCGCGGTCCAGATCCGCGCCTGACGGCTGTGGTATATGGCGAGGATGGCCTGCTGGGCAAGGGGTGCGGTCTGGTTGGCCAACTCACTGTTGGCAACCGCCCCTCCGCTCTCGCCGGCGGCGATCGCCGGTTCGATGACCTCTGAGGTCCACCACGCACCCTCGGCCTCGGTGATGCGGCGGGTGCTGTCGCCGTAGACACGGAGCAAGCGTTCGACGGCGACGTCCGAGAACCCGTGGTTCACCTGGATCTCGAGGAAGGGCAATATGTCCAGCTCGTCCTCACGGAGGAGGCTGTCAGGAGTCGGCTGAGCCAATCCAAGGGCCTCCCGCATGGCGGACAGCAGCTCGAAGGGGATCCCGGTTCGCTCGCTCGCCTCGGCCAGAGTTTCGGCGGTCAGGGCGGTGAACCGCTCGTAGGCCGGTGCGTCCAGGAAGTCGAGAGACAAGGAACCGCTCTGAATCGCTTCCACCACCGATGCCAGCGGGATCCCCGCCTCTTCGAGCGATCGTGCCATGACCACGCGGCGAACGTCGCCCTTCGAATAGCTGTCGGGCCCGGCTGGGGCGAGGATCCCCAGTTGCACCAGACGGTCCAGAAACTCGGTCTCGACTCCCGCGCTTTCCGCGGCTTCCTGGGGCGACAATGAGGTCACCGGCTGGAATCTACGACGTTCCCTGCCCCCGAGGCTCCGACGAGGCGGTACCAGGATGCCTACACCACGACCGACGCGCCCGGGCCGGGCACGGGCTCAGTGGCTGTGGGCGTAGTACGGGTTGGCCCCGGCCTCGTGGTCGGTCACGTCGACCACGCCGGTGATCTCGCCCTCGAAGGCGTCGAGGAGGGCTTGCTCGATGCCCTGACGCAGGGTCACCGCGGCGAGGCCACAGCCCTGACAACCACCCATCAGACGAAGATACGCAGTGGTCCCGTCAACTGACACGAGCTCCGCCGCACCGCCGTGGGCGGCGATGGCGGGGTTGATCGCGTTCTGGAGGAAGCCGGCGACACGTTCGGCAAGCGGTCCCTCGAGGCTCCCCGGGACGTCGACCGCGCCCGAGAACGGCGAGGCGGGAGTGTTCGGGTTGTTCATCGCCAGCCCGGAGTCGGTGAGCTCGAGGGTGGCGCCGTCGAGCTTCTCCACGTCGCGGGCGGGGAAGATCACTGCGAGATCGCCATGACGCTCGAGCAGCCAGTCCTCACCCTGGTCCGACAGCGGGACGAAGGCGAGGTCGTAGGCGTACTGGAGACCCCGCACACCGGCGACCTCGATGGAGAGGGCGAATTCCTCCTCGCCCGGCTCCTGATCGCGGAGCTTGATGATCATGTCCAGCGCGTCGGGCGTGATCGTGAGTACCTGCATCTGGTCCATTGACGGCCAGCCTAGTGATCGAGTGCCGGTATTCACGAAACCCGTGGCGTACCATCACCCCCGATTTGGCCAGTGATCTCATGGGTCTGACGACCCTGAAGCTCAACTTGAGGGTTAGGTCTTACACGCGGGAATGCGCGTAAGACGATTTTGTCATTCATGGAGACCGTCGTCGTTTTCGCAGCGGGAGACCCCCTCCCCCACGACATCGCCGGTGACATCCCGGAGGCGGACCTGGTGATCGCCGCCAATGGTGGTCACGCCATGGCCCGGGAGATGGGGAGGAACATCGATGTCCTCGTCGGCGATCTCGACTCCTGGGATCCCGGGCTGTCTGGCGACGAGAGGGTGCAGCGTCACTCCGCCGACAAGGACGCCACCGATCTCGAGCTCGCCATGGAGTTGGCGACCGCGAGAGACCCGGGACGGATCGTGGTGGTCGGCGGCTCCGGTGGGAGACTCGACCACGAGCTCGCCGTCGCCGCGGTCGTCTGCTCGACTCGATGGTCGGAGGTCGACGAGATCGACTGGCTCTCCGGCCGGGGGCGGGCCCACGTCGTCCGGGGGCCGAGACGCCTCCATGGCGACGTGGGCGCAACCCTTACCCTTCTCGCCATGGGGGGGCCCGCCACGGGTGTGACCACACGCGGGCTGCATTGGAACCTCGCAGGCGGGATCCTCCTCCCCGGGAGCTCGCTCGGTGTGTCGAATCTCCTGGAGAGCCCGGTCGTCGACCTCACGGTCGAGACCGGGACGGTGCTCGCGGTGTTCCCGGGCAGGTGATCAGGGGGCGAGGGCCACGCGGATCTCGGGGTTGAGAGCCTCGTATCCGGCCAGATAGTCGGCCCGCTCCGTCTTGAGGCGCTCCACGATCGACTTGTACTCGGCGATCCGACCGGTGCGCTCGTAGAGACGCCGCGGCTGGAGCAACTCGACGTCGTCGACCCCGGGGACCGAGGCGGCGACCTGGTACCCGAAGTCCGGGTCGGTCTCCCACTCTATTGTCCCCTCCACGATGCCCTGCACGATCGCCGACGAGTCGGGGATGGCCACCTTCTTCGACCCCTCCCCCTCTCCGCCGACGCGACCGGTGTTGAGGACGAACGCCTCCAGGTCGGGCATCGACTCGAGCAGCTCGAACAAGCGGTTGCCCTGGAGGGCATCGTCGTTGAAGAAGAACGGATTGGTTCCGGGGACCCGGAGGCTCTTGCCCGCCTCCGCCGCTCCGCCGGCCGAGGTCCCCTTGGTCTCTCCCAGCATGAAGTAGGCCGCGATCTGATCCCGGTCCAGGCGCGACACCGCGGGGATGACGTGGTCCGACCGGTTGAGGATGAGCAGATAGCGCGCCGGTGGCACCGACCGCGGGTCACGGTGACGGATGTTCGCCAACGGGAACGTGCAGCGACCGTTGGCGGTGTAGCTGGTGTCGAAGAAGTCGACCTTCCCGTTCTCGTCGACCGAGACGTTCTCCAGCCAGGCGTCGGGCCGGGTCGTGCCACCGTAGATGGTGGGCTCGTCATCGGGGTCGAGCCCGAAGGTCTTGGCGAAACAGCCGGCCTCGGTCGTGTGGATCGTGCCGCCGGGCATGAGGGCGACGAAGTCGTCCTGGACCGGCAGGGATCCCAGCTGCTGACGGAAGGTCGTCGTGGTCTTCCCGGTCCCGGAGAGACCGATGATCAGCATCGACTCTTCCTCGCCGCTGCGGGTCGCCTCGGCGGGGAACGTCTTGAGACCGGCGTGGAGGGCGAGTCCGCCCCGGTCGTAGACGAGACGGTTCCACATGCGAAGGCCGCCCATCTTGGACTCGCCGAAGTAGTCCGACCCGAAGACCCGCGTGGTCCAGTTCTCCAGGTCGATGATGATCAGGCGGTCGTCGGGCTTGCCCGGCGCCATCAGGCCGGGTGTGTAGATCACGGTGAACTCGGGCTCCCACGCATCGTCCTTGGGGAAGTAGAGATGGGTCTGCATCCCGGCGATGTTCGGCTGGGTCTTCTCGATGAAGAGCCGGCAGCCGGTCCTGAAGTCGGGGTCGGGGCCGATGTAGCCCTCGATCAGGATCATCTCCCTGTCGGCGATGTACTCGTCCTGCTTCGCCGCCCACTCCTCGGCCTCGGCGCGGGAGATTCGGTTCTGACGGATGTCCTCATCGGCCACGAAGAACGTGGACCGGCCCAGCCGGGAGGTGACCTCGGCTCGGTAGTTGAGGTTGCCGAACTCCGTGAGCTGGACACGCGGCTGCTGCATGGCGAGCTCCCGGAGGAGTTCCTGCTCCGGATTCTCGGTTACCGACTTGGCGTGGGGCAGATTGGCGTTGGTGATCGTTCCTCCCTGGACAACTAGACGAGCCAGGCTAATCACAACGAAACGATGCTCATTCGTCGGGGAGCTCCGCCGGCATCGTCTCGCCCCTCAGCCCGGCGACCAGATTGGCCACGGCCAGCTCGGCCATCGCCCTTCGCGTGGCCGTCGATGCGCTGGCGATGTGGGGCGTCACGAGGCAGTTGGGGAAGGCGAGCAGCGGGTGATCGACGGGCAGCGGCTCCGGATCGGTCACGTCGAGGGCCGCTCCGGCGATCTCTCCTGCCGCCAGCGCCTCCACCAGGGCGTCGGTGACCACCATCTCGCCCCGGGCCACGTTGACCAGATAGGCGTCGTTGCGCATCGCGCCGAGCTCCCTGGCGCCGATCAGCCCGCGGGTCTCGTCGGTGAGTCTGGCGCACAGCATCACCGCATCCGATTTCTCGAGCAGCTCCTCCATTTCGACACGTCTCCCCGGTCCGGTGCTGTGTGGGGAGGAGTAGAGGATCTCCATCTCGAAGCCGGCGGCGCGTCGGGCCACGGCCGCTCCGACCCTCCCCATCCCGACGATGCCGAGCGTCATCCCGTGGAGGTCGCCACCTGTCATCCAGAAGGGGGCCCACGGCCCCCAAGACCCGCCGCGCACCGCCCGCTCCCCTTCCGGGAGACGGCGGACCACCGCCGCGAGGAGGGCGAACGCCGTGTCGGCCACCGTCTCGGTGAGCACTCCCGGGGTGTATCCGACCCGGATCGATCGTCGCCGACACTCTGCGACGTCGATGTTGTCCACCCCCACGGCCATCTGCGAGACGACCTCCAGCCGGGGAGCAGAATCGAGCACCCCGGCGTCGATGCGATCGGTGAGCATGCACAGCAGCCCACGGGCATCGGCGACGGCTTCGCGAAGACGGCCCGCGGGCATCGGGTCGTCGCCGGGCCACATCACCACATCCCCCAGCTCGCGCAGGGGCGTGATGAGCTCCACGGGCAGGTTCCTGGTGACCACGATCTCGGCCACGATGGCCGAGGGTAACGCCGAGGAAGGTCTCCGGGACCGACACCACCCGGCCGATACCATCTTCGTGATGCGGGCTCGTGGTTCCCTGGCCGTCCTGCTGACGCTGGCGGTTTCCGCCTGCGCCTCCGCCGGCGCGGGCACCACCGAACCTTCCACCACCACGACCAGCATCGCCACCACGACGACCACGAAGCCGAGCGGGCCCGCGATCCCGCCATACCGCGGCTTCGAGGCGACCTACGACCTGGACGGGACGCTGGTCGTCATCCTCGGCGAGGAGCAGATACCGGTCTACGCCCGACCCGGGGACCCCGAGCCCGAGCGGATGATGCCGACGACCACCATCCTGGGGACCACCACGGTCCTTGCCACAACCGGCCCGCCGGTGGACGGCTGGGTCGAGGTGATGCTCCCCATCCGGCCCAACGGGTCGACCGGCTGGGTGCCGGTGGAGGAAATCGCCATGTACGTCGTGGACGGAAAGATCGTGGTCGACCTATCCGACCGCGAGCTCGTCTACTACGTCCGGGGCGAAGAGGTGCTGCGCACCCCGGTCGCCATCGGCAACACCAGGAGCCCGACGCCACCCGGCGACTACTTCGTCACGGACAACGTCGAGATCGCCCGCAGCTCGGGGCCCTGGGGCCCGGCGGCGCTGGGTCTCTCGGCGCGGTCGGACGCCATCACCGAGTTCAACGGGGGCGACGGGATCATCGGGATCCACGGCACCAACCGGCCGGGCACGATCGGCTCGGCGGCGTCACTGGGGTGTGTCCGGGTCCCCAACGACGTGGCATTGCGGCTCCACGAACTGGTGCCGATCGGAACCCCGGTGGAAATCCGGGCTTAGGCTCAGCCGGTATTTGGAATTTGGTACTTGGTACTTGGACCCGTCTTCGTGATGTCAGTACTCAGTACCAAGTACCGCTCACGGAGTGAGCCTCACTTCGCGAGCTTCTGGCCGAGGAGGATGATCTCGTCGGTGTTGGACTCCGGGATCACGTATTCGCTGATGTCCCGGATGGTGTCCATGTTGGCGGCCACGTCCTCGACACTGGGCACGACGCCCTTGCCCGAGAACCAGCCCTCGTTGGTGCCGATGAACACCCTGCCGTAACGCCCACCGCCGGCCGTGAAGATCTGGTGGGTGAACTGGTTGGCCTCGGAGCAGAGATAGACCACCAGGGGCGTGACCAGCTCCGGGGCCACATGCTCGGCCAGCGGCCCGAGGAGGTCCTCGGTCATCCGGGTCCGTGCGATGGGGGCGACGGCGTTGGAGAGGATCCCGTACTTGGCGCCCTCGATGGCGAGCACGTTGCTGAGACCCACCAGCCCCGCCTTGGCCGCTCCGTAGTTGGCCTGGCCGAAGTTCCCGAACAAACCCGATGCGGAGCTCGTGAAGACGAACCGGCCGTAGTTGTTCTCCCGCATGACCCGGAACGCCGGCAGGGACACATGGAAGGCGCCCTTGAGATGGACGTCGAGGACCGCCTCGACCTCTTCCATGGTCATCTTGGAGAAGGATTTGTCACGGAGGATCCCGGCGTTGTTGATCACGATGTCGACCGTGCCCCAGGCGTCAAGCGCCGCCTGGACGATGGCGGCGCCACCCTCCTCGGACGACACGGAGTCGTAATTGGGGATTGCCTCGCCACCCGCCTCCTCGATCTCGGCGACGACCTTGGCGGCTGCCGACTCGGACGAGCCGGTGCCATCGACGGCACCACCGAGATCGTTGACCACGACCCGGGCGCCCCGTCGAGCCAGTTCCAATGCGTAGGTGCGGCCCAGCCCGCCACCGGCACCGGTGACGATGGCCACGCGGCCATCGAAGGTGATATCAGTCATCCCTACCTCCAGATCGGATCAGACGCCGGCGTACATGGCGTCGATCTCGTTGGCGTATTTCTCCAACACCACGTTGCGACGCAGCTTCAGCGACGGTGTCAACTCACCGCTGTCGGGTCCCCACTCGTCCGGGGCGATGTACCACTTCTTGATCTGCTCGACACGCGACACCGTGGCGTTGGCGGCCTCGATCGCGTTCTCGATCTCCTCCTTCACCCTGGGGTGTCTGGAGAACGACGCCAGATCGGCGTACTCGATCCCGTTGGCCGCGGCCCAGGCAGGCGCCTCCTCGGCGTCGAGCGCGATGATCATCGTGAGGAACTTCTTCCCATCGCCCACCATCGCAGCCTTGGAGACCAGCGGGTGATTGCCGAGCGTGGTCTCGAGGTGTGCGGGAGCCACGTTCTTGCCGGCCGCGGTGATGATGATCTCCTTCTTCCGGCCGACGATCCAGACGTAGCCGTCCTCGTCGATCCTGGCCAGGTCGCCCGTGTACAGCCACCCGTCGTCGCCGAAGGTGTCCTTCGATGCCTCGGGCAGCTTCCAGTAGCCCCTGGCGACGATGCCGCCGCGGATGGCGAGCTCGCCGTCCTCCTGGGTCTTGACCTCGACTCCGGGGAGCGGACGCCCGACCGAGCCGATCTTGAAGGCCCCGGGAAGGCAGGTGGTGGCCGGACCGGTGTTCTCCGACATCCCGTAGAGCTCGAAGAGCGGGATACCCAGAGTCATGAAGAACTTGATCAGATCGGGGCTGATCGGAGCCGCCGAGGTGATGGCGATCTGGACCTGGTCCATGCCGAGCTGGTCCCGGACCTTGGAGAGCACGATCTTGTCCAGGAGTCGGGCCGCCGCCGAGCCGGTGCCTCCCTTCTCCTCGGCCTCGACGCGCCTCTTGTTGGCCGCCATCGCCATGTCGAGCAGGCGCTTCTTGACCCCATGGGTCTCCTCGAACCGGGCCATGAGACGCGATGCGAACTTCTCGTAGACCCTGGGCACCCCGACGAAAAGCGTGGGACGCGCCTCCTGGATGTACTCCAGGACCGCGGGAATGCTCGGGCAGTACCACACCTCCCCGGCCAGATACGTCCCCAGATAGTGGGTGGCGAGCCGCTCGGCGATATGGGCCAGCGGCAGGTACGACACCATCCGCACCCCCAACTGCAGGTTGGCGGCCCGTCGCAGCGACTCCAGCGTCCAGACGACGTTGCGCTGGGTGATCATCACGCCCTTGGGTGTCCCGGTCGTGCCCGAGGTGTAGATGAGGGTCGCCAGGCTGTCGGGCGTCACGGCGGACGCCGAGCGTTCCACGGCCTTGGGATCGCTCGACAGCCTCTGGCTGCCCCGCAGCATGAGGTCGTCCCAGCCGAGGACCCAGTCGAGCGTGTCGTAGTTCTCCGCCCCGGACATGAGGACCACGTAGCGGAGGTTGGGCAGCTCGGCCCTGATCTCCTCCCACCGCTTCATGAACTCGAGGTCCTCGAGCACGGCCACGGTCACCTTGCAGTTGTCGGCGATGTACTGGACCTGCGTCGACGCCAGCGTCGAGTAGATGGTCACGGGCGTCGCCCCGGCGTGGACCACGCCGAAGTCGGCGATCACGTGCTCGGGTCGGTTGGACGCCTGGATGGCGACGAACTCTCCCTCGCCCACGCCCAGGGTCTGCAGCCCGGCCGCGAACTGGTGGATCTGGGTCCGGTACTCCGACCAGGTGAGCTGATCCCAGTCGTCGTTCTTCCAGTGGATCGCCGGCTGGTCGCCGTACTTCTCCGCGTTGCGCTCGATGAAGTCGATGATCGTCTTGCCCTCGATCAAGGCATCGATCTCCGCCCTCTCGGTGAGGACTGCCTGGTCAGACACTGAACCTCCAAATGCTCATGCGACGGCGCCGCTGCTGCGGAGCTTACCGATCTGATCCTCGGTAAGCCCGAGCCGCGACAGCACGTCGTCGGTGTCCCGACCGGGCTCGGGCGGAGGGGTTGGCAGGGCCGCGGGCGTCACCCCAAAGCGGGGCGCTGGTGCTGGTTGAACCACACCGCCAACCTCTACGAATGTCCGTCGGGCCCGGTTGTGCGGATGGTCGGGCGCCTCGGTCATGTCGAGCACCGGGGCGACACAGGCGTCCCTCCCCGTGAAGGCCCGCTCCCACTCGTCGCGGGTCCGTGTCGCGAACACCTCGGCGAAGCGCTGCCGCATCTCGGCCCAGCCCGACCGATCGTGCTGGTGAGGGATCTCGCCCGGGTCGATCCCGAGGACCCGCAACAGTTCGGCGAAGAACTGCGGCTCGATGGCGCCAACGGCCATGTGGCGGCCGTCGGCAGTCCGATAGACCGTGTACCAGGGAGCGGCGCCGTCGAGGAGATTGTCCTCCCGTCTCGGGCTCCACAACCCGTCGGCCAGCAGGCCGTGCTGGAACGCCATGAGCAGGGCCGACCCGTCGACCATGGCCGCGTCCACCATCTGACCTTCCCCACCCTGGCGCACCGATACGAGCGCGGCGAGCACGCCCACGGCGAGGAGCATCCCACCTCCGCCGAAGTCTCCCACCAGGTTGAGCGGCGGCACGGGGTCGGAGGCCGGGCCGATCGAGCCCAGGACGCCTGAGAGGGCGATGTAGTCGATGTCGTGACCCGCCGCCCCGGCGAGCGGGCCGTCCTGCCCCCAACCCGTCATGCGGCCATAGACCAGTCGCGGGTTCCGTTTCAGGCAGAGGTCGGGACCCACTCCGAGCCTCTCGGTGACGCCGGGGCGAAACCCCTCGATGAGGATGTCGGACCGTTCCACGAGCCGGAGCACCACCTCGACCCCTTCCGGGTTCTTCAGATCGACGGCAATGGAGAGCTTTCCCCGATTGAGCAGCTCGGTGTCGACCACTTGCGCCCCGCCGGGGCGGTCGACCCGCACCACTTCGGCGCCGAGATCGGCCAGGACCATTCCGCAGAACGGCGCGGGCCCGATCCCGGCCAGCTCGACGACCTTCACTCCCTGCAGCGGGCCCGGCATCAGGGGATGACCTCGAAGTCCACGACCAGATCGGGCTCGTACCCCCCGTCTCCGCGCGCCCGGAAAGCCCCGCGGTAGAGGACACGTCGCAACGACTCCGTCAGCAAGTCGAGCGGACCGGTGGTGGCGGGGTCGCCCGGCGTTTCCACGACTGCGATCCGGATGTCCCGGCCGAGCTCTACGGCAACCTCGAAGGGACCCTCGAGAGGGGCCGGCTCGGAGGCCGGTGCCGCACCGGCGAATGCCCATGCCACCGGACGCTGGAAGAGCGGGATGATCGCTGCCTGCCTCAGGAATTCGCCATCCACCTCGTCGAAGATCTCCCGCCGCTCCTCGGGATCGGTGGCGAGGAGGCCCGACTCGATCCGCTCGGCAATGCCCGTCTGGCAGTGGGCGCCCACGTTGACCAACCCGTCGCAGAGATACAGCTCGGCGGCAGCTCCGGGATCGGCCTGAGCCTCCAAGGCGAACGAGGCGATGTCCCAGCCGTCGCCGAAGAGATGCTCCCCGGCATACAGATCCTCGGGGAGCATCAGTCTCACCTCGACCCCGATGCCGGCGTCGGCCAGATCCTCCTTCGCCCTCTCCACCATGGCCTCCCGCCATGGATCCCCGGCTGTGGTGACCCAGGTGAGCACGAGCGGTTCGCCGTCGCAGACGAAGATGCCGTCGGCACCCGGACTGCACCCCATCTCTTCGAGACGCGACCTCGCCGCTTCCAGGTCATGAGAGTGCGGGTATGGCTCGACGGGAACGCCGGAGCCGTGCATCCACATGGTGGAGTCGAGCGGCTCCGCCGTCGGGTCCACGGTTCGGACCGTCAGGTCGAGAAGGGCCTCACGATCCAACGATTTGGCCACGGCTTGACGGATCAGGGGCGGCTGCAACGTCGGGTTCCGCTGGTTGAAGGTGATCATCTCCCAGTCCCGGCCCGGCGACACGATGGTCTCCACTCCTTCGAGTGCCGAGAGCTCCTCGACTGCCCAGACCGGCGGATCCGGGATCCATCCCAGGTCGGCCTCGCCGCGACGAAGAGCCTGGATCACACCGCGCACGCCATCGACCTCCACCAGCTCGATCCGGAATCCGTCCCCCCGAAACCCTCCGTCTCCGGTCGGCGTCAGCGGGCCGCTCGTGGGTCCGGGGTCATGTGCCGGGAGCACGACTTCGAACACGGACTGCCAGGGCACGGCTTCGTGGGAGACCCGGAGCACCAACTCGTGGTCCCCGAGAACCTCGACCTCGACCCCGCCCTCCTCGCGGTCGTGCCCACCACTCGTCGGCACTTCCTCCAGCGTGTGAGCGAAGTCGGCGGCCGTGACCGGAGTCCCGTCACTCCAGACAGCCCCGGGATCGAGCTCGAGACGGACGCACAGATGCTCCGGGCACGGGTCGGGGGCCGTCGTGGTCGCGATCGGGACCGTGGTCGAGCTCGTGGTCGTGGTCGCCGAACCGGTGCATCCGGTCAGGACCAGGAGGGCGGCGACGAGGAACCGGGCTCTCACCGGCGAAACGGTAGGCGGAACCTTCACGGCGTCTGGTACGGCCAGCTCCTCGGGTCGGAACCGATCCCGTCGATGACCGGGGCGAACGGCAACCCGGCGGCATGCGCCTCGGTGATCGTCTCCCGGTACAGGGGCAGCTGCGCCACCTCCTGCAACACCACGGCCTCCATCTGGGCGGCGATCTCGGACGCCCGGGACGGCGAGCCGGTGGCCCGGTACCTGTCGGCCAGATCGTCGAAGACGGGCGAGGTGAAACCGGTGACATTGGTGCCTCCCCGGAGGAAGCTGTCCTCGGAGGAATGGAAGAGATGGATGAGGAGACCCGCGGGGTCGGCCGGCCCGGTCCAACGCCAGCCGAGGAGCGCCATCGACCAGCCCGAGGCGCGGTCCTGTGAGACCGGCGGAAGGACGATCCCTGCCAGGTCGGACATGCGGACCACCTCGATCTCGAGACCGAGTAGGGCCACCCTCCCGGCGATCCATCGGGCCGCTTCGACCCTGACCGGGTCCAGTTCGGAGACCAGGAACTGGATCGGTCCGACGGCCGAGCCGTTCGGACGGGTGAGCCCGGTGCCGGCCACAGGATCGCCGCCCGCCATCCCGGGTGGCGTCGCCCACGAGTACCCGGCTTCCTCGAGGAGCGTCACGGCGGCATCGAGCCGCGCCGCCAGATCCAGCCTCTCGCCGTCGAAGGTGCCGGGCCCGGCGGGAACCTCCGCCTCCGGGTCGTGGAACGAGAAGGCCGGGACGGTTCCCAGGGCCTCGGACATTTCGACTCGATCCACGACCGCGGCGACGGCGATCCGCAGCGCAGGGTCGTCGAACGGCGCGCCGCGCTGGTTCATCGCCAGGACCCTCAGGGGGGAGCGGACATTCGTGGTGAGGGAGACGCGCTCCGATTCCTCGAGCAGCTCCAGGGTCTCCTGATCCAGGCCCGCGATCCCCGAGGGATCGTGCACCAGATCGACCTCCCCCGCCGCGAGCAAACGGTAGGCCTCCCCCCTCGTCTCCATCTCGACCCACTCGACCGCCAGGGCCCGGGCGACGGGAGGCTGCCGGAACTCCATCCCGTAGAGGGCGAGACGGTCGCCCACGTCCCGGAGCAGTGGCTCCCAATGATGGGCGGGCACGAAGGGCGCCAGCCCGATCGCTCCCGGCCACAGGGCCGGGCCCGGGGAGCGGTCGAAACGCACCCGGACCGTGTGTTCGTCAGGGGCCTCCACCGCCACGAGGCCTTGCGGGACGACGTGGCTCCCGTCCAGCGCCAGTTCGCGAGCCCTCTCGAGATAGAACACCAGATCCGAGGCCACGATCGGCGAGCCGTCGCTCCAGCGTCGGTCGGCGGCGATCTCTTGTTCCACCACCCATTCCCCACCCCCTTCGGGGCGAGGCGTCGCCAGCGGCAGCAGCGCCAGGTCGGGCACCGGCTCCAGGCTGGTGCCGGTGAACAGGGAAGCGGTCATGAGGTGGGCGCGGACGCGGTCGACCGGGCTCGCCTCCGCGCCCAGCGCGGCCCACCAGTTCGGCGCCGAAGGACCACCCAGGGTCGCCACCCGAAGAACGGGCACCGGCTCCGTGGTGGAAGGGGTCCGGACGACTGCCACCGTGGTCGAGGTGGTGGACGAGGACGCGGACCGGCATGCAGCGACGATGAGGAGCAGGAGAAGGACGGCGAGGGCCCTGTCCCTCGTCAGTCCGGGGTCTCTTCCGGGGACTCGATGACCTCCTCCCTTGCCGCCATGAACTCCTCGTCGTCGAGGACCACGTCATGGCTCTTCCGGTACTCGCCGATGATCGCCTGGACGATTCCGGCGACCGGCAGGGCCAGGATGACGCCCACGCCGCCGAGCAGGTATCCGCCGGCCAGGATGGCCCCCACGGTGATGGCCGGGTGGATCTCCATGGTGCGCTTCGTGATCCATGGCCCGACCAGGTAGTTCTCGACCTGCTGATAGACGACGAAGATCACGATGACCCAGACCATGGTCTGGATGCCGTTGAAGGTGAAGGCGACGATGGCGGGAAGGATCATCGCCAGGTACGTGCCCACCACCGGGACGAACTGGCTGAGCACACCCACCCAGATGCCGAGCGAAGGCGCGAACGGCACACCGAGGATCTGGAGCCCGGCCCAAGCCACGCCTGCGCCGATGACCGCCAGGACGAGGCGCGAGTAGATGTAGCCACCCATCTTCTCCACGGCCACGTCCCAGATCTCCAAGGCCCGCATCTGACGCTCCTTGGGCATGAACGAGAGGACCGTGCGCTGCATCTGGGGCAGCTCCGCGAGCATGAAGAACGCGAACAGGGCCGTGGTCGTGGTGAAGAGGAGGAAGTTCCCCACCGAGCTGAGGAAGGTGAGGACACCACCGGCGAGCCCGCCGCCGACCTGTTGCCACGACGCGCCCAGGTCGGAGGCCAGCTTCTCCGGATCGACCTCGATCTGGAGGCCGAAACTCTCGTTGAGCCAGGTGGCGAAGGACTCGATGATCCTCGGCAACTCCTGGACCAACTGGTCAACCTGCGCCACGAACAGCGGCGCCAGGGCGGCGATGAAGCCGGCGATCAACAGCACCGCCGCCAGGAGCACGACGAAGGCAGCCATCCCGCGCCGCCAACCTTTCTTCTCCAGCCAGTGCACCGGCGGCTCGAAGGCGATGGTGATGAACAGCGCCACGAAGATCATGAACAAGAGGTTGGAGAGGCGCCACGTCAGCCACAGCACCGCCAACACGCCGAGAAGGACTCCGGCGACCACGAGGGTCCGATTGCGGAATCTCCGCATCTCCGCTCGCTCGGCGGGTGTCATGGCTGCGTCAGCGTACGTCACCGTCACGACCATGCGCAGCTTTCGTTACCCTCGGCCGTGATGGAGCAGTTCGAGGTCGTGTGGCGGCCCGATCCGGAGCGCGCCAGGTCCACGAACACTGCCCGATTCATGGAGGCGCACGGGATCTCCAGCCTCGATGAGCTGGGTGCACGATCGGTGGAGGATCCCGAGTGGTTCTGGTGGGAAGTGGTCCGCTTCCTCGGTCTCCCGTTCGACCGTGAGCCCACCGTGATCAGGGACACCTCTCGCGGTGTCGAGTGGTCGACCTGGTTCGTCGACGGGCGGTTCAACTTGTCCAAGGCTTGCGTCGACCGATGGGCCCAGGAGGATCCCGACCGCGTGGCGGTCAAGTCCCTGAAGGAGTCGGGTGAGGTCGGCGTCGTCACCTTCTCGGAGCTCGCCGACCTGGTCTCGCGAGTGGCCGGCGCCCTCGCCGCCCTCGGTGTCCGCCGCGGTGACGCGGTAGCGGTCTTCCTTCCGATGTCCCTCGAAGCGGTAGCCGCCATGCTGGCGGTAGCGCGCCTGGGCGCCATCTTCATCCCCGTCTTCTCCGGATACGGGGCGGATGCCGTCGCCAGCCGGCTCCTCGACCCGAGCCCCAGGGTCCTGATCTGTGGCAATGCGTTCCAACGGCGCGGCCGGCCGGTGGCGATGAAGCCGACGGCAGACGAGGCGCTGCGCATCGCCGACTGCCCCGCCTCGATGCTGGTGGTCGACTACCTGCCAGGTCACGAGACGCCGATGAGGGCAGAGCGCGACCACTGGTGGCACGAGTTGGTTCCCGAGTCCGAGCCGCTCCCGCCGGCGCCGACCTGGTCCGAGGATCCCGTGATGATCGCCTACACGTCGGGGACGACCGGGAGGCCCAAGGGAGCCGTCCACGTCCAGGCGGGTCTGACGGTCAAGCTGGCCGCCGAAGGGGCCTTCCAGATGGAGGTCCAGCCGGGTGACACGCTGATGTGGGTCACCGACATGGGGTGGATCATGGGGCCGTGGACCGTGGTCGCCGGTCTGGCCAACGGTGCCGCCATCGCCACCTACGACGGCGCTCCCGACCACCCGGGGCCCGACCGGATATGGCGGGTCGCCTCCGAGCTCGGCGTCACCCATCTCGGCATCTCCCCGACACTGATCCGGGCGCTGCAGCCACATGGCGCCGAGCAGGCGAAGAAGCACGACCTGTCCCGGCTGCAGGCCTTCGGCTCGACCGGGGAGCCTTGGAACCCCGAGCCCTGGTGGTGGCTGTTCCGGGACGTGGGCGAGGAGCGGATCCCGATCGTCAATCTCTCGGGAGGGACCGAGATCGGCGCCTGCATCCTCTCGGTCAACCTGCTGCAAGGGATCAAGCCCACATCGCTGGGCAGGCCGTCGTTCGGTGTCGCAGCGAACGTCTACGACCCCGAGGGCAAGCCGGTGCGTGGCGAGGTCGGCGAGCTGGTGATCGAAGACTCCTGGCCCGCGATGACCCGCGGGTTCTGGGGCGAGCCCGACCGATACCTGGAGACGTACTGGAGCAGATTCCCCGGTGTCTGGGTGCACGGAGACTGGGCGTCCGTCGACCAGGACGGCTTCTGGTATCTCCACGGGAGGTCCGACGACACGCTCAACATCGCCGGCAAGCGTGTGGGCCCGGCGGAGATCGAGTCGGCGGCGGTTGCCCTCGAGGAGGTGACCATGGCCGCGGCCATCGGTGTCCCCGACCCGATCAAGGGAGAGACGGTGGCGCTGTACGCCGTGCCCGCTCCCGGCGTGGAGGCGGACGTCGATCTGGAGAAGAAGGTCTCCGACGCGGTGGCGGCGTCGTTGGGCAACCCGTTCCGCCCCGCCATCGTCGTCTTCGTCCCCGACCTCCCCAGGACCCGGTCGCAGAAGATCATGCGACGTGTGGTCAAAGCGGTCGCCCTGGGCCAGGATCCCGGTGACGTCTCCAGCCTGGAGAACCCGGAATCACTCGGGCATCTCAGCGCAGGGCGCTGAGATGACACGATGACACGCGCCCGACCCTTGGGACAGGTTGGGCACCCCTCTACCCCCGGCCTTCGGCCAGCGGTACCTTCCCCCATGCTGCGCATGGCGGACTGATCCCAGCCCTCTATTTCGGTGGCATCCGGGCGCCGGCGTCGAGACGGATCACCTCGCCGTTGAGCATCCGGTTCTCGACGATGGCGTGGACCAGGTGGGCGAACTCGTCGGCCGTCCCGAGACGCTGCGGGAAGACCTGGATCTTCCCGAGAGCCTCCTTGAGCTCGTCGGGCGCCCCGGCCAACAGCGGTGTGTCCATGATCCCGGGCGCGATGGTCACGACCCTTATCCCGAGGGGCCCCAGGTCACGGGCGATGGGGAGGGTCATGCCCACCACCCCACCCTTGGAAGCGGAGTAGGCGGCCTGGCCCACCTGGCCCTCGAAAGCGGCGATCGACGCCACATTGACGATCACCCCTCGCTCGCCGTCATCCAGGGGCTCGTTCCGGGCCATGACACCGGCGACGTTCCGGATCACGTCGAACATCCCGATCAGGTTCACCGAGACGACGGTGCGGAACAGCTCCAGGTCGAAGAGGGATCCGTCCCGCGAGACCACTCGCTGGGCGGGTGCGATCCCTGCCGCATTCACCAGGACCTGGATCTCGCCCCAGAGCTCGGCCACCCCGGCGACCGCAGAGGCGACGGCCTCGGGATCGGTCACGTCCACCTCGAAGAACCTGGCCTGCTCGCCCAATTCCTCCTCGGCGGCCCGACCCTTGTCCCGGTTGACGTCGAACATGGCCACCCTCGCCCCGTGGGCCACGAACCGGCGGGCTGCGCCGTTGCCGAGACCCGACACCCCACCCGTGACGATTGCTGTCTTGCCTGTCAGATCCATCGGGCGGCGACGCTACCAGCGTTAGGCCCCGCCAGGTGCTAGTCATGTTGGCGGTGATCGGCGTCTTCGACTCCGGATTGGGCGGCCTCTCGGTCCTGGCCGAGATCCGTCGCGCCGTCCCCGGGGCCGACCTCCTCTACGTGGCCGACCGGAAACGGGCCCCTTACGGCACGAGGAGCCTGGAGGAGGTTCGTGACTTCTCGACGGAGATCGCCGGATGGCTCCTCGACCACGGCGCCGGGACCGTCGTGGTGGCGTGCAACACCGCGTCCGCCGCATCGCTGGACGATCTCCGAGCCCGTCACCCCGGCGTGCCGATCGTGGGGATGGAGCCTGCGGTCAAGCCCGCGGCCGAACGCACCGGCACCGGTGTCATAGGGGTCTTCGCCACCGCCGCCACGTTCCAGGGGCGACTCTTCGACACGACGGTGCTCCGCTGGGCCGAGGACAAGCAGGTGATGGCGCAGGCCTGCCCGGCGTGGGTCGAGCTGGTCGAGCGTGGCATCTTCGACGGGCCGGAGGCCGAGTCCATGATCGGGCCCGCGGTCTCCGCTGCCCTGGCCGCCGGCGCCGACACCCTGGTGCTCGGCTGCACCCATTTCTCGTTCCTCAGGCCGGTCATCTCGAGACTCGCCGGAGACTCGGTGGACGTGATCGATCCCGCCCCCGCCGTGGCCCGGCAGACCGCCCGGGTCTCGGGCGACTCGGCGCGAGGCGAGGGCAGGGTCACGCTCGCCGCTTCCGGGGATCTCGACCAGTTCGCCGACCTCGTCAGCCTTCTCGGCGGATGGGACGACGCCGAGATCGTCCCCTACCCATGAAAGCCGCCTGGTCGTCACCGATCGGCCGCATCGTCGGCGCCATGGGAGAAGCCAGAGACCCCGGCACCGGTCAGGACAGGTATCGAGGAGCCTTCGACCTGCTCGTGGCGGACGGAGGCAAGCTGGCCCTGGCGGCATTCACCTTCGATCCCGACGAGCCGGGGTCGGTGGTGGTCATGGCCGGCCCCGATGTGCCCATCGCCATCGGATCCCCCATCCCATCTGGCCGGGTCACCGACGACGGCCGCTCCGAATGGGAGGCCGGATTCGACGACGCCATCACATCTCTGGCTTCGGGCGAGGTGGCCAAGGTGGTTCTGGCGCGGCGGGTGACTTGTGTCTTCGAATCGGAGGTGGACCCTGCGACAGTCTGGCGCCACCTGATCGACCAGAACCCCGGAACCTACTGCTTCCTCATCGACGGCTTCGTAGGGGCGAGCCCCGAGCTCCTGGTCCGGGTCGACGACGACCGCGTCGAGTCGCTGGCTCTGGCCGGCACCGCGGCCACGGAGGACGCCCTCGAGAACGAACAGATCCTCACGGAGCATCGTCACACCGCCGAGTCCGTGGGTGCCGCCCTGGCACCCCTCACCACGGAGTTCTCGGCCGACCGGGGCATCCACCGCTTCGGGGGCCTCACCCACGTCGGCACCAGGTTCGAGGGCAAGCTGAAGCCGGGAGTCACCGTTCTCGACGTGCTCGCCGACCTCCACCCCACCGCCGCCGTGGCCGGCACGCCGCGTGATGCGTCCCTCGACCTCATTCGCCGCATCGAAGGGCCGCGCGGTCTCTACGCCGGGCCGGTCGGCTGGTTCGATCGGGACGGCAACGGCGAGTTCGCCATCGCTCTGCGATGCGGCCGGATCACGGACAGCCAGGTGACCCTGTACGCCGGTGGGGGCCTTCTCGTGGGCTCGGACCGCGACCGGGAGTCGAAGGAGACCGACCTCAAGCTCCGGCCGATGCTCCGGGCCCTAGGCCTGGAGAGCTGAACGGGCGACCTCGTCGAGCCGGCGTCTCGCCTCCAGGTCTCGCGCACGGTCGATGGGCACCTCCACCAGGACACGGCGACCATCGGCGAGACCCCGGTCCACGGCCTCCCGTAGCTCGTCCGACGACATCGCCACGTGATGCTCGATGCGGTGCAGAGCGGCCAGGTCGGCGAGATTGCGATTCGGTGGGGTGACGAAGAGACGCTCGTACGAAGGAGCATGTCGTGCAGTGGGCAGTGAGTCGAAGAGACCGCCCCCGCCGTTGTCGAGGACGACCGTCACCAAACCGATTCCCTCCTCGGCGAGGAACCCGTTGGCGTCGTGGTACACCGAGAGGTCGCCGGCGAGGAGCACGGTCCCCGGTATCACGCTGGAGGCCCCCAAGGCGGTGGAGACGATCCCGTCGATGCCCGATGCGCCACGGTTGGCAATGACCGGGACCCCGCGGCGGAGATGGGCGTCGACCTCACGGATCGGCAGCGACGACGCCGCCACCAGGCAGCCCATGCCCGTCGTCTCCAGGGTGGCCACCACGGCCGCCCCGGTCCCCCACTCGACCGCCGCCGAAACCGCCCCCCGCACTTTGTCCTGGGCGAGCGACCAAGCGTCGATCCAGGCGGGCTCAGGGGAGCCCGGGATCGATGCCAGCACGGACACGGGATCGGCGGCGAGACGGATCGTGGCGTTGCGGCGGGGATCGATCTTGCGTCCCCAGTAGTCGGCCCGGATCCGCTCCCGGGCCATCGCAACCAGGTCTTCCAGACGCTCCGACGGTCCGATGCCGCCGATGGCCATGACGATGTCCGGGACGAGCGGCTCCGGCAGAGGCCCGGCCAGGAGGTGGTGATATACGTCGATCACACCCTGGCCCCTCAGACCCGACGCGGCGGTGGCCAGGATCGGCCAACCGAGCCGTCGGGCTTCGGCGAGGAGACCCGGCCGGTCGTATCGGCCGTCCCCGGCGATCACCAGGCCGCGGCCCGACCCGCGGAGGTCGACGGAAGGCGAATCGCCGGTCTCTTCCCGTTGCTCGACCCACGGCTTGCCACCGGGCCGGCCCTCGATGTCGTGCGCGTACGGGTCGGCGGCCGTCCTGCCGTCGTCGGAGACCGGGACCGTTGGCTCCCGGAACCCGATGTTGACCTGGACGGGGCCCGGCTTCCCATCGAATCCCCGGCTCGCCGCCACGGCCCGGCAGACCAGCTCCCGCCACCAGGCGTTGCGGTCCTCCCCGTCCGGTGCCGGGATGTCCAGGGCGAGCCTCGTCTTGTCGCCGAAGATGCCCGCCTGCTCGATGGTCTGATTGGCCCCGACGCCTCGCATCTCGGCGGGACGATCGGCCGAGAGCAGGATGAGCGGGGTCAGCGAGCTGTCGGCCTCCACCACCGCCGGGAACCAGTTGGCGACGGCGGTGCCGGACGTCCCGATCACCGCCGCGCCTCGCCCGGCCTTGGAGCGTCCCAGCGCCCAGAAGGCTGCGGACCGCTCGTCGATCACCATGACCGTCTCCGCTCCGGGATGGCTGGCTGCGGCGATCGCCAGGGCCGCCGACCGGGAGCCAGGCGAGATGACGAAGAAGTCGACCCCGTTGCGGACCAGTTCGTCGACGACGACCTCGGCGAGAGCGGTGCTGGGGTTCGGTCTCACGCCGCCACCTGCGCCGCCTCCCGGAGCCGGCGCGTCAAATCCGCCGCGATGTCGGGCTCCGACTTCCACCGCTCCAGGAGATCGGGCTCGGGCTCGGGTCGCCGCACGCTGATCTTCCCGTCCCTGGCGACGAGCGAGTCGCCGGTCACGTCGCCGACGAGCATGGAGACCGTGTTGAGACCGCACGCCAGTGGCCGTTCGAGAAGCGAGGCGGCCAGCAGGCCCCCGTAGATCCCCACCGAGGTCTCCAACGCGGACGACACCACCACGGGGACGCCGGCCCGTCTCGCCAGGTCGAGAGTCTGCGCCACCCCGCCGAGTGGCTGCACCTTGACCACGACAACGTCGGCTCCGCCCTGTTCGACAACACGCAGTGGATCTTTGCTGCGCCGGACCAGCTCGTCGGCGGCCAGGGGGACCGAGACCCGACGCCGCAGTTCGACCATCTCCTCCACGGTCGCCACCGGCTGCTCCACGTACTCGAGATCGAATCGCTCCATGGCTTCGATGCGGCGCACCGCGGTATCCAGGTCCCAGGCGCCGTTGACGTCGACCCTGATGCGCCCGCCATCTCCCAGGGCCTCCGCCACCGCCTCGAGACGGGCGAGGTCCTCGGCCTCGGGCCGTCCGGGGTCGCCGATCTTGACCTTGGCGGTGCGGGAGCCCGACTGCTGGACGATCGACGCGGCGGTCTCCGGATCGACCACCGGGACGGTCACGTTGACCTCCACGAAGTCCCGCCCCGGATCCGGCAGCTCTCCCGTGGCGAGCTCGAGGGCGGCGGCGAGCCAGCGCCTTGTCACCTCGGGCGGGTACTCGGGGAACGGCGAGAACTCGCCCCAACCGGAGGGGCCACGGAGGAGCAGGACGTCACGACGCTCGATGCCCCGGAAGCGATGGCGCATCGGGATGCTCACCGAGCGCACGTCGAGATCGGCCAGGTCTCCGATCATTCGCCTTGAACCTCCCGGAGATAGCCGATCAGCCGTTCCACCTGCGCCTCGTCGAGCACCGTTCGAAACGATGGCATCGATCCACGGCCGTGGAGCACGGTGGTCTCGATGAAACTGTCCGGCTGGTCGGCAGCATTCGACGCCGGCCCGAGCGCGGGCCCGATGCGTCCCTCGAGGTTGGCGCCGTGGCAGTTGGCGCAGAGCGACCGGTAGATCTCCTCGCCGCTGGCGTCCGGGGGCGGCCGCTCGACGCCGCAAGCGGCGATGACCAGTGCCACGGCGAGGATGGCGATCCGACGCCCTCTCACATCGACTCTGCACCCTCGGCCAGCTTGCGGACTCGCTGCGACTGGTCGAGCGGGACCACCAGCACGGCGTCAGGAGTCTCGATCACGGCCACGCCGCTCAGACCGGCGACGGCGACCACACGGGAGTTGGCGACCACCAGGGAGTCGGTGACCCCGTCGAGGATCACGCTCCCGAACACGGCATTCCCGTCGGCACCTGGTCCGGCGTGCTTGTGCAGGGCGATGTACGAGCCGACGTCGTCCCAGCCGGCGTCGAGCGGGAGGACCATGCCCCGGTCCGTGTGCTCCATCACCGCGTGGTCGAACGAGAGAGCCTCCGCCTCCCTGAACCGATCCCCCAGATGAACCACACCGTCGCGTCTTCCCTCGGGGACCGCATCGCGCACCGCGGACAGGAGATCGGGGCGCAGCCTGTCGAACTCGGCGATTGCCGTGCCCGCGGTCACGACGAACATCCCGGAGTTCCACAGATGCCGTCCATCGGCGACGAGGACCTCGGCCTCGGCCCGATCGGGCTTCTCCTTGAACCTGGCGACACGGTGAGCGTCGGCGCCGGCCTCCACGGGCTCGCCGATCTCGATGTAGCCGTAGCCCGTGTCGGGACGGGTGGGGACGATGCCGAAGGTGACGATCCCCCCTGCCGCCGCCAACTCCGCCGCCGCCGTAACCGCGTCCCGGAACCGTTCGACATCGCCGATGACGTGGTCGGAAGGAAGGATCACCATCACGTCATCGGGATCGAGGGCGATGGCGGCGGCGGCAACCGCGGGTCCAGTGTTGCGACCCTCCGGCTCGACCAGCACGGTCGCTCCTGTCACCGAGACCCGTTCCAGGGCGGCGTTCACCAAGTCGAGATGCCTGCCGCCGGTGACCACCACCGGAGCCTCCACGCCTGGCATTCCCTCGAGGCGATGCAGAGTGGCGTCGAACAACGTCGACGTGCCTGGAATCAACTCGGCGAACTGCTTGGGGAGATCCCGGGTGGAGAGCGGCCACAATCTGGTCCCCGCACCTCCCGACAGGATCACCGGTCTCAACGAAGTCACGGGCTGAGAGTATCGTCCGCCGCCGTGCCAGCGATCCGGGTCAGGGGCCTCGCCAAGAGCTATGGGGGCGTTCGCGCCGTGGATGGCGTCGATCTCGAAGTGGAGCAGGGCGAGGTCGTCGCCGTGCTCGGCCCCAACGGAGCCGGGAAGACAACGACCATCGAGATCCTGGAGGGTTTTCGCACCCGCGATGCCGGCGAGGTCGAGGTGCTGGGCATGGACCCGGCCACCGCGGGGAGGGCGATGCGGGACCGGATCGGGATCGTCCTGCAGGAGTCGGGAATCGAGGAGGAGCTCACCGTCACCGAGGCGGTGGATCATCAGGCGCTCCCCTACGCCGCGCCCCGTCCCACGGACGAGATCATCGACCTGGTCGGGCTCACCGAGAAGGCCCGCGACCGGATCAAGACCCTGTCCGGCGGCCAGCGACGCCGACTCGACCTGGCGCTGGCCCTGGTCGGCAGCCCGGACCTCTTGTTCCTCGACGAGCCCACCACGGGCTTCGACCCCGGCGCGCGCCGCCAGTCCTGGGCGGTGATCGAGCGTCTCGCGGCCGACGGGACCACGATCCTCCTCACCACCCACTATCTCGACGAGGCCCAGCAACTGGCCGACCGGGTCGTCGTGATCAGCCAGGGCAGGGTTGTAGCCGAAGGTGCTCCGGATCAGATCGGTGGCAGGTCGGACGGGCCCGCCGAGATCCGGTTCCGGGTCACGCCGGAGGAGGCCATGCGACTCGGACTGGAGGCCCGCGAGGGCGTGGTGGCCTTGACGACACCGTCTCCCACCCAGGATCTGCACCGGATCACCGGCATGGCGCTCGCCGAGGGCATCGAGCTCACCGACCTCGAGGTGAGGAGACCGACCCTGGAGGACACCTACCTCCGTCTCATCGAGGAGGCGCAGTGAGCCGACCCGGATGGCTCAGGCTCGCCCTGGCAGAGACCCGGATGCAGATCAGGCTGCTGTTGCGGAACGTCGTGGCGGCCTTTTTCACCCTGGTCCTGCCGTTGATCTTCTTCGTCGTCATCAATGCCTTCCTGGGAGGCGGGGAGCTCCAGGACGGGTCGCCGACCTCCAACTACTACACGCCGGCGATCGCAGTGTTCGCCCTCGTCACGGCGACCTTCACCAACCTGGCCATCTCGACGTCGATGTCCCGGGACTCGGGCGTCTTGAAGCGGGTCTACGGCTCACCGATGCCGCTCTCCGCTCACGTCACGGGCCGGATCGTGTCGGCCACGCTCGTCGGCATGGTCTCGGTGGTCGTGATGCTCGTCGTCGGGGCATTGGTCTTCGACGTGGCGATACCCTGGGCCCGGCTCCCCCACTTCTTCCTGGTGCTGTTCGTCGGCGCCGCCACCTTCTCGGCGCTCGGGATCACCGTGTCGATGCTGACGCCGAACGCCAAGGCGGCCCCGGCCGTGGCCAACGCAGTGATCTTCCCGGTGCTCTTCATCTCCGGCATCTTCTTCCCGATCGACGACGCTCCGGCCTGGATGCGCCCGGTGGCCAGGGTCCTCCCACTGGGGCCGTTCGTGGAGTCGGCCGTGGACCAGTTCCTGCCATGGCTGATCGAGGAGCCGATCTGGAGCCGGATGGCGATCGTGGCGGCATGGGGTCTGATGGGGATGGCGCTGGCAGTGCGCATGTTCCGATGGGAGCCATCGGGGACGAGACGTCAGTCGCTGGAGATCGAGACGTAGCCGCACTCGCGGCAGATCGATCTGGAGATCCCCATCCCTCCCGGGGCGGGGACGAAGTCGTGGACGTGGTTGCGGCTGCTCCGGCTGAACGCCGACTTGACCACGCCGAAGATCCCTGACCGGCCGCGAGCGGCGGCACCCGCCAGGGCAGGCTCCTTGTCGCCGGTTTCGTCCAACTCGTCGAGGTCGACGACCTCAGGCTCCGATGGCGGATCCTCGTCATCCGGGGTCCCGGCGAAGACGGCCACCTCGACGGGCGCCTCCTCTTCCTCTGGCGTCTCATCGGCGGCAGCCGCGGCAGCCACAGCCTCGGCTTCCGCGGCCGCAGCCGCCTCCGCCTCGGCCTGGGCGGCAAGCTCGGCCTCCCGCTCGGCCATCTCGGTCTGGAGCGCCTCGAGTCGCTCCAGCTCGCGCCGCTTGGCCTCGACCTCTTCCATCGCCCTCTTGGCCGCCTCGAGACGCTCGGCCTCGGCTCGTTCCATCTCCAGTCGCGCCTCCTCGAGACGCTGCAGTTCGGCGCGGACCGCGTCCTCACGGGCGGCGTCTTCACCGGCCCGGGTGGTCAGCTGGGTCTCGAGCTCCTGGAGCCGCTCCCTCTCGATGCGCAGCTTCTCCATCTCTTCCTGGAAGCGACGCGACCGCTCGGCCTCGATGCGCTCGTGCTCCGCACGCTCGGCCTCGAGCCTGGCCATCTCCAGCCGGAACGCCTCGATGCGTCGGGCGTCCCGCTCCTCGGCTTCCCGGCGCAGTTCCTCCAGACGTTGGCGCTCCTCCTCGAGACGGCGACGCTCCTCCTCGAGACGGGCTCGCTCTTCCTCGAGACGGGCTCGCTCTCCGTCCAACGGATCAGGGTGTTCCCCGGAGGCGGGTGCGACCCATTGCGAGACGTCGGGCTCGAGCGTCGGCAACGACTCGGGCTCTTCGTAGCGCGGCCTCGGCGGAGCAGATCGCACCCTCGCCTCGGCCTGGAGATTGGCCTCCATGGCCTGGCGCAGCTCCTCGATGCGGGACGGCTTGGTCCCTTGGCGACTCTTCTTGATGGCGATCGACCGGGGTATGGCCCGCATCACCGCGATGCGCGCCCGAGCCTCGTCCATGTGGTCTACGCCCCGGTAGGCGAAGTCGACCGGCTCGTCGGCGATGAACGTGACCTCCTCGCCGTCGAGGATCAACTGGAAGGCGGCGGAGACGAGACGACGCGCCTGGACGTCGTAGAGCGACCACCTGCCCAGCGACTCACCCTCGAGGAGGATCTCGACCTGGTTCTCCTCGATGAGGATCGACGCCGGGATACCCGGGTGGTCCACCTCCGGAATTCGAATCTGACCGGTGAACCTCACCGCTTATCCCTGGGCAAACCCATGTCCTGCTCCCTGCGAACGATCACGATCCCACCACTCCCGCGATTGTCAAGCGGATTCGAGAGTCGCTGACGGAAGTCTGTCACGACGAGCCCACATATGCCTCGACCGGCGGGCAGGCGCACATCAGGTTACGGTCGCCACCCGGGCCGTCGATGCGTGACACCGGGGGCCAGTACTTGCCCGCCCGCAGCGACGGGACGGGGAAGACCGCGGTCTCGCGGCTGTACGGGTGGCTCCACCCGTCACAAGCGGCCTCCTCCGCGGTATGAGGCGCCATGCGCAGCGGATTGTCGTCGGATGGCCACTCACCCGACCCGACGCGATCGGCCTCCTCCTTGATGGCGATCATGGCGTCGCAGAAACGATCCAGCTCGGCCAGCGACTCCGATTCCGTTGGCTCGACCATCAGGGTCCCCGCCACGGGGAATGACAGCGTCGGGGCGTGGAATCCGTAGTCGGCGAGCCGCTTGGCCACGTCCTCGGCGGTGACACCGGTGGCCTTGGTCATCGGCCGCAGGTCCAGGATGCACTCGTGGGCGACCCGCCCGCTGACCCCCGTGTACAGGATCGGGTAGTGGTCGCGGAGACGGACGGCGATGTAGTTGGCGGAGAGAATCGCCACCTGGCTGGCCCTGCGAAGACCGTCGGAACCCATCAGCCGGATGTACGCGTACGGAATGGGGAGGATCCCCGCGGACCCGAACGGGGCTCCCGAGATGGGCCCCACCCCTGTCTCCGGACCCGCCTCCGGCACCAATGGGTGGTTGGGCAGGAACGGCGCCAGGTGCTCCTTGGCGCCCACCGGCCCCACCCCGGGCCCGCCTCCGCCATGGGGGATCGTGAACGTCTTGTGCAGGTTGAGATGGCCGACGTCGGCGCCGAAGTGTCCCGGCTTGGCCAGGCCGACGAGTGCGTTGAGGTTCGCCCCGTCGACGTACACCTGCCCGCCGTGGGAGTGGACGACGTCGGCGAGGCGCCGGATTCCGGGCTCGAAGACGCCATGGGTCGACGGGTAGGTGACCATGACCGCGGCGAGTCGGTCGGAATGGGCGGCCGCCTTGGCTTCGAGGTCTTCGAGGTCGATGTTTCCCTTCTCGTCGGTGGCGACAACGACCACCTCCATCCCGGCCATCACCGCGGAAGCGGCGTTGGTGCCGTGAGCCGAGGCCGGGATGAGGCACACCGTGCGCTGGTCCTCACCCCGGGAGCGGTGATAGGCGGCGATGGCGAGCAGGCCGGCGAGCTCGCCCTGTGAGCCGGCGTTGGGCTGCAGTGACACGCGGTCGTAACCGGTGATCTCGGCGAGATAGCCCTCGAGACCACTGATCAGCTCCAGGTACCCGGCCACGTGGCCCGTGGGCGCGTAGGGGTGGATGCGACCGAATTCGGGCCACGTCATCGGGATCATCTCGGTCGTGGCGTTGAGCTTCATCGTGCACGAGCCCAGAGGGATCATCGTCCGATCCAGCGCCAGGTCCTTGTCGGCGAGCCGGCGGAGGTAGCGCAGCATCTCGTGCTCCGACCGGTACATCGAGAAGACCGGATGGGTCATGAAGTCCGACTGGCGCCGCGCCCAGGCGGGGACGCCCTCGGCCGGGTCGGTGGAGGCGGCATTGAAGACGGCGCACAGCTCGGCGACCACCGACTCGTCGCAGGTCTCGTCGAAGGCGATCCTGACGTGGTCGGCGTCGACCCGGCCCAGATCGATCCCTGCGTCGGAGGCGCGGGCGACGATCTCGGCCGCGTCCCCCGGGACGGCGACCGTGAGTGTGTCGAACCACGTTTCGTTGACCACCTCGTGGCCGCCGGCGCGGAGCGAGGCGGCCAGACTCCCGGCCAGCCGATTGACGCGCTCCGCGATGGCCGTCAGTCCCTCGGGCCCGTGCCAGCAGGCGTACAGGGCGGCCACCACGGCGAGGAGCACCTGGGCGGTGCACACGTTCGACGTCGCCTTCTCCCTTCGGATGTGCTGCTCCCTGGTCTGGAGCGCGAGCCGATAGGCGATCCGGCCGTCACGGTCCTTGGAGACACCCACGAGCCGCCCGGGCAGGGAACGGACGTTCTCCTCACGACAGGCGATGAACCCGGCGTGGGGGCCGCCGAATCCCATCGGGACCCCGAAACGTTGCGCCGATCCGACCGCGATGTCGGCGCCCCACTCCCCCGGCGGGACGAGCAGGCTCAGCGCGAGGAGATCGGTGGCGGCGACCACCACCGCACCGGCTTCCTTGAACCGGGCAGCGGTCTCACGATGATCATGCACGGCGCCCGACGAGCCGGGGTAGGCGAGGAGGACGCCGAAGGCCCCCGAGGGGTCGGCATCCTCGTCGAGCAGGCGCACCTCCACACCGACGGCCTGCGCCCTGGTCCGCACCACCTCGATGGTGGGCGTGTGGCAGTCGGGATCGACATAGAAGACCGCCCTGTCGCCACCGTGGATGCGCCGCGCCATCGCCATGGCTTCGGCGGCCGCGGTCGGCTCGTCGAGGAGGGAGGCGTTGGCGATCTCGAGACCGGTCAGATCGGAGACCATCGTCTGGAACGTGAGGAGCACCTCTAGGCGCCCCTGGGAGATCTCGGGCTGGTACGGGGTGTAGGCGGTGTACCACGCCGGGTTCTCCAGCACGTTGCGCAGGATCACCGGTGGTGTGTGCGTGTCGTGGTACCCGAGGCCGATCATCGACCGGTTGACCCGGTTGCGCGAGGCGAGGGAGCGGATGTGCTCCAGCAACTCGTATTCGCCCATCGGCTCGGGCAAGTTGAGATCGGTCTCCAGGATCGACTCGGGGACCGTCTGGGCCACCAGGTCGTCCAGGGACTCTGCCCCCACCACCGACAGCATCTTCTCGATCTCGTCCGGCCTGGGGCCGATGTGGCGGTCTACGAATCTCTCCATGGCGCTCACTTCGTCAGCGGTACTGGGTACCGGGTACTTGGTACTGGGAAATGCCTACCGTAACGGCTCGCCCAGCTCCTCCTCCGAGTACCGGGTACTCGGTACCACCTACGCCCGCTCCGCATCTCGCGCGGAGCGGTCAGACATTGAACCTGAACTCGACGACGTCGTCGGGTCGCATCACGTAGGACTTCCCCTCGGAGCGGATCAGGCCCGCCGCCCGCGCCGCCTGCCATGACCCCGCTTCCACCAGCCGCTCGTAGCTGACCACCTCGGCGGCGATGAATCCACGCTGGAAGTCGGTGTGGATCACGCCTGCGGCTTCGGGAGCGGTGGCGCCGGTCCTGATGGTCCACGCCCTCGTCTCCTTCGGGCCGGCGGTGAGGAAGCTCTGTAGACCCAGGGTCCGATAGGCGGCCCGGATCACCTGGTTGAGACCCGGCTCGTCGAGCCCTGCCGCCTCGAGCAGTTCGTCCCGGTCTTCGGCCTCGAGACCGGCCAGTTCGGCCTCGAACTCGGCGTCGATGAAGAGCGCCTCGGAGGGAGCCACCAGGTCGGCGAGCTGTTTCCGTCTGGGCTCGTCGGCGAGCAGGGACGGGTCGGAGTTGAACACGAAGATCACCGGCTTGGCGGTGAGGAGGTGGAGGTCGGCGTATTCCTCCCGGCGTTCCCAGAGCTCCCGGTCGGCGGACACCCGGCGGCCCGCCGAGACGATGGCGTGGAGCCTCCGGATCAGCTCCAGCTTCGGGGCCAGCTTGCGGTCGGCGGTGACTTCCTTCTCCAGGCGCGGCAGACGCTTCTCGATGGTCTCCAGGTCGGCGAGAGCCAGCTCGGTCTCGATGACGGCGATGTCGCGTTCCGGGTCGACCACCTCCTCGACGTGGGTGACGTCGGGTGCCGTGAACGCCCGCACCACGTGGCAGATTGCGTCGACGTCTCGGATGTTGGCCAGGAAGCGGTTGCCGAGCCCCTCTCCCTGGCTGGCGCCCCTGACCAGCCCGGCGATGTCGACGAAGGTCACCGTCGCCGGGGTGATCTTGGCCGAGCCGAACATCTCTGCCAGGACCTCGAGCCTCGGGTCGGGGATGGGGACGACCCCGACGTTGGGGTCGATGGTGGCGAACGGGTAGTTGGCGGCGACGGCACCGGCCTCGGTGAGCGCGTTGAACAACGTCGACTTGCCCACGTTGGGGAGGCCCACGATTCCGATGGCGAGGCTCATGACCGGCAGCGACATTAGGGGCCGTGGCGAGGCATGCCGCTACCGTGCGCGCCATGAGGAGAGTGGCGGTCATTGGTGCGGGATCGTGGGGGACCACCGTCGCCCTGCTCGCCTCGGCGAAGGTGCCCACCACCCTCTGGGCCCGTCGTCCCGAATTGGCCGATGAGATCCGTTCCACCAGGCAGAACCGCACATATCTCCCGGACATCGGCCTCCCCGAGTCGGTGATCCCGACTGCGGACATGGCGGAGGCCGTGGACGAGGTGGACGCCGTCCTGTGGGCGGTCCCTTCACACGGCTACCGGGCCACGTTCGCCAGGTTCGCAGGCCACCTCCCCGCCGACATCCCTTTGATCTCGCTGACCAAGGGAATCGAACAGGAAACCCTCGCCACCATGACGCGAGTCATGGCCGAGGAGGCGCCGGCCCACGACCCGTCGCTGATGGGGGTGCTGACGGGACCGAACCTCGCCATCGAGGTGGCGATGGGCCAGCCCGCCGCGGCGGTCGTGGCGACGCCGAAGCCCGATCCGGCCCAGGCGATCCAGGAGCTGCTGATGGGTCCCACCTTCCGGGTCTACACCAACAACGACGTCATCGGCTGCGAGATGGGTGGCGCCCTCAAGAACGTGATGGCACTGGCGTCGGGCATGTCCGACGGTCTCGGTTTCGGGGACAACACCAGGGCGACCCTCCTCACCAGGGCGCTGGCGGAGATCACCCGTCTCGGGGTGGCCATGGGCGGACGGCCGTCGACCTTCGCCGGTCTCGCCGGTGTCGGAGACCTCATCGCCACGGCGAGCTCGACGAAGAGCCGCAACTACCAGGTGGGTCATGCGCTGGCTCAGGGCCGGAAGCTCGAGGACATCGTCTCGGAGATGCGGATGGTCGCCGAGGGTGTCAAGACCACCCGGAGCGCCCTCGGTCTGGCTCATCGCCACGACGTGGAGATGCCGATCGCCGAGCAGGTGGGCCGAGTGCTCGATGGGGAGGTGCACCCCCGCGAGGCGATGCTCCGTCTCATGACCCGCCAGGCGAAGCCGGAAATCTGAAACCGGAGGGCATACCCCGCGGTTCTATGGGGTTGAGGTATCCCGTGGCACGACTGATCACGACATCGCATGGCACCAATAGGGACGCGTTCACGCCGGTCGACTGGGCGCTCTTCGGGACGCTGGGGCTGATCTGGGGCTCGTCGTTCCTCCTCATGGCGATCGGGCTCGACTCGTTCCACCCGGGCCTGGTGACCCTGCTCCGGATCGTGGCCGCGTCGCTCTTCCTGTACTCCGTTCCGAGGATCCGCAACAGCCGGATCGACCCCGAGGATCGGGGCCGGATCATCCTCATCGCCTTCACATGGGTCGCCCTTCCCTTCACGATGTTCCCGATCGCCCAGCAGTGGATCGCCTCGGGGACGGCGGGGCTGATCAACGGAACCACGCCGATCTTCGCGGCCATCGTCGCCTCCATCCTGCTGCGCACGCTCCCGGGCCGGCTGCAGCGGGTGGGCCTGATCATGGGCCTCGCCGGTGTCGTCCTCATCGCCCTACCGTCGATCAACTCGGGCACCAACGAGGCCATCGGCATCCTCCTCGCCCTGGTTGCCGCCGCGTCGTACGGGGTGTCGATCAACATCTCCGTGCCGGTGGTGCAGAAGTACGGATCCCTCCCGGTGATGAGCCGGGTCATCTGGTTCGCCATCCCGATGGCCCTCCCCTACGGGATCTATGGCCTGCTCCAGTCGGACTTCTCCGTGCCTTCGTTCGTCGCCACGGTGGCAGTGGGTCTGTTCGGGACCGGCATCGCCTTCATCCTCGCCGGGCGGATCGCGGCGTCTGTGGGAGCCACCCGCAGCTCGTTCATCGCCTACGTCCTTCCGGTTGTGGCGCTGATCCTCGGGGTCGTGTTCCGTGACGAGACCGTCAACGCCATGGCGATCGCCGGCATCGCCCTGGTGCTGGTCGGGGCCTTCCTCGCCTCCCGCAAGGAACGCTCGACGGCTCGCGAGCCCGAACCGGCAACCGCTGCCGGCTAGGCCGCCGCGGCACGGCGCAGGGCTCGCACCGCCATCTCCCGATCACCGAGTCGGTGACGCAACTCCCGCTCCAGACCCCCGATCGGATAGAGGTTCTGCGGCGCCCGCGGATCCTTGTGCAGTGCCGAGGCGAATCGGGGGAGGGTGGCGGTGATGCGGCACGCCGCCCTCACCGCGTCGGCCGCGGGCTGGTCTGCCGTCACCTCGCAGCGCACCAGACCACCTGCCGGCCCCGGCGCCGGCGCCAACCGCACGTACCAGGAGAACCGGCTCCAGTTCAACGAGGTCAGGAACAATGGTGTCCTGGCACCCACGGGAAGCGCGGCGAGCAATCCCCGCAACTCCATGGGCAGGTATTGGACCCGCTGGGTCTTGACGTAGCCCACGGCGTCGGGGATGTCCCTGACGTGGGACAGCGGTCCGTCGACCACCACCAGGTCGGCGCCACCCACCTGATGGGCCACGGCCGCCTCGAGGTCGGCCAGACGCTGCTGGATCCCCAGCCAGAGCTGCTCCGCGGTGGTGCCCTTCGTGGTCTTGACGTGGTAGATGCCGACACCGGTCTCCACGTCCTGCGCCGCGGTGGGGGTGAACAGGCCCCGTTCCACGGCGACCGCCTCCAGCTTCGCCTCGTGGTTGCAGCGGACGGCACCTGCCGCGTAGGTGGCGGCCAGCGAATAGGCGGGGAAGTCGGGGGGCTGTTCGATCCACACGGTGGCGTCCACCCGACGGACCCCGTCGATGAAGAGCACTTCGGCAGCGGGTGCGGCGTCGACCTCGATCGGCTGCCACCGGTCGGCGGGCAGCTCCACCGTTACGTCGACTTCGGCGCTGGCGTCCTCGAGCTCGGAATCGGTGGGCGCCCCGTAGTCGGAGTCCCAGCTCTCGACCGTGAACCTCATGCGATCTCCCGGACCTCGGAGCCCTTGGGCCCGCGCTGCACCTCGTATCGGATCGGGGCGCGTTCGGCCAGTTCCTTGACGTGGGTGATCACACCGACCATCAGCCCCCGGCTTCCGGCGAGGTCTTCGAGAAGGGAGGCGACGGTGTCGAGGGTCTCCTCGTCGAGGGTCCCGAATCCCTCATCGAGGATGACGGCGTCGAGACGTGCCTCGCCGTGGGCGGCATGGATCTCGGCGAGCGAGAGGGCCAACGCCAGCGAGACCAGGAATGTCTCCCCGCCGGAGAGTGTCGTGACGGGCCGAAGCTCGTCGGCGTTGCGATGGTCGACGACGACGAACACCCCGTCGTAGACCTGGAGCGAGTAGCCGCCGTCGGACAGGTCGCCGAGCAGGTCGTTGGCACCGGCCACCAGGGTGCGGAGCGCTCCGCCCATCATCCATTTCTCGAAACCGTCGGCACGGAGATGGTCGGCCAGGGTCTTGGCCACGGCCGCCTCCATGTCCGCCCTCTCCATCTCCTCCGCCAGGGCAGCCGCATCGGCCACCGCCTTCTCCGCCGTCTCCAGGGTGTGACGGGCCCGCTCCAGCGCCCGGGCCACCCCCGAGATCACCGAAGCGGTGACTTCGACGGCGTGACCCTCCAGGATCGCGGCGATCTCCAGACGACGATCCTGCGCCTTCTCCTCCGCCTCGTTGGCTCGCCGGCGGGCGGTCTCGATGGCATTCGTCAGCTCGGAGAGCTTGCCGTCGCGCCACGCCAAGAGCTCCTTCCACTGCACCGCCACCTCGTCGCTCTCGGTGAGCGGCGGTTTGAGATCGGCGACCGAGTGCTGGGCCGCGCGCAAGCCGCGACCCAGGGCCCGCTGATCCTCGACCAGTGACTCCAGGGTCTTCCGGGCGTCTTCGAGGGTCTTTCTCGCCTCTTCCTCGGCACGACGCAGCTCCTCGAGCCGCGTCTTGTTCTCGGCGACGGCGTTCTCCAGCCGGGCCAGCTCCTCCTCGTCGGGGGCATCTGCCAACTCTTCGTCCAGCTCCGCGAGACGGGCTTCGAGACCGGCCCGCTCGGTCTCGACCCGGGTGTGGGCGTCCCTCGCCGCGGCGGCGGCCGACCGCGCCGCGGCAAGGGCGTCGTCCGCCTCAGCCACCTCCGATTCGAGCAGGTCGAGGTCGGCGGGCGGCTCCAGCTCCGGGAGATCCGCCACCTCCCGTTGACAAACGGGGCAGACAGCCCCGGCGACCAGCGTCGTCGCCAGGGCGTGGGCCGCGTGCCCCATCCGGGTCTCGTCCAGCCTGGCGCGGGCCTCCCGGAGGCGGGTCTCGGCCGCGGTGAGGTCGGCTTCGGCTTCGTCCATCTTCTTCTTCGCCGGTCCCGGGTCGAGCTCGGCGAGCTGTGACCGGAGCGTCCCTCGCTCCTGACAGGCACGACGCATCGCCTGGAGGGTGCCGGCGTCGGGCAGGCCCTGCCCCTCCTCGACGGCAGCCATCCTGTCCTTGGCCACGGCATCGAGGGTGTCTTCGGCGTCATGGACCGCCGCAGTGGCCTCGGTGACCAGTGTCGCCAGCTCCTCGACCCGGGGTGGCGCTTCCAGCGATGTCAGCCGGTCCACGGCCTCACCGAGACGCTCCACCTCGGCGACGGCGTCGCCCGCGGCCTTGGCGAGCAAGGCCAGCTCCTCCTCCCAGCCGGCTGCCTGGCTCTCCAGCTCCTGGAGGGTCTCGACCCGGCCTCTGAGCATCTCGATCTCGTCTGCCGAAGGGACGGCCAGTGCCTCCAGACGTGCCCGTGCCGAGTCGGCCCGTGCCTGGGCGGCGGCCCGCCTCTCCCCTGCCAGCACCCTGACCCTGGAGAAGACGTCCATGCCGAGCAGGCCCCGGAGCAGGTTCTGCCGTTCCGACGGCGTGGCGTGGAGGAAGCGGGCGAAGTCGCCCTGGGGAAGCACGACGGTGCGGGTGAAATCGTCGAAACCGAGCCCGAGCAGGCCCTCGACCCCGTCGGTGACCGAGGCGGCGCCATCGAACAACACCTGGTCGCCGAGTTGGAGGCGGGCCTCCTTGACCGAAGCCCCGCCGCTGCTGGTGCGACGCACCTCGCGGACGGCGGTGTAGACGTCGCCGCGCGCCTCGAAGTCGAGACGGACGCGACAGCGATCGGCGCCCACCGACATCACGGGCGCCACCTCCCGGGCGCCCAGTCTCGGGATGCGTCCATAGAGGGCGAAGATCATGGCGTCGATCAGGCTCGACTTTCCCGAGCCGGTGGCACCGCTCAGCGAGAAGAAGGCGGTGTCGGTCTCCAGGGCCCGGCTGAAGTCGACCACCGTGCGGCTCCGGAAGGCCGAGAAGCCCTCCATCTCGATGCGCACCGGCCTCATGCGTCCACCTCGGCCAGCAATTCGGCGAACAGGGCCGCCACGCTCTCGTCGAGGGCGCCCCGCTCCTCCAGATAGCGACGGAAGGCCTCGTTCGGTGCGAGATGGTCGGGGAGGTGATCGGCATCGTCGGTTCGGCCGACCTCCCGTGTCGCCAGGATTACGTCCACCGCACCGGGAATGGCGGCCCGCACCTCGTCGGCGAGGCCGACCCGGGCCGTCTCGGTGAGCACGACCTTCACATACGCCTCCTGGAGACGATCGGCCTTGGCGAGGACCTCATCGAGAGAGCCGGTGACCGTCACCAGCCGCTTGCCCGAGGTGAGCGGGACCTCGGTGACCCGTGCCGGCTTGCCGGGCTCGGCCTCGACGAGCAGGACGCCCTTGCGGTCGTCGACTTCGCCAAAATCGAGCTGGAGGGGCGATCCGGAGTACCAGACCGCCCCCGGATGGGGCATCCGCTGCTGCCGGTGGAGATGGCCCAGCGCCACGTAGGAGAGGTGGCCGGGGAAGGCGGCCGCCGGGATGGCGTAGCCGAAGATGTGGGCGTCGCGCTCTCCGCCACCCTGCGTGGCCCCGAACACGGTGAGATGGCCGACCAGCACGTTGACCGCGTCGTCGCCCATCTCCCCGGTGAGGCTTTCGACGACCCGGCCGAGACGGTCCTGGTAGGCGGCGGCGTGCTCGTCCGGGTCGGCTCCCATGATCTGCTCCACCTTGACGATGCCCCGTTGTGAAACGAATGGGAGCAGGGCGACACGGGCACCGATGTCCTCGAGGAGGACGGTCCCCCCGTCGTCGGGGCGACGCGGCGACCCGACCGCGGTCACCCTGCCCATCTCCAGCAGCGGCGCCACCGCGTCGATGCGAGCGGCGTTGTCGTGGTTGCCGGCCACCAGCATCACGGGGGCGATCCGGGACAGGTCGATGAGGCAACGCCACACGATCTCCTCGGCCACGGCCGTCGGCGAGCCCGTGTCGAACAGGTCGCCGGCGACCAGGACCAGGTCGACGGTGTTCTCGGCGGCTATGCCGACGATCTCGTCGAGGACGGCACGATGCTCGTCGGACCGATCGCGTCCACGGATCCGCCTCCCGACGTGCCAGTCGGAGGTGTGCAGGATCTTCATGACAGGTCCTCGAAGGGGTCATCTGGCCCGGTGTGCGCCGGCCGGACGGCTTCGTCTGCCCGGGTCGCCCACGACGGGAAGGGGAACTCCACCACGAGCGGGACGGGGATCTCGGGCTGGGTGAGGAGCATCGTCCCGGGCTTCAGGATCGTGGCCCGCTGACGGTGGGCGCCGGGCAGGAATCCGTACTCCTCACGAGCAGCCTCGGCGGAGTCGAGACGCCCCACCACCCGGATCGACGAGTTGGCGATTATCCGGCGCTCGACCTCGGAGGCGGTCTGCTGGGCGCCGATGAGGATCACGCCCAAGGAGCGGCCACGCTCGGCGATGTCGAGGAGGATCTCCTTGATCGGGCTGTACCCCTCCCGCGGGGCGTACTTGTTCAGCTCGTCGAGCACGACGAGCAGCATCTCGGCGGTCTGCCCGGCTCGTTCTTTCTCCTCGAAGGCCCGTCGCAGGGTGACGCCGACCACGAATCGCTTGGCCCGGTCGTTGAGGTTGTGGATGTCGACCACGGTCACCTGCGAATCGAGGCGGATCTCGTGCTTCTCGGCGGCAACAACATCGGACCGGATCAGACGGTCGACGTGGCGCACGCCCGCCTGGAGGCGGCGGACGAAAGCGTTGATGGTCCCGGTCCCCATCGCCGGTCCGGCCCAGCGGTAGCGGTCCTCCTCGGACTGGACCCGCTCGCAGATCAGGTCGACGAGCTCCCGGAACGTGCGGACCCCCACTCCTTCGATCTTCACCGCACCGGTCTCGGTGGCCTCGGCCTCCTTGAGCCGGGCGGTCACGTTCTGGACCACGATGGTGTACTGGGCGCGGTCGTCCTCGATGTCGGCGAACAGGAACGGCAAGAGCTCGTCGTGGCAAAACCGCTCCAGGGTCCAGAAGAAGGAGGTGACGTCGGAACGGGAGTTGACGTCGGCGGTGGCGTTGGGGTCGCCGATTCGCGGCGGGGCGTAGAAGGCCGTGGATCCGAACGGTGTGGGGGGCAACCCCAGGGTCTCGTACCTCGCCCTCTGTTCCTCGTCGAGCTTGTTGTTGGGCCGGTCGAGATGGAGGAGGTCTTCGCCCTTGACGTTGAAGATCAGGCTCTTGGTGTTGACCGCGGCGCTGCCCAGGACCCCCGAGTTGAAGAGGGAGTGGAGCAGGAAGGTGGCATAGGACGTCTTGGTGGCGACGCCGGAGATGCCGGAGATGTTGATGTGGGCGCCACGGGCGCCGTTGACGAACTCGAGGTTGACCCACACCGGCTCCCCGTTCCTACTCAGACCGACGGGAAGACGCCGCTCCATCCGGTCGAAGAAGAGGGCGCGGTCGCGTTGCTCCCCCTGGGCGATCTCGACGGGCTGGCCGGGGCGAGGCGGGACGAAGATCTCCGGCTCGAAACGGGTCGCCGCCACCAGAGCGGTCTCCGTGACCTCGGCGGGGAGGACGCCATCGCTGATCAGGAAGACATCGGAGTCGAACCGGGCGCCTTCGTGACGGGCCACGACCTGGCTGACCGTGCCGAAGAGCCGCACCACCTCGCCGTCGGGCAGGACGCGCTCCAGCGCCACGACGTCGTCGAGTTGGAGGTAGTGCCCGTCTGCCACCCCGACCCAGAACTCGAGCGGCGTGGAGTCCCTGGTCCCCAGGACCCTTCCGACCATCTTCTCGGTCACTATGGCGAGAGTAGAACACGGGTGGGACAGATCCCGGTAGGCCGCGACAATGACCCCGTGAGCCTGGTGGTCTTCCCCTTCAAGCGCGAGGACCTCGATGTGGTCGAGGCCAACCTCCGCACCGCCGCCCGTCATCCCCGGGTGGACCTGGTGTGGGTGGTGGCCGCCGAGGAAGGCGAGGATCTCGAGTCCGTCAGCATCATCGGGGAGCGGGTCGCCGCCGAGGAGGGCTGCCCGGTGGAGGTCTTCGCCCAGGAGCGCGTCGGGAGTCTCCGCTCCGGCAAGGGAGACGGGATGAACACCGCCCTCCGCCGGGCCGCGGAGGAGGGTTTCGACCGGGTCCACTTCTACGACGCCGACATCACCAATTTCGACGGCGACTGGATCGAGAGCGCCGAGCACCACGCCGACCGGGGATACGGCATCGTCCGCCACCGCTTCCCGCGCGCCGCCACCGACGCCATGATCACCTGGATGGTGACCCGCCCGGGTCTGGCCATGATGTTCCCGGGGACCCTGCTCCCCCGTCTCGGGCAGCCGCTGGGAGGGGAGATGCTGCTGTCGGCGGACGCGGTCGCCCTTCTCGCCAAGGACCCGCTCGTCTCGGACCGGTCCGACTGGGGCGTGGACACCATGATCACGTACGCCACCGCGGCCATGGGGCTTCCGCTCTACGAGCACCTGGTGTCATCGGGCAAGCGTCACGCCCTCTACGGCTCGCTGGCCGACATCCGCACCATGGTCCTCGAGTGCCTGGACGCGGTGAGATCGCTGCGCGGCCTCCCGCCGCCCGACTCCCCGTGGGACTCGGACCCGCCCTCCGAGGTCCCGGCCGATCTCAAGGAGACCGTCGCCTACGACGCAGGCCGTACGGAGGCCCTCCTCATCGAGCCCTGGAGCGACGGCGAGACCGAGCTGGCGCGCGAGCTCCCCGAATCGCATCTCATCCTGGCCAACCGGTCGGAGCCGACCTACGAGTTCATGGACGAGCACCTGTGGGGAGACGTCCTCCGCGTCCTCTTCGACCGATTCGTTCTCGGCGATCCAGACTGGGAGGGTCTCGCCTTCCGACTGTGGGCGATGCGGGTCCTGGCGTACACCACGACGGTGGCGTCGCGCGGTTACGACGCGGCCATGGAGTACCTGGAGCAGACGATCCGGGTCTACGAGACCCGGCCGCTCTGACCGGGCCGGGGAACCCGTACCATCGCCCGAATGAGCACCGTCGTCGTCGTCCTCTTCGGCCTGCTGGGCGGGCTGGCCGGCGCCCTCCAGTCCCACTTCCTCGGCACCATGGAGTCCAGGGTCGGGACCCTCGCCTCCACCTTCGTCACCTACGGCCTCGGTGGTGCAGCCGTAGGGCTGGTGATGGTGGCCCTCGGCGGCGACAAGTGGGGCGAGCTGCGCACACTGCCGTGGTGGGTGTACACCGCGGGGCTCCTCGGGCTGATCGTGGTGGCCACACTCGGCATCACGATCTCGCGTCTCGGCCTCGGTGCGGGCATGACCCTCTTCACCAGCGCCAACCTCGTCATCGCAGCCGTCATCGACCACATCGGCTGGCTGTCGGAACAGACCCGCACCATCGATGTTCGCAGGGCGGCCGGGATCCTCCTGGTGATCCTCGGAACCTGGCTCGTGGTGGGCGGGACCGAGACCGCGGCTAGCGGGTGATCCACTCCATTCCGGGGTCGAGGAGACGGTCCGCCGACTTCGGGCCCCAGCTCCCGCGGTCGTAGACCTCCACCGGCGGGCCGGCGTGGAGCAGTGGCTCCACCACCCGCCAGGCCTCCATCACCCCGTCTTCGCGGGCGAAGAGCGACTGGTCGCCGCGGAGGGCGTCCCCGAGGAGACGGGTGTAGGCACTGACCCCGATGGGCCGGTCGTGCTGGAGGTGTAGCTCGACGGGACCGCTGACCAGGCCCGCACCCGGGATCCGGGCCTGCATGGAGAGCACGATCTGGTCATCGGGCTTGGTCCGGAAGACGAGGCGGTTGGGCCCGGGCTCCTCGTCGGCCGAGGCGAACAGCGGGCGAGGAGGAGCGCGAAACTCCACCGCCGCCTCGGTGACCGTGCGACTCAGACCTTTGCCCGCACGGATGATCCACGGCACGCCGGCCCACCGCCAGGAGTCGATCTCGAGACGGATTGCGGCGTACGTCTCGGTGGCCGAATCGGGAGCCACTCCCTCCTCCTCGAGGTACCCCGAGTATTGGCCCAGGACCAGGTCGCCCGGGTCGACGGCCCGCATGGCGCGCATCACCTTGGCCCGCTCGTCGCGGAGCGCGTCGGGGTGATCGGAAACGGGGGGCTCCATCGCCAACAGCGCCGCCATCTGGAGCAGGTGGTTCTGGACCACGTCCCGGAGGGCGCCGACACCGTCATAGAAGCGCCCCCGACCCTCGATCCCGTACTCCTCGGCGAGAGTGATCTGGACCGCGGCCACGAAATGACGGTTCCAGACCGGCTCGAGAATGGTGTTGGAGAACCGGAACACCATCAGGTTCTGAACCGCCTCCTTGCCGAGGAAGTGATCGATCCTGAACACCCGGCTCTCGGGGAACCCGCGATGGAGGAGCTCGTTGAGCTCGGCCGCCGACTCGTAGTCCCGGCCGAAGGGCTTCTCCACCACGATCCTGCCCCGCTCGTTCAAACCCACCGCCGTCAGCCCGGCGACGACGTCGGCGAAGGTGTCGGGCGGAATGGCCAGATAGGCGACCGGCAGCCGCCGGTCCTCGAGACGCGCCGCGATCCTCGGGTAGAGCTCGGGGTCGCGGTAGTCGCCGGACACGTAGCAGAGGTTCGCGGCGAGCCGATCGAAGACGACCGGGTCGATGACGCGGCCCGTCGCCGCCAGCGCCTCACGAGCACGGTCCCGGAGCCCGTCGTCGTCGAGGTCGGAGGAGGCCACGCCCACCACCGGCAGGTCGAGACGACCTGCCACGGTGAGGTCGTAGAGGGCCGGGAACAGCATGGTCCGCCCCAGGTTCCCCGTGATCCCGAAGAGGATGAGCCCGTCGGCGTGCTCGGGCTTCACGGAGTTCATACGGCAATCATGCCACCGGGACGCGCGCATTCGAGCGGTTCGGCTGGTAAACAACGGCCCCCATGGAACCCGCCGAGATCGTCGTCACCGCACTTCGTGTCTGGCTGGGCATCGTCGTGCTGGCCCACGGGGTCAATCACGCCCGAAGCCAGGAGGGCACCGCGAAGTGGTTCGCCAGGATCGGCTTCAAACGGCCCGCCATGAATGCACGCGCCTCCGCCCTCGGGGAGCTGGCGATCGGCGCCGCCCTGATACTCGGCCTGGCCACACCGCTGGCAGCCGCCGGGGTGGTCACCATCGTGACCGTGGCCTTCTGGTCGGTGCACCGGTTCGCCGGCTTCTTCGTGTTCGCCCGCCCGGACGAGGGCTGGGAGTACGTGGCGACACTCGCCGTGGGGGCACTGACGCTGGCCACCCTGGGGCCAGGGACGTGGTCGGTCGATGCGGCGCTGGGCTGGGACCGCTTCGACGGCTGGACGGGTCTCGGGATCGCCGCGCTCGGATTCGTCGCCGCGGCCCTTCAGCTGGCGGCGCTGTGGCGACGCCCCTCCTGATCGCCCGGCCAGATCGAGCTCGGGTCGACGTCGGGGAACGGCGCCGGCGAGATGGGTGAGATCGGCGTGACCGCCACGAAGCCCTTGTCGCAGATCGCCGAGTCGCTGGCAGGATCGGAGCCCGTGGACGCGGCGCTCACGGTGAACTGGAGACGACGCGCCTCCTCCTCCGTGTTGGCGACCCTGAAGTAGCCGAACTCGTCGAGATCGGCCCAGTGCACGCCTCTGATCTCCCCGACGGGCCGGCCCGGCACGTTGACGTTGAGGACGGGCGGCAGCCCCGAACGTGACAGGAGCCATCTGGCGGCCGAGTGGGCAACCGCGCCGGCAGTTTCCCAGTGCCATGGGTCGGACTCGGCCAACGAGACCGCCATCCCCTTCATGCGGAAGGTGCGGGCGGTCAGGGCCGCCCCCACGGTCCCGGAGTGGATGATCGACTGCCCCGTGTTGATCCCGGCGTTGATTCCCGAGACGACCATCTCTGCCGGGCCACCGAAAGCACCCAAAGCCACCGCCATCACCGCCAGACCGGGCGGGCCGGCGATCGTGTATGCCTCGTAGCCGGACATGTCCACCCGCTTCATGTCCACCCCGTGCGAGTCGAGCTTGCCGATCCCGGTGCCGGCACCGGACATGTCCGAGGCGGGAGCGGCGACCACGACGGTCCCCAGGTCGGCCATGGCATCTGCCATCGCCAGGAGCCCCGGCGACTCGATGCCGTCGTCGTTCGTGACGACGATGCGTGGGCCGGTCATCCCGCGATCGGGGCCGCCACCGAGACGAGGACCTTCTCGGCGAGACGGCCGATCAGCTCTTCGGACCCGCTCCCCAGACCGTGTCTGGTCACGTTGGCGGCGCCGGCGCCGCACGCCAGGCGGAGCAGGTCGGTGGGTTCGAGATTGCGGACGAGCCCGGCCACCAGGCCGGCGGTCATCGAGTCGCCGGCGCCCCTGAAGTCCGCCGGCTCGAGACGCGGGGTCGTGGCGTGGTAGATGTCGCCCCCGAGTTTGGCGATGGTGGGACGATCGGCACGACTGAGCACGACCTCGACTGCGCCACGACGGTTCAGGTCCTCGATGGCGGCCATGGCGGCACGGTCGGAGTCGTCGAGAAGGGTCCCGTCCTCGGCCAGGTCCTCGTCGCTGACCTTCAGGATGTCGATGCGGCCACCCTCCAGAAAGGCGTCGAGCTCGGGGCCGTGCAGGTCGGCCACCACCCGGACCTCCGTCGACGACAGGTCGTGCCCCAGCCTGCGATACGCCTCGAGTGGGACGACGGCGGAGCGCTGGCCGGTGATCACCGCGACCCCTGCCTCCAGAGCGAGTTCGAGGAAGAGTGAGTAGGCGTTGTCCAGGGTGTGCCGATCGAGGCTGTGGCCGTCGGTCTCGGCGATCACTACGCGCTCCCCGCTCCGGCGGTCCTGGACGATGGCGGGACTGTCGTCGGACGACTCCACCGGGTAGAACTCCACCTCCCACAGCCGGATCAGCGCGGTCAGCGCCAGACCCGTCTCCCCGCCCACCGGCCCGCACAGCATCGGGGTCACACCGAGATGCGAAAGCATCCGGGCCACCCAGAACGCCTGCCCACCCGGGTGGAGATGCATCTCGGGCGCGTCGCTCTCCCCCGACTCGACGGTCACGGTGAGGGCCAAATTGGGCGCGAAAACGGCGACCTTCATGCCAGTTGCTACCCGTCGCCGGAGACCGCTCAAACGGGCGCGATTGCCCTTTTCACGCCGTGGGTATGGCGTCGGAGACCAGAGGAGGTCACATGCCCAAGGACAAGCGACCCAGCGTCAAGGACGAAGAGCGGTACGAAGCCATGCGCCGGGAGGGGATGAGCAAGCAGAAGGCAGCCCGCATCGCCAACACCGACGCCACCGTCGCCGGCCGCCGCGGCGGCAAGGCCGACCCCTATGAGGAGTGGACCAGGGACGATTTGTACGAGAAGGCCAAGAAGGTCGGTATCGAGGGCCGGTCTTCGATGAACAAACGTCAACTGATCACGGCACTGCGGCGCGGCAACTGACGGTTTTCGCCCCCTCCGCCACGGGTAGTGATCGGCCGTGACATCGCGTGACGCCGCACCGGATCCAAGCGCACCGCATCAGGTGATCGCCGTACTCGACGATCTCGATGAGGCCCAGGATCTCATCGAGGACCTCGAGAAGGAGGGCGTCCCGCCGGCTGCGATCTCACTCATCGACCCCTCCCAGGGTCGTGGGGTGGGGGCCGACCGCCGCGTCGGCGGGACGGTCGGACGGGCGGTCATGTTCGGGATGGTCGCGGGGCTTCTCATCGGCGGGCTCCTCGGCCTCGTGGCGGCGGCGTGGATCGACCTCGGGACCACCCGTCAGGTCGCGGTCATCCTCGGCGCGGTCTTCGGCGCCGGCATCGGGATGGCGGCGGGTGGGATCAGTGAAACGCGCTTCGCATCACCGGCGTGGCGGGAGACCCAACAGACCGAAGGGCAGGGTCACCTCGCCGTCGGTGTCCACCACTCGGACCCGTCGGTGGTCGAGATCGCCGAGGACGTGATGGCCGCGCACCACCCGATTCGGCTGCATCGTCAAGATCGCTGACGACGCTCCCTGAGCGTGGCGTAGAGCATCCTCGCCCCGATCACCAGGACGAAGACCCCGAACGCCCTGGACAGGTCCGCCCCCGATAGACGCAACGCCAGGGTCGCTCCCAAGGGCGAGGCGATCAGTCCGGCGAGGGCGACCATTCCGGCGTCGGCGAGCCTGACCCTGTTGTGCTTCAGATTGACCCGGGTGCCCGCCAAGGCCGTGAAACAGATCGCCAGGAGCGACGTCCCCTCCGCGGAGTGCTGGGTCATCCCGAGCAGGAAGACCATCGCGGGGACCATCACCACTCCCCCTCCGATACCGGCCAGGCCCGAGGCGAGGCCGGCAATGGCGCCGATGGCGAAGGCGAGGATCGCCCGAAGCAAGGACTCGGGCTCGAAGACACTGGTCGGCTCCCCCCCGAAGGCGAGACCCACTCCGGCGACGAGCAGGATCACGATGAAGATGACGCGGAGGGTTGCCGCGGGCAGCCGGTTCATCCAGCCGGCGCCCAGGGTCGAACCCACCATCCCGCCGGCGCCGAGCAGCAGACCGGTGACGATGTCGACCTCGCCGCCGACGCCGAAACGGATCACGGCGGCGATGGCGATGAGCACGATGGCGGCCAGCGATGTGGCGTGGGCGCGGTGCTGGTCGAACCGGGCGACGGCCAGGAGGAGCGGCACCATGATGAACCCGCCGCCGACGCCGAAGAAGCCACTGAACAGACCGGCGAGCGCCCCGATCAAGATCAGCCGCACCACCGACGTGCCGAGGAGGGTGGACATCAGCGCCCCTGATGGGGGTCGAGGCGGTGCACCTGGTCCGGTGAGGTCAAAGCGCGGCCAGCCTAACAACGCCCGTCGAACCCCTTGTTCGCCGCGCCCACGCTGCGTACTTTGCGATCAGCAGGCACAGGAAGCGACATGACCGACCAGGTTCCCTCGGAGTCTCGAGCAACGCCCGTCCGGGGCGACGTGGCGCGCCGGGTGACCCGATGGGTGCGCCTCCTGGCGATGTTCGGCTTCATCCTCCCGTTCCTCACCGTCTCGTGCATGGGTCAGGACGTGGTCAGCCCGTCAGGTGTCGAGCTCGCCTTCGGTCTGGACACCGAGGTGAGCCCCGAGTTCGACGAGCTCGTCGACGAGACCGGTGGGATCGCGACCGAGGTCGAGCCCGAGGTGCTCATCGCCCTCGCCCTCACCGCCGGGGCCGCCGTCTTCGGGTTCGGGCGAGCGTGGAAGGTGGCGACCTTGCTCTCGCTCGGCGCTGCCGGCGTCCTCCTCTATTGGTGGACCCAGGTGGTTGCCGACATCCCCGGCGAGGTGGCCCTCCTGGTGGACGTTTCCATCGGAATCGGGCTGTGGATGGTCTGGATCATGCTGTTGACTTCGACCGGGATCGACATCTTTGCCAATGTGAGGGATCTGATACAGGAGCAGGTGACGTGAAGGTCTGGACGATCGGTTTCACTCAGAAGAGCGCGGAGGAGTTCTTCGGCGCCCTGCGGGATGCGGGGATCAAGCGGGTCCTCGACATACGTCTCCAGAACACGAGCCAGCTCGCCGGGTTCACCAAGAAGGACGATCTGGAGTGGTTCCTGGGCGAGATCCTCGACGCCGAATACCTCCACGAGCCCCTGTTGGCCCCGGAGGAGCAGGCGTTCAAGTCGTACCGCAAGGGCGTGATCGACTGGAAGGGGTTTCGCAAGGCCTACATGAAGACGGCGGCGGAGCGATCCATCGAGACCGCCGTCGACTGGCCCAAGCTGCTGCGACGCCGCACCGTGCTCCTGTGCAGCGAGCCCGATGCGGAGCACTGCCATCGCCGCTTCGTCGTCGACTACCTCCGGGACAAGGGCTTGGATCTCGAGGCCATCGACCTGTGAACGGGATCGCGGTCACCGTCGACGCGGTGGTCTTCGTCGACCTCCCCGACGGTCTGTCCGTGCTCCTCGTCGAAAGGGCCAACCCACCGTTCCAGGGCAAGTGGGCGTTGCCGGGCGGCTTCGTCGACCCCGACGAAGACCTACCCGACGCCGCGGCCCGAGAGCTCGCCGAGGAGACCGGGGTCACAGGTGTCGACCTGGTGCAACTCGGGGCATACGGCTCACCGGGACGGGACCCACGCGGCCGGAACGTCTCCATCGTCTACTGGGGTCTGGCCCACGCCTCGACAAGACCCACCGCCGGCGACGACGCAGCCGATGCCCGCCTGGTCCCAGTCGACGAGGCCCTGGGACACCCGGAGATGCTCGCCTTCGACCACCACCAGATCCTCGGCGATGCGGTGGCGGCGCTGCGACGGTCAGCCGAACAGGGCTGACGCCAGCTGCGAGTAGCCGGGGACCGGGTCGTCTCCCAGCACCTGGACACAGACGTGGTCCGCGCCCGCCTCGAGATGCCCGGCCAGGGAAGCGGCCACGGTCTGGGGATCGCCGCGGAGCACCAAGGCCTCCGTGAGCCGATCGCTCCCCTCCAGGTCCGACTCGTCCCAGCCCTCCCGGCGCAGGTTCGCCCGGTAGTTCTCCAACCGCAGATAGCGGGCGACATTGGGACGGGCGAGCTCCTCCCATGCGTCGGGTGGGAATACGACCTTGTGCTCGGGGGCCAGGAACGCATCCGGGCCCATCACCTCCCGCGCCATGTGCGTGTGCCGCGGAGTGGTGAAGTACGGATGGGCCCCGAACGTGCGCCGCGCGGCGAGACGGAGGACCTTCGGGCCCAACGCCGCCAGGATGACCCGGTCGCCGGGGACACCGGCTGCCTCCACCCGGTCCAGGTACTCGACCATCTTGTCGAATGGCCGCTGATACTCACTGGTCGACTCGGGGTGGCCGATGCCGAGACCAAGGTAGAACCGCCCCGGGTGCCTGGACTCGATGCGGTGATACGAGCGCGCCACCTCCTCCGGGTCGGCGCGCCACATGTTGACGATCCCGGTCGCCACCGGCACCACACGGGTCGCCGCCAGGAGGGCCTCCACCGCCTCGAGGTCGGCCGATGGCGAGCCCCCGGCCCAGATGGCGCCGTAGCCCATCTCCTCCACCGCAGTGGCGGCCTCGGATGACCACTCGTTGATGCGGCGCCAGGCGCCGTACTTCCCGAAGTCCACGGGGTCGAGGCTACTTGCGCTCCCCGAGGAGCCGCCAGGCTCCGGGCAGGATCGCGCCGGCCACCACCGCCTTCACCAGGTCTCCGACGAGGAACGGCGTCACACCGCGATCGATCGCCTCGGGCAGCGCGAACCCGGTCGCGGCCATCAGGCCGATGACCCCGAAGAGGTAGATCACGGCCGAACCGACCAGGAACGCCATCACCGTCGAGCCGAATCGCCGGTCGTGACCGCGCTCGGCGGCCCAGCCGACGAGGGCGGCGGCGAAGACGAAGCCGACGATGTAGCCGCCGGTGGCGCCGGTCATCACCTCCCAACCCGAACTGGCATCGGTGAACACCGGGAGACCGGCGATCCCTGCGGCCATGTAGAGCACCTGGCCGGCCATACCGAGACGCCAGCCGAGAGCGGCGCCGGTGAACAGCACGGCGAATGTCTGGCCGGTGATCGGGACCGGGGTGAACGGGAGATGGATGCGCCACTGGGCGGCGAGCGCGGTCAGCGCCGCGGCTGCAACGACAAGGGCAACGGATACGACCTTGCTGGAGCGAAGGGCGCGCTGGGCGAGTACGGCTGTGGTCATTTCGTCCTCCTCTGGGTGTCTGACCCGGCCGAGGCCGCCGAAGTTAGCCCAATGCGATGAGGATCAGGGCCGTGAGGGCGAGACCGACGCCGGCAACCTGGATCCTGCGCAGCACCTCCCCGTTGACCAGACGCGCCAGGGCGACCGTCACCGCCGGGTACGCGGACGAGGCGATGGACACCGCCACCAGCGAGCCCAAACGGAGGGCGAGGAGCAGTGTGACGTTTCCCGCGACGTCGAGGACACCGTGGGCCGCCACCAGCCCTCTGGGGACGTTCCTGACCGCGGAGAGTTTCCACACCCCGCCCGCGGCGAGGATCAGCATCACGACCACGAATGCGGCCCGTGCCGGGATCAGGGGCAGGAGGCCGGACGCCTCGGCGGTGCGGGAGATGACCACGGTGTACGCGCCGAAGAGCGATCCGGCGCCGAGCCCGTAGGCGACGCCCCCACCCTTCAGATGCCCGTGATCCGGCGCCCAGGAGCAGAAGACGATCGCCGGGATGGCGATGACCACCCCAGTCCAGGCCAGGGCGGACGGCCGCTCTCCGAGGATCACCCCGGCGACGACGGGCACCGAAGCACCCACGGCGGCGGCCACGGGAGCGACACTGGCGGCCCGGCCACGCGCCAGGCCGGCGAAGAGGAGGATCAGACCGACCGCGCCGCAGAAACCGGCTGCGCCGCCGGCGATCCAATCGGGGGCGGTGGCCTCCCCGCCCACGATCAGGGACGCCACCGTGATCAGCGGGAGTGTGATGAACCCGGCGCCGAGGACCACCGCAGGCGCCGGGGATCTCCGGCTGGCCTGCCCGCCGATGAAGTCGCCGACACCGTAGAGGAGGGAGGTGAGTCCCCCGAGCAGGACACCCACTAGGAGCTGACGCCCCTTGCGCCCCTCTCGGTGAGGGCGTCCCGGATGCGCGCCGCCTCGGTCTCGAGCTCATCTCGCTCGGCCGGACGGGCGTTCGAGAAGTCCATGTCGTGGACATGGTCGATGGGCACCAGATGTATGTGGAGGTGGGGCACCTCGAGACCGGCGATCATCAGGCCCACCTTGGCGGGGCGATAGACGTCCTGGAGCGCTTGCCCGATCTCGGCCGCCACCTCCATGAGATGGGCCCGGAGGTCGGACGGGCAGTCGAGCCAGTGATCGACCTCGTCTCTGGGGACGACGAGGACGTGACCCGGGCGCAAAGGATTGATGGAGAGGAACGCCACCGCCCGGTCGTCCCGCCAGACGAAGGTGCCTGGGATCTCGCCGTCGATGATCCTGGTGAACAGCGTGGCCATCGCGGCGAGATTATCGCCGGTCTCAGCCGCCCCTGACCCCGATCACCCGATACAGGGCGTTGGCCGACGTGACGTACATCTGACCGATGCCGTCCATGCCGAAGCCCGACACTCCCCCGTCGGTGCGGCCGACCTGGTCGGTCCAGTCCGTGGCGTCCACAACCTCGCCGTCTTGGTACCTGAAGCTTCGGAGGTACGACCCGCAATAGTCGGAGTAGAAGTAGTGCCCGTCGAACTCGAAGATCTGCTCACCCCGATACACCACACCGCCGGTGATGGAGCAGGTCCCGCCGTCGCCGTGTGAGACCTCGAGGACCGGCATCACGAATCCCTCTTCGCTGCAGGTCTCGGAGCGGAAGCAGTGGAGACCCTCCCACTCGGACCAACCGAAGTTGTGGCCCGGCTCGAGCGGGGCAACGTTCACCTCCTCGTACTGGTTCTGGCCGACGTCGGCGATGTAGATCAGACCCTCGTCGATCCAGAACCGCCACGGGTTGCGCAGACCCATGGCGTAGAGACGGGGCTCGAAGTCGCCGTCCACGTCCAGCTCGACGAGACCGCCCAACAGGGTGTCCGGGTCCTGGCCGTTCCCGAACTGGTCGTTGGCGCCACCGCCGTCCCCGAGACCGAGGAGAAGGGTCCCGTCGGGGGTGAACTGGATCATTCCCCCGTTGTGGTTGGGAGCGGGCTGGGGATGCTCGAAGATGATCCGCTCGCTCCCCGGGTCGGCGGCGTCCGGTGCGATCTGGGTGAACTCCGAGACAACGGTCCGACCGTCACGGCCGGAGTAGTGGACGAAGACCCGCGACGGATCCGTCGGGTGGAGCGCCATGGCGAGGAGGCCCTGCTCGCCGGAGTTGCGGACCCGGTCGGAGATGTCGAGGTAGGGCTCGTCGCGGAACTCTCCGGTGCTCAGGTCGAGGACGAGGACGACACCACCCTTGAGCACCACGAAGAGGAGCATCTCACCCGGACGAGCCACCACCTGGACCGGGAAGGCGAGGTCGGCGACCTTCTCGTAGGCGAGCCCCTGGAGCTCGGGGATGGTCGGCTCCGGCCCTGGCGTCGTCGTCGTGGTCGGTGCCGGCTCGGTGGTCGACGGCGTAGAGGTGGTGGGAGCGGCGGTGCTGGTGGTGGAGCCGTCGCCCCCCGACGTGCAGGCGAACAGGGCACCGGCGAGCAGGACGACAGCGAGACGCCTCATCGGCGCAGGCTAGACAGGGTCATCCACTAGTAGGGCTGCGGCAGGCATCGTCATCCGCCGTACGCTCTCCCCGATGCGTCTCGCCTTCCTCGCCGTGCTCCTGGTGGCGGCGTGCTCCGCCGACCCGGGGCGCACCCCCACGTCGGCGTCGGACACCGGGAGTGACACGGTGACGGTCGAAGCCGTCATCGATGGCGACACCTTCGAGTCCGGTGCCAGGCGCTACCGGCTCGACGGGGTCAACGCCCCCGACCGGGGCGAGTGCGGCTACGACGAGGCTCGGGACTGGCTCGCAGACGGCATCGAGGGAACGACGGTGGATGTCGGCGTGACCGGCACGGACCAGTTCGACCGCAGCCTGGTGCAGGTCCACTCGGATGGCGTGTGGCTCAACCTGGCCCTGGTGTCGGCCGGTCTCGCCATCGCCACCAGCGCCGGGGAGGATCACACACTGCTCGAGGCCGAGGAGCAGGCCTACGCGGAACGGATCGGGCTCTGGGCACCCGATGCCTGCGACGCGCACGGACCGATTCCCCCGATCCGGGTAGTCGACCTGTCCTTCGACCCTCCGGGGCCGGACGAGGAGGATCTCGCCGGAGAGCGCGTGGTGCTGGCCAACGAGAGTGACACGCCGGTCGACGTCGCCGGCTGGAGGATCCGTGACGAGTCGTCGCTCCACCGTTTCACGTTCCCGCCCGGGACGGTACTGGCACCCGGCGAGACGGTCACGGTGACCAGCGCCGATCCGGGCTGGGTACCGGGACACAGCCCGGTGTGGAACAACGGTGGCGACGTCGTCCTCGTCATCGACTCCTTCGGCCGCGTCGTCGACCGCTACCGCTATTAGTCCAAGGGCCGCCGCATTAGGCTCACGCCTCCGGAGAAAGGACGGCAATGGGGTTCATGGACACGCTGAAGAAGTGGTTCGGCACTGCCAAGGAGACCGCCAGCGAGGCGGCCGAGAAGGCGGCCCCGTACATGGAGAAGGCAAAGGAAACCGCGGCCGAGATGGCGGAGAAGGCCGCCCCCTACGTGGAGAAGGCCAAGGAAGCCGTGGAGGACATGGCCGAGAAGGCCGCTCCCTACGTGGAGAAGGCCAAGGAAGCGGCAGCCGACGTGGCCGAGACCATCAAGGAGAAGGTGTCCGGTGCCGAGGAAGCCGCATCTGAGGCCGGCGAGGGGATGCCGGAAGCAGCAGCCGAGGCCCAGGACGCCGCCGCCGACGCCATGAGCGACGTCGCCGAAACCGCCACCGAGGCCGCGAGCGAGGCCAAGGAGGCCATGGCGGACGCCGCCGAGGAGGCCAAGGAGGCGGCCGCCGACGCGGTGGAAGACGCCACCGAGGGCTGAGCCGTCTTGACGGACCGGGTCTCCGCTCGATTGGCCGGGCTCCCCGGCTCGGCCACTCTGGCCATGAGCGCCCGCGCCCGCGAGCTCAGGGCCCAGGGGCGCGACATCATCTCGTTCGCAGCCGGCGAGCCCGACTTCCCCACACCGGAGCACATCCTGGCCGCGGCGTCCCGGGCCATCTACGACCCGGCCAACCACAAGTACAGCCAGAACGCCGGCCTGCCGGCCCTCCGGGAGGCGATCGCCGAGAACACAGGGCGCTTCTCGGGCGTCGAGGTCGACGCCTCGCAGGTGATAGTCACCAATGGCGCCAAGCAGGCGATCTTCGACATCTGCGCCGCCCTTTTCGATCCCGGCGACGAGGTCCTCGTGCCCGCGCCGTACTGGGTCACCTACCCGGCGGCGATCGGCCTCGCCGGTGCGACCCCGGTCCCCGTCCCGTCGTCGGCGGAGACAGGGTTCAAGGTCACGCCGGATGATCTGGATCGCGCCCGCACCGGGGCGACCAAGGGAATGATCCTGGTCTCCCCGAACAACCCTTCGGGCTCCGTCTACTCCGATGAAGAGCTCGCCTCGGTGGCCGAGTGGGCGACCACCAACCGGATCTGGGTCATCTCCGACGAGATCTACCAGCGTCTCGCCTATTCCTACCCCGAGGCCGCCCCGTCGATCGCGGCCAACGGTGGCGACCTCGACCGGTTGGTCCTGGTCAACGGGGTGGCCAAGAGCTACGCCATGACCGGTTGGCGGGTGGGATGGGCGATCGCCCCGCCGGACATCGTGGGCGCCGCCGAACGGTTCCAGTCCCACGCCACGGGGAACGTCTCCAACGTCTCGCAGCAGGCCGCCATCGCCGCCCTGACGGGCCCCCAGGACACGGTGGCCACGATGCGGGAGGCCTTCGATCGCCGACGGAGGATGATGTACGAGCTCGTCGTCGCCATCCCCGGCGTGTCGTGCCGCGAGCCGGAGGGCGCCTTCTACGTGTTCCCCAACGTCGAGGCCCATCTCGGCGACCGCTTCGCCACGACCGACGATCTGGTGATGGCGATCCTGGAGGATGCCGGAGTCGCCACCGTTTCGGGTGAGTCGTTCGGGGTGCCCGGTCACATCCGCCTCTCCTACGCCACCAGCGAGGCCGAGATCGAGAGGGGCATGAACGCGATCACGGAACTCCTCGCCTCGAATTGAGCCCACGCCAGGCGGGTTTACACTCGCTGGCGATGGAGCTTGGGCGTCATGCAAGGGCCATGCTGCTCGTGGAGCCGCGCCACTTCGCGCCGACAACCCTCGATCTGACTCCAACCGAGGAAGGTGGCTGGCTCGCCGTGGAGGCCACCGGGATCTCCGGTTCCGACGTCCAGATGTGGAAGGGCGAAGCCCCTGAGGTCATCTACCCGGTCATCCCCGGCCACCAGATCGTGGGCCGGATCGCGGTCAAGGGACCGAGCATCCCCTACCCGATCGGATCCCGGGTGGTCATCGAGCCGCGGATCAGATGCGGCATCTGCGCCCGCTGCAAGCTCAACCTGTCCACCTGCTCCGGGCGCAAGCCGACCAACTCCTACGGGATGATCCCCTCGGTCGAGCCGCCGGGTCTCTGGGGCGGCATGGCGGAGTACGTGTACATCGACCCCAACGCCCGTCTCCACCCGGTGACCGACGACGTGCCCGCCGAGGTGGCCACCTTCGTCCATCCCCTGGCCACCGGCTACACGTGGGCGGTCGAACTGCCCGCCCTTCAACCGGGTGAGAACGTGCTCATCCTCGGTCCCGGGCCCCGTGGCCTCGCCTGTCTCATCGCCGCCAAGGCCGCGGGGGCCAACTGGGTGGGCATCACCGGGCTGTCCCACGACAAGGATCGACTCGAGCTGGCCTTGAAGCTCGGTGCCGACGTCGCCATCGATGCCGAGAAGGACGACGTGTCGGCGGAGATCGCGTCCAACCTCGGCCGCCGGCCGGATGTGGTCATCGACGTCACGTCCGACGATCCCGAGGCCCTCTTCACGGCCCTCGACCTGGTGAGGACCGGCGGCCGGGTCATCCTCGCGTCCACCAAGGGGAATCGCGCCCTCCATTTCCTCTCCGACGTCCTCGTGGCCAAGCAGCTCACTCTCCGAGGGGCCATCGGCTCCACCTTGATCGGCTACCAGTGGGCCACCTCCCAACTCGAGTCGGATCCCAGGATCGACGATCTCGTGTCCCATCAGTTCCCCCTGTCCGAGGTCTCCAGGGCGATGCAGGCCGCCGCCGGCCTGCTCGGGCGGGAGGAACTGATCTCCGTCGCCGTCACCTTCTGAGGCCGTCGTGAACCGACCCGGACGGCGCTCCGTCTGGTCCTGGGTCATCTATGACCTGGCCAACACCATCTTCGCCCTCGGGGTGGTCGGGCTCTACGTCCCCGACTGGCTCGGTGTCGTCGACCGTCCCGACAGCCACCTGGCCGCGGTGCAGGTGGCGGCGGCGATCGTGGTGGTCTTCCTGGCCCCGTGGGTCGGTGCCCGCACCGACGCCACCGGCGTCCGTCTCCCCGCCCTCCGCGCCACCACGCTCGTCGCGGTGGCGGCGACATTCTTCCTGGACACCGGGCCGGAGCCGTTGACGCTGGTTCTCCTGTTCGTCGCAATCGTCGGCGTCAACACCGGTTCCGTGGTCTACGACGCTCTCATCGTCGAGGTGAGCACACCACACAACCGCGGCTGGGTGTCGGGTCTCGGCGTGGGCATGGGCTACGTGGGCTCGTTCATCGGGCTCGGCATCGGCCTCATCGCGTTCGAGGTGCTGGACTGGGGGTTCGCCGGCACCTTCCGCACGCTGGCCATCGCCTTCCTGGTCTTCGCCATACCCGCATTCGCGTTCATCGTCGAACGACCACATCCCGGCCCGGCGGCCCCGCCCGGCTTGATGGAGGTGATGCGCCGGGTCGTCGACTCGTGGAAGACGGCCCGCCGGTACGAAGGCGTCACCCGGTTCCTCGTCGGCCGATTCCTCTACACCGACGCCATCAACACGCTCCTGGCCGGCTTCCTCGCCCGCTACGTCATGGAGGAGCTGGGCATGACCAGTGTCGACGTCAGCCTCCTCCTGGCAACGGCCATCGCTGCCGCCATCGCGGGCGGTCTGGTGGCGGCGCGGCTCCTCGACCGCGTCTCCCCGATCCGCCTGCTCCGAGTCGTGCTGGTGATCTGGGTGGTCGGTCTGGCGGCCGTGGTGATCGCGGGTGTCAGCGGGGTGAGGTCACTGGCGTGGGCGCTCGGCCCGGTCGGGGGTATCGCGCTCGGAGCCACATGGAGCGCCGACCGCGTGGTGATGACCCGGATCTCGCCGCCCCGCCATCTCGGCGAGTTCTATGGCCTCTACGCCACCGTCGGGAGGTTCGCCACCATCCTGGGCCCGCTGCTCTGGGCGCTGGTGGTCGATGTCGCCGGCTGGGGCCGGAGCGCAGCCATGGGTGTGCTCGGCCTTCTGGTGGCGGTGTCCTGGCTCGTGCTCCGCCCTGTGGACGACAGTCCGCGCACCTGGACGCCGGAAGACGAGCTGCCGGTCAGAGATAGTCCGGGCGGGTCCCGTACGTGAGGTGCTGTTCGACGGCGTACGGGATGGGCAGCCCCTCCAGCGTGTAGGGGCCACGGACGAGGCGTCTCCCCAACTCGGCGAACCACGTGTCGTTGGCGAAGGGCCAAGGCCAGGCACGGATGCCGACCCGGGCCCCCACGATCGCCCCGACGTACGCCGCCAGCGGGCTGCCGCCGATCCGGGCAGCCTGCTCGATCGTGACATGCGGCCGCTCATTGGCAGCAGCGGCCAGCAGCAGGCCGGCCTGGACCGCGTGGAGCGGGTCGGAAGGATCGCCACCGGCGACACGCAGCGCCTCCTCGCCATCGGTGACACCGACATGGCCGATGAGCCGCCGCAGGTCGGTGCCGAGGCGTGAGAGCCGGGGATGTGACTCCACGCCGGTGACGATGCGATCCAGCGCGGGAACCACGACCTCGGTCACCCCGGAGATCAGGTCCATGCCCGACTGGGCGTAGCTCATCGCAGCCGCCGAAGACGAGGCGATCAGCGCTGCGGCCACGGTCACCGGCTCGCGATCGAAGACCAGGGTGAGCGTCAGCGTCTCGCGGACGAGACGATCGGGGTCCCGGCGGAAGGCCACACCCACCAGGGCCGCCCGGGAGAGGCCGTCCACAGAGGGCTCCATGCTGGGCTCGTGATCGCCTCTGGCCGCCCGGTCGAGCCACCCCCGGAACCCAGGGGTCTCCGACCGGTACACGGGCTCCTCGTCCTCGGAGCCGTCGAGCTCGAGGATGGCGGCGCGGAGGCTCTCGGGGACGATGTGGCCGTGCTCGATCAGCTCGTACGCGATGACAGCCGCCTGGGCGGTGATGGCGGAGTATCCCAACTCCCATGCCCCGCCGGCGGTGTCACCGGCGGCCAGCCCCAACATGGCCCCGTCACCCTCCCCGTTGACCAGGCTGAACAGCGGTGCCTCGGGGTGTCGCTCGGGTTCCTCGGTTGTGTCGACCCGGTCCTCCACGACTGAGCAGCGTACATCGGTACCCTCGCACGCCAAGTGGCACGCATCGCCGTCATCGCCAACCCCGTCGCCTCCCAGTTCACCGGTGGTGCGCATCGCGACGTGATGGCCGCGCTGTCGGCGTCCCACGACACCGAGGCGATGTGGCCCTCGTCCGCCGGCGAGGCCGCCGAGATGTCACGTGGGGCCGCCGCCGAGGGCTTCGACGTCGTGGTGGCGATGGGGGGTGACGGCATGGTCCACCACGTCGCCCAGGGGGTCGTCGGTTCCCCGACCGCTCTGGGGATCATCCCGGCCGGCACCACCAACGTGGTCGCCCGCCTCCTCCGGGTCCCATCCCGCCACACCAAGGCGGCACGCCTCGTCGCCGGGATGCCTACGACACGGTCCATCGGCGTGGCCACGATCACCATCGCCCACGGTGCGGTGGACACCATTCACCACGCCATCTTCGCCTGCGGAGTGGGTCTCGACGCCGAGGTCGTGGCCAAGGCGGATCAGGACCCGTACCGGAAGTACCGGTTCGGGGCGATCCACTACATGCGCACCGCCATCGGTGTCGCCATGGGCAAGTTCTCGTCGAGAAAGCCGCACGTGGCCGTGACCGCCGACGGTCACGAGACCATGGCCTCCACCGTGCTCACACAGTTCCGCGAGGTCTACACCTACTTCGGGGCGATCCCGCTCCGGCTGGCCAAGGGCCACCCCGACCCGATGACCGTCCTCACCTTCGACAGGGTCCGCCGCACCCGGGTGCCCCAGATCGGTTTCGACGCCATCGCCGGGCGGGATCTTCGCAAGATCAAGGGGGCCGAGGTCTGGGAACACGTCTCGGAGATCGCCCTTCGGGCCGACCCGCCCATGGCCATCCAGGCCGACGGGGAGGGTCTGGGTGTTGCGGAGTCGGCGACGATCGTGTGGAACCCGCGGGCGCTGCGGGTGATCGCCGGGCCTACCGCCGGCTGAGGTTGGAGGCGACCGCGATCTGACCGTTGGGCACGAAATGGACGACGCCCTCATCGTCCCTGAGGACCGTGACCCTCAGCTGGACGTCCTGGACCGTCCCCGTGGTGCCCAGGATGGTGACCCGGTCCCCGACCGCGTACTGGTCCTCGGAGAGGATGACGAACCCGGCGATGATGTCGCGCACCACGTTCTGGGCGCCGAATCCGACACCGGCGCCCACCGCCGCGCCAACGGCGACGAACGGGGTCAGGCTCAGACCCCAGATCTCGAAGAGGCTGAGCGCGGCGACGACGAACACGACGATGTTGACCACCCGTCGCATCACCAGCCACCAGGTCTCGGCCCGTCGGGCGTTCCGACGGTTCTTGGCCTCGATCCGGGCCACGGCGCGGTTCCCGACCCTTCTCGCCAGCGCACTGACGAGGAAGGCGAGCACGATGACCACCGCGGTCCGGATCAGATAGCCCAGATAGCCATCCTCGATCAGGCCGCGCACCTGTTCATCCATGCGGCGAGGTTAGAACAGCGATCCTTCCCGCCCTGGGTCAGGACTCGATCGCGGCTCTGAGGCGAGCTGCTCCCACGGCGAGCTCGGCGACCTGGGCGAGGGCTCTTGCCCGGGCCGTGATGATCGCGGTGATGGGCGCGATGATCCTCTCCACTTCCCGCCGGGCCTCGAGGACCTTCGCCGGGTCGGCCGGCCTCCGTCTCCGCCACCAGGAGCTCGGCTGCCGGAACGCCTCGACCACTCGCCCCACCGCCTCGGGAAGGTCGGCCGAGTCTGCGGTGATCCGACGGGCAGGCTCACCGCCCACCCGCTGGGCCACCTCGTCGACGAAACCGCTGAGAGTGTCAGAAGCACCCTTCCGATCGCCGGCGACCATGAGCTCGGCCACTCTTCCGACGACCGGTGCCATCAGCTCCCGATAGCCCACAGGGCTCCCCAGCAAGGCCTCCATCTCGGCGGCGGCCTTGCCGAGATCGGTCACCAGCTTCCGGAAGAGGTTCTTCGGGTGCTCACCCATCTCCCGCAGCCGTGCCAGGAGCGCGTCCACTCCGATGGCCGGGAGATCGGGTGGCACCGCCGTGGCGAGGATGGTCGGTGTCTCGATGCCGTCCTGGCTCAAGGCGACGGCCAGGTCGGCGACCACCGCGTCGGCGTCCGGAGGTGCGAGGCGGTCCACCTGGTTGAGGACGAAGAGGAACTGCGACGAGTAGTCGGCCAGGGGTTGGAGGTAGCGGTGGTGGAGCGCGGCATCTCGATACTTCTCGGGGTCGACCACCCACACCAGGACGTCGATTCGGGGCAAGATCTCCTCGACGCGGTGCCGGTGCTCCACGACCACGGAGTCCGTGTCGGGCAGGTCGATGAGACAGAAACCCTCATGCCCGTGGCCGACACGGCTCCCGATGCCGAGGTGGTCGAGATAGCCGTCGAACGAGCTCCTCGATCGCTCCGGCACCGCGGCCAAGGGGTTGGAGGTGGTGGGGCGGATCTCGCCGACGGGGGCCACCTCGGAACCGACGATCTCGTTGAAGATGCTGGACTTGCCCGACCCGGTGCCACCCGCCAGCGCCACCACCAGCGTGTCCTCGGGATGATCGAGACGGAGCCGGGCGTCGTTGACCAGTCTCGCCAGGGAAGGGACGTCACCGACGACGTCGCGGACCGCCGCCAACGCCAGGTCAGCGGTGTCGAGCAGCCCGGTCAGGGCCTCATGCATCGACGAGCTGACGTGCGGCCACCACTTCGGCGGCCAGCTCCTGCAGGTTCCCGGGGTCGGGGTCCCCGGCCAGCGACGACCAGCCCTCGGCCAGCATCGTGGCGAAATGCTGCCATACCACCGCGAGCCTGCCATCGAGGTCGCGGCGCACGCGAGCCACCGGGTCGTCAGGATCCTGTCCGGCCACGGGCTCGATGAGCGCGGCCGCAACCAAAGACCGCTCGGAGAGCTTCTCGGCCTCGGCGACCCGACCCGTGAAACGGAGCCACGACGAGACCGCCCCCTCGATCACCCCGGAGGCCTTCGCGGCCACCGCGGTCATTCCCCCGGCGGACTCCACCACCACATAGGCATGTCGGACGATGTCCGACCGGAGCCGGCCTTCGATCTCGCCGGTGAGGCCCTCGACCACGCGGGCCTCCCAGTCGTCGCCACGAAACCTCTCCACCAAGGACCGACCCGACCCGACCCGCGCCCATTCCCGACCCGGATCCGGCTCGACCGAGGGAGCCTCCGAGAGACCGGTGACGATCGAGTCGGCGACGCCGGCCACCTCTGCAGCAAGGTCCCTGATACGTCTCGCCAGGTCGGCCGCCTGGTCCGCGGTGTTGTTCAGGACCCGGTTCGTCACTTCGACCTGGTGATCGCGCTGCGCCTTGGCCACCCTGAACAGTCGTCGTCTCAGCTCTCGCACCGCCGGCGTCGGGATGTGCTGGGCGCCACTCGGCAGGTGATGTTCCGGAACCCGGACCGGAGCGACGTCGAGACCGGCCGCCCGCAGCCGCGCACTGAAGTCCGTGACGACGGCGCCGTTGCCGGGGCCGAGACGGTTGACGACCGGCACGACGGTGGCTCCTCGGGACATCGCCCGTCGCAACACCTCCCACGGCGCGGCGTCGGCGTACCGATTGGCGGACACGACGAAGACGACGATGTCGGCACGGTCGATCAGCGACTCCGCTATCACCCGATGCTCGGTGGAGGTGGAGTCGATGTCGGGCGTGTCGATGAAGGTCATGTGCTCGAGCACCGGCGCGCCACCCACGATGACGTCCGCCTCGGTGCCCCCTACCGCGAGCTCGCCGTCGGCGGCGTGCCCCGCCAGGACCAACGGCTTGGATGTCGTTGGCCGCAGGGCGCCGGCGATCGTCAGATCGAGACCGGTGAGGGTGTTGACCAGCGTCGACTTGCCCGAGCCGGTGGGCCCGGCGAAAACGACCACCAGGGGAGCGTGCGGTCGCTCCAATCGGGGGATCAGGTAGTTCCGGATCGCACTCGAGATGCGGTCCCGCATGCCGCTGATCTCCGGATGCCCCAGTCTCTCGGCAGCGCGGAGATCGACTCCTTCGACGGCCTCGGCGAGCCGGGCCAGCGGCTCGATGAGTTGGCGGGACCTGCGTGCCACAAGTGGGATTGTGCCACGCGCCGTGGTCTCAGCCGGTCCACCCGCCTTCGGGTTGCTCGAACCACACGTGCACCTGCCCCGTGCCGGTGGCGTTCTCGTAGTCGGAGAACAACTCGCCGGGTGCGATGCAGTCGGCGCCGCCTATGGCGCCGAGCATCATCAAGTAGTGCCCGAAGCCGCCCTCCGGGTTGACCGCCATGTACTCGTCCATGGTCTCCACGATCCGGCGGTGGTTGCCCTGCTGCATCCACTCGAGACGCAGCTCGTCGGCGGCACGGGCCTCGGGGGTGAAGATGTGGATCGGGTCCGAAGCCTCGTGCTTGACCAGCTCCTTGAGTGGCCAGAAGGTGTGGCTCATGCCACCGGAGGCCAGGATGACCACGCGCCGGTCCAAACGTCGCACGGCCTCGCCGATGGCCTCCCCCATGGTGAGGAAGTCGTCGGGCTCGCCGGTCTGCACGACGGAGACCGAGACCACCTTCTCGTCGGTGTGGAGGTAATGGAGCAGGTTCACGGTGGCGTAGTAGACGGGCAGGTACTCGTCGTCGGTGGCGTGCGTCGGAGTCCCCAGTTCCTTCCCCAACCGGGCGGCGAGATGTGCCAGTTCGGGGTCGCCGTCGTAGTCGTAGGGAACGCCCGACATGCCACGCGGGAGCTCAGAGGACGTCATCCTCCCCGACCGGTGGGCGTGGGCACTGAGGACGTGCTCCACCGTGGTGAACCAATGCGAGTCGACGATGACGATGGTGTCGGGGCGGAGACGGGAGAGCACCTCGTCCTTGAGGCGGACCAGGCCCGGTACGAGGCTGATCTCCTTGCCCTCGTTGAGCTCGTAGCGGACCTCCTCGGGAAGCATGATGGTGGGGGCGTGGCTGATGAGCCCGGCACCGACGATCTCACCCATGTGTCACTCCTCGGGTCACTTTGCTGCGCGGGCGCCAGCCTACCGCCCCGGGTATAACCTGACCCCCACCACCATGCCTTCGGAGCGAGTCGAGATCTCATCTGTGGCGGTCTCCCCCGACCACTTCATCGGAGGGCGCAGGGTCGGCTCGGAGAGGACCTTCGAGGTGCGGTCACCCCTCGACTGGGACTGGAAGCTCGCCGACGTGGCCCGTGGCGACGCGCTCACCGCCGACATGGCGGTCAGTGCCGCGATGGAGGCCTTCCCGAAATGGGCGGCGATGGGGCCGGAGAGCCGGGCCGAGGTGATGCATCGTCTCGCCGACCTCATCGACGAGAACATCCCCGACCTGGCCATCGTGGAGTGCATCGACATGGCCATGCTGCTGGAGAGCCTCGAGGCGCGGGTCATCCACAGGGGAGCGGAGAATTTCCGCAACTACGCCGACCTCGCCGTGGCGTACGAGGAGCGGGTCTGGTCGTCGAAGGGCACCCGCAACCGCGTCCAGCGGATGCCGGCCGGTCCGGCCGTGATCATCACGCCGTGGAATGCCCCGTGGTTACTCGCCACCTGGAAGATCGCCCCCGCCCTGGCTGCGGGCAACACGGTGATCCTGAAGCCCGCCGAGTGGTCGCCGCTGAGCGCGTCGCTGCTGGCCGACCTGGCCCACGAGGCCGGATTCCCGCCCGGTGTGCTCAACATCGTCCAGGGCATCGGCGAGGAGGTGGGAGCCGCTCTGGTCAAGGACCGCCGGGTCCGTCGCATCTCGCTGACCGGTTCGCCCGAGACCGGGCGGCTCGTCGGCGAGTCGGCCGCGGTCAACCTGGTGCCGTTCACCGCCGAATTGGGCGGCAAGGGGCCGCTGCTCGTCTTCGCCGACGCCGATCTCGAAGCCGCGGCCAGGAAGGCTGCGGGCCAGTACGACGACGCCGGGCAGGTGTGCCTCGCCGGCACCAGGATGCTGGTCGAGGAGTCGGTTGCCCCGGAGTTCCTGGAACTGTTCCATCGCCACACCGACGCCCACGTCCTCGGCGACAGCCGCAACCCCACGACCACCATCTCACCCCTGATCCACCCCGACCACATGCGCCGCGTCGAGGGCTTCGTGGAGCGGGCCCGGGAGCACGGCGACAAGGTGATCCGCGGCGGTGAGCGGTGGAAGGAGGACGGCCTCTGGTATCTCCCGACGCTGGTCGAGCCCAGGGACAACGACTCCGAGATCGTCCAGCGCGAGGTTTTCGGCCCGGTGCTCACCATCCAGACCTTCAGGGACGAGGCCGAGGCGATCGAGCTGGCGAACTCGACCCGATACGGTCTCTCGGCGATCATCTACACGGGCTCGGAGGAGAGAGCACACCGGGTCGGGTCCGCCGTCCGCGCCGGGACGATCTGGGTCAACACCTTCCTGGTGCGAGACCTGACCGCACCTTTCGGTGGGATGGGGATCTCGGGAATCGGCCGTGAGGGAGGCGACTACGCGCTCGACTTCCACTCCGATCTGAAGACCCTCCAGATCGCCGAGGGCACTACGACCTGAGCGTCGTCCCCTGACGCCACGACACGCCGACCCGGTGGTAGTAGCCGCCGATGATCTCCAACGGCTCCAGATAGGACAGTTCGTCCCAGGGGGACTCGAAGAGACGCAACTCGGCCTCCCCCGCCCACACATCGGCGACCTCGCCGTCGTAGCCGCGCATCGTCACCAGCTCGTCGACCGACATCGAGCCGTCGGACTCGATCTTGGGCCAGCGACGGTCATGGAGCATGGGATGG
>DASVBU010000016.1:0-2212 GCA_036375695.1 Acidimicrobiia bacterium | reverse complement strand
GACGCCACCTGTTTGCGCACCGAGTCGGCGATCTGTTCGAAGATCGGCGTTGCCGACCCCGGGTCGATGCGGATCAACATCAGCCCCGCCTCTGGGCGTAGGCCTGGAGAAGCCCGGCCCCGGTGGCTGCGTCGTCGACCGTGACTACGAACCGCCGTCCATTCGAGCGTGTGACGCTGATCGCCTCCCCTCTGTTGAGGATGACCCCGAACGCTCCGGGGATCCAGCGGAAGCCGTAGCCCCCGAACTCGGCCAGACCCGACACGTCCCGGGTCTCCACCGCCTCGATCTCCTCGACCGGGACGTGGAACCTGGGCCAACCGATCACCGGCTTCACGGTCAGGCCTCGCTCGTCGACCATCACCCGGGCCCGGCTGTATCCGAACACCAGGACCGCGATCACCACCGCGGTCACGGTCAGCGGGATGGCGACGACGCGGTCACCATTGATCCAGATCATCACCGCGGCCACCGCGCTCATCAGGGTCCCGAGTCCGACCACGATGATCAACGCGGGCGTCATTCCGATCTCGCTGGCCCAGACGGCCCGCTCCGACGGGCTCATCTCGAGGGGTGTGGCCTGCTCCCCGCCCACCACTGTCTCCTGTCTCGGCTGGAGGAACCAGGCGATCACACCCGCAACCACACCTCCGACCACGGAGGCCAGGACCACCGGGCCGATCGAGCCGGCATCGGCGGCATCCACCAGACCCCGCTGGATGTAGAGAGATCCGGTGAGCAGGGTCGCCATGATCACCGCGAACGAGGCAGCCACCGAGATCATGAACCGAAGGTTCGGGCCACGGCTGCCACGATCCAATGCGGCGAGCACCGCCACCGTCATGATCAGCGGGAAGACCAGGGCGAGAATCGCGGTGGCCCATGGCACCATCACCTTGGAGCCGAAGCCGTCGACCGTGTTCCCGGTCCAGTGGACGGCAATGGGATCGGGCAGGTCACCCCACCAGGACAATTGCAGCCCGACGGCGACAACGGTGACCAGCAAGGGGAACCCGGCACCGAGCCAGATCGCGGGCCTTCTATGCCTTTGTACGTCGTTCATTAGATCTGTTATAGCACAACTCGAACACTTATCGCGTGGAATACCCACCACGCCGCTCCTTGGGGGTTAGCGTTCCGGCCCGAGAACACGATGCCGAAGATCCTCATCGCCGACGACTCGGAAACCATCACCACCCTGCTCACCACGGCCCTCGAGTCCAACGGGTACGAGGTGAGCGTCGCCAGTGATGGGCACCAGGCGTATCAGCTCGGGATCGACTCCGAGCACGATCTCGCCATCCTCGACCAGCTCATGCCCGGGCTGTTGGGCATCGAGGTCATCGAGAAGTGGCGGGAGGAGGGCATCGAGACCCCCGTGATCATCCTCACCGGGGTCGACGACGAGCGCACGGCCGTGGAGAGCCTCGACCGGGGCGCGGTCGACTACGTCCGCAAGCCCTTCCGCCTCCCCGAGCTCCTCGCCCGGATCCGTCAGCGCATCTGACTTCATATCGGCCCCTGACGGGCCGATGAGATAGGCGACGAAATGTCCCTCATCGAACCCATTCAGTTCGCCACGCTGGTCGTGCTCGTCCTCAACGCCCTCGGCGTGGCGGCGCTCATCATCCTCAAGGCGATCAACCGATCGCGACGACGCCGGGCCGAGGCCCGGAAGCGGTCGCACATGCGGCTGATCAGCCGCCACGTCGCGTTCGAGCACTCGACCGACCCGGTCCCCGCCAAGGCCGCCACCGACCCGGCCTTCATCGACGCCCTCATCGACGTCCGCAACGCCCTCGCTGGATCCGACCTGGAGAACCTGGAGCGGCTGGTGGCCCGGCACGGCGTGGTCGACGAGCTGGTCTCCGACCTGCGGCGGTCCTTCCCCAAGGTCAAGCGTCTGCGGGCCGCGATGGCCCTTGCCGAGCTGGCCGACGACGAAGCCGTGCCCGTGCTCCTCGAGCACCTCGACGACAGGGAGCCGGAGATCCGGGTCCAGGCAGCCCGCGGGCTCGGGCGCATGAAGTGGACACCCGCCATCGACGCCATCGTCGCCAGGTTCGGCATGGAGACCCCGTGGGTACGCGCCCGGTTCGCCGACACGCTCGTGGGCTTCGGGGCCGCGGCCACCTGGCCCCTGGTGGCATACGTCACTGTGAACCACCGTCACGAGACGGCCGGCCCGGTGGCTGCCATCCGCACTCTCGCC